>NZ_CP120742.1:0-217500 GCF_029581275.1 Micromonospora sp. WMMD1155
AGGCCGGTTACACGGTGCACAACCGGGTCGTCCTGAACCAGATCATCGCTTCGGGCGCAACTGACGCCGAGACGGTCCGCGTCATCAGCGCCGCGCAGGAATCCGGGCGTACGTGGTTCGGCGGGGGCGTGTGGCGTGGCCGGCGGGTTCTGCGGATCTCGGTGTCGTCGTGGCGCACCCGCCCGCAGGACGTTCGTGACCTCATCGATCTGCTCGGCGAGCTGCGCCGTCAGCATCGACTCCAGTCCGCCGACGATCACCTCCTGCCGGACCGGTGAGCGAACCAGCCGCACACCGCACCTCGCTCACATGAAAGAACACGACGGCTCGTGGACCCCTGCCGCCGAAAGCAACCACCGGCGGCCCTTCTCCTGGACCGCATTCTCAACACCCCTACGAAAGAGGTAGCCATGTCAAACGTCACCTTCGATTTCACCGGCAAGGTGGTTCTGGTCACCGGCGGCGGCAGCGGCATTGGTCTGCAGGTCGCCAAGGACTTCGCCGCGGCCGGCGCGGACGTCGTCATCGCGGGCCGGACCACGTCGCGTCTGGACGCGGCAGTCACGGAGATCGGCGCCAAGGCGAGCGCGAGCACCCTGGACATCGGCGACGGCGACGCGGTGCGCGCGTTGATCGCCGATATGGTCAACCGGTACGGGCGCCTCGACGTGGTCGTGAGCAACGCGGCGAGCTACATCCCCGGCGACATCACCGACGTTGCCCCGTCCGACTGGGAGCAGCTGCGCCGCACGAACATCGACGGCTTCTTCCACCTGGCGCAGGCGGCACTGCCCGAGCTGGCCAAGACGGGCGGAAGTTTCGTCGCCACCTCCAGCGTGTCGGGCCTGCGCGGGGACTGGGGTTCGCCCATCTACAACGCCTCGAAGGGCGCGGTCTCGCTGTTCGTGCAGGCGCTCGCCCTGGACTGGGGCGCCAAAGGTGTGCGGGTCAACGCCGTGGCGCCGTCGCTCACCAACACCGAGCCGGTCGCGGGCGTGACCGGTAACGACACACTGCTACGGCAGTTCGAGGCGAGGGTCGCGCTCGGGCGCATCGCGGAGCCCGACGACATCTCCCCGGTGGTGCTCTTCCTCGCCTCTGACTCGGCCCGATACGTCAACGGGGTGATCCTGCCCGTCGACGGAGGCACCAGTGCGTCCACCGGTCAGGCACGACCCGCCTGACGAGGTTCTCGGTCACGTCACAACCACGGAGTCATCGCAGTCAAAACAGCTACGGCTGCGTCACTGGGCACTGATCATTCATCAGGAGACGAGCAATGAAATCTATCCAGTTCAGCGAGTACGGCGTTCCGGACTCGCTGCGCCTGGTCGAGGCCGAACCCACCCCGGCGCGTGCCGGCGAGGTCCGGGTGGCCATCGAAGCGGCACCGCTGAACCCCTCGGACTTCATGCTGACCGACGGTCGATACCCGTTCCGGCCGGCGCTGCCATCGCCGGCCGGCTCCGAGGGCGTCGGCCGGGTCATCGACGTCGGCGACGGCGTGACGGCGGTCGAGCAGGGCGATCGGGTGCTGGTCCTGCCGTCGGGGCAGCCGGGCACCTGGCAGCAGGAAATTGTGATTGCCGAACGGTTCGTGGTGCGGGTCGGTCGCGACATCGACCCGGTGCAACTGGCCACGGTGGGGATCAACGCGGCCACCGCCCACCTGCTACTGCGCTACGGCAACCTGAGGCCCGGCGCCTGGGTGGCCCAGACCGCGGCGAACTCCGGTCTCGGCGCCTTCATCATCGCGCTCGCCCGCCGTGCCGGCCTGCGGACGCTGAACATCGTGCGTCGGCCCGGGGTCGCGGACCCGCTGCTCGACGCCGGCGCCGACGCGGTGGTGGTCAGCGACGACGCCCTCACCGCCGGGGTCGGCGAGGCGCTCGGTGACGAGAAGGTCTCTCTGCTGCTCGACGGGGTCGGCGGTCCGCTCGTCGCGGAGCTGGCGCCGTTCCTGGCGCGCGAGGCGGACATCGTCAGCTTCGCGGCGATGAGCGGACAACCGATCGCCGTGCACCCGATGTACCTCAACTTCAAGAACCTGCACGTACACGGGTTCTGGCTGAACAATTGGCTCGACTCCGCCCCGCGCGCCGAGATCGAACAGGTCTACGCAGAGATCATCGACCTGATCGCCGACCGGGTGCTGTCGACGCGCATCGAGGCCACCTACCGCCTCGATGAGCACGCTGAGGCGATCGCGCACGCGCGGTCCACCGGCCGCCACGGAAAGATCGTCTTCACCAACGACGTGTTGGTGACGCGATGAAGGCCGTGGTGGTGCAACGTCCGGGAACGGACAAGCCCCTGGAGGTGGTCGAGCTGCCCGACCCGGGCCAGCCGCAGTTCGGCGAGATCAGGGTACGCCTGCACGGCAGCACCCTGAACTTCCACGACAGCCTGGCCATCCGCAGCGCCACCACCCCGGTCGGGCACATCCCGCTCGCCGACGGGGCGGGCGTCGTGGAAGCGGTCGGCCCAGGGGTGGACGAGCTGGTGACCGGCGACCACGTGGTGGCGAGTTTCTTCCCGTTCTGGAACGACGGCCGGCCGACCGTCGACACCTTCAGCCGCACCCCGGGCCTCGGCCTCGCCGGCTACGCCCGCGAGATCGTGGTGGCGCCCGCCGCTCAGTTCGTCAAGGCGCCCCGGGGCTACAGCCACCCCGAGGCGGCGACGCTCACCGTCGCCGGGTTGACCGCCTGGCGGGCCCTGGTGAGCGACGCCGCGGTCACACCAGGCAACCAGGTGTTGATCATGGGCACCGGCGGGGTCGCTGTCTTCGCGTTGCAGTTCGCCAAGATGCTCGGCGCGACCGCGATCGTGACGTCCTCCTCCGACGCCAAGCTGCGACGCGCCAGGCAGTTGGGCGCCGACCACACCGTCAACTACCGCAGCGTGCCCGACTGGGGCCGGCACGTCTTTGACCTTACTGGCGGCGGCGTCGACGTCGTCGTGGAACTGGGCGGCGCGGCCACCCTCCCGCAGTCCATCGACGCCGCCCGGATCGGCGGGCTGATCTCACTGATCGGCATCCTGGCCGGCGTCTCCGGCGACGTGCCCACCGGCACCCTCAACCTCAAGCAGGTCCGGCTGCACGGCCTGGTCGTCGGAAGCCGCACCCAGCAGCAGCAAATGATCCGCGCCATCGATGCCACCGGCACACGTCCCATCATCGACCGCACCTTCGCCCTCGACGACCTGGCCGAGGCCACCGACTACCTCTCCTCCGGCGCCCACCTCGGCAAGGTCGCCATCACCTTCTGATCCGGCTCGAAAGAGGGCCATCAGACCGGCTGCCTTCGATCCTCTCGGGTTCAGGCCGCCACCAGCGACAACCCGGCCGACCCCCGGATCGTTCGTCGGGACACCCTCCTGTCCGCGCCGAGCATCCGGTACGTCACGCCAGGACCGCGAGCACCGCGTCCCACCGAAACGGAGTAACAGATGAAACTCGAAGAGATCTTCCGGATGACCGTCGCGGTGACTCCGCCGATCGTGATCGGCCACACCCCGTTGGGCCTTCGTCAGGTGATTGGCTCCTCCGGGGGCACCGTCGTCGGAGCGCGAATCTCCGGGCGGCTCAATTCCGGCGGCGGCGACTGGCTCCTGGTCACCGGCGACGGCTACGCCCGGCCGGACGTACGACACACGGTGCACACCGACGACGGAGCCGACCTGTACCTGCACGGCACCGGCCTGATCGAGATGAACGACGCCACCCGGGCGGCCATCAGTGGCGGCGCTCCAACCGACTTCGACGACGCCTACCTCCGACTCGGACTGGCCATCGAAAGCGGCGACCCCCGCTACAGCTGGGTCAACCGCGCGCTGTTCCTAGCCGAGGGCCGGATCCAGGAAGGCCCGACCATCGAGTACGTCGTGCACCAGGTCCTCTGACACGGAATACGTGGGGCAGCGCGGGCCGCCCCACTCGCGGTAACGCGAAGCTACGTCCTCGACGTCGAGAACAAGTGTTGCCCAGTCACTCGCCAGGGTCTGGCGGCGCCGCCGCTGCGGCGCGGCGGCGGGCCCGTGAGGTCCGCAGGTTGATGGCGTTGCCGCAGACCAGCACGTCGTGCCAGACTCCGCTGTTGTTGCGTGAGCGGTCGTAGAACGCGGAGCCGCACGCCTCGTTACGGCACACCTTGAGCCGCGGCCACAGACTCGACGTCTGGGCGGCGAGCGACTCGATCAGCAATAGTGAGGCGACAAGCTTCCATCCCGCGCCCTGGGGGCTCGCCACAACGGTGCCGTCGCAGCGCTGCCGCAGGCCAGCCGAGACGCCTGAACCGACGAGCCAGCCGGACGGCGCGTCGCTGGGCGAGCCACGGTGGTGCAGGGTCTGGCGTAGCTGCGCGCGCAGCTCGACCAGCCGCTGCCGGTCCCGCTCCCCGAAAGAGACGGTAGGCGCCGCAACTCCGGCGGTGGCGGACCAATCGGCCAGCTCGGCGGTGAACCACTGCTCAGCGGTGGCGACGTCAGCGAGAAGGTCAGGCTGGCCGCCGCCGTCGGTGTTGATGAAGTTCTGTACGACGTTGAAGCCAGTCGGCGCTGGCGTAAGGCCGTGACGGGTCGTGGCGGTCGAGCTCATCCGCCCATCGTATTGCGGGATTCGGCTACTGGCGACATAGCCGTTACATCTACGATTACGTTATTACGCACTCCGGCGAACGCGGGCGACAACGGTCCGGAAGGCGCGCTTCCGGCCTTCTCCCTGCCGACGCCCAGCACAGGCCGCAACCGCGATGTACCAACAACGCCGGAAACAACCCAAACGAATAGTGGCCTGCTCGAACACGATTAATCTTCTCTATCAGCCCTCTAGGCTCGAACCCATGGCGTCGTGCCCTGCGGTGACAGCAGCGTCCGGCGGTGCTGATCGACGGCGACGTCACACCGTAGTCGGCCGGGCACCGTCGTTGAGCCGCACGACACGGTCGGATGACGACAGGCCAGCGGTCGTCGGGATCCACTGATGTCAGGCAGGTGGTACTTCCGGCGACGGGGGCAGCCGGCGGACGAGGCAGCACTTCAGGAGAGCGCCCGCAGAAACCCCGGGCGAACCGTCACTTTCAGCGACGGTGTCTTCGCCATCTCCATCACACTGCTGGTGCTGGAAATCCAGCCACCGGAGGACACGGCCCACCTGGGACGGGCTCTCGCCGAACTGTGGCCCTCGTTCGTGGCGTACGCGCTGAGCTTCCTCCTAGTCGCCTCGATCTGGGTCAACCACCACGTCCTGTTCGACCAAATCGTCGCAGCTGACCGAGGTCTGCTACTGCTCAACACTGTGCTTCTGATGACTGTGGCGTTCGTGCCGTTCGCGGCGTCTGTACTCGCCGCGGCATTTCGCGATGGGCAGGGCGAGCCGCTCGCCTTGCTGTTCTTCGGTGGCCCGTTCGCACTCGGCACCATCTTCTTCAGCGCGATCTGGCAATACGCTCTGCGCGCACCGCGAGTACTGCACCGACGAGTCAGCGAGTCAGCAGGACGGATCGTGAGCAGGCGTCTTCTCGCGGGTCCACTGCTGACCCTCCTCGGCGCTGCCGCAGGCGCGGTCATCCCCGTACTGGGGCTGGCAATCTTCGCCCTGACGATCCCGGTCTTTTGGTTGCCCCTGCCTGCACTCGAACCAATCCCTCTCGACGACGATGACCCCTGACGGGTACGGGTCGACAGCCCTCGGCGCTCCGACAAGCGCTGTGGTTGCTCTCGTTCCCGCGCAGTGGTCGCCGGCAAGACGGCTAGTGAATGCATCCGCCAGTCCCTGATCCCCTACTGGCATCCAACCGCAAGATCAAGGGAGGTAGGAGCATCAGGCCACGAAGCGGACGTTGCTGACGTCGAGCAGAATGTGCGCCTCGTGGATCGCGATGTTGTCGTTCCCGCGCCCGAGGACACGGCGACGGGTCGGCACCGGCACTCCGTCGAAGACCTGTCGATTCCGCCGTCACTGCGTCCGCATTGCAGGTGCAGATAGGCGATGGCTCGGGGCGGCCGCCGCCGCTAGGCGATCGCGATGGTGAGTAGACGGCGGACGTCGGCGGAGTTGGTGATGACGACGGAGCGGCGGCCTCGTGCGCAGGGGTCCGTATCGGCGGTGGCGAGCAGGATCTGGGCTGCCCGGCGCAGCATGTCGGCGGCTTCCGGGACGGGCATGGGGAGATAGAAGGCGTTGGTGGCGGTGGGACGGCCGTGCAGGAGGAAGGCCATACGCCACAGCGCGGCGGCGGCCGACGGGTCGGTGACAGTCGTCGTGTGTTCGGTGAAGTCCTTGCGATAGCGGCGCCACGTGCCGCCCAGCGCCCGCTGAACGCGATGGTAGTCGCCGCGCGGGACGCCCACCCAGCAGTCGCCGGGCCGACCGGCCACCACCGCCCAGGTGAGGCCGTTCAGGACGCGGACCAGGCGGCCGGCCACCAGGTCGTCACCGGTGTAGGCGATTGGCAGGTAGGTCGGCGTGCTCCCACCGCGTACCGCCGCCCGGGTTATCTCGGCGGCCTCGCCGCCGCGTGGTCGCAGGCACTGCCAGGCGAGCGTCGCCTCGGCGAGGGGGTGCCGGCCCGCGGTGACCTGGGCCAGTGCGGGCAGGACGCCGGTTCCACCCGCGCGGCGGGTTGCGTCGTCGGTGCGTAGCGGCTGGCCGACGAGCCAGGAGCGGCGGGGCGGCGCGATGGCGATCGTCATGCCGGCGTTCCCTTCGTGAGTACTGAAGGAAGTGGTCAGGGAATGGGGCGTTCGCCCAGAATCTGGGTGTCGCGGACCCGGTAGGCCCAGACGGTGATCGACGAGGCGGTCAACTCACCGGACGGGGTGAATGCGATCCTGGTGGTGATGCCGGGCTGGTCGTAGGCCGACACGTACGCGGCCATCGAGGACCGGCTCAGGTGGTTCGAGCCGATGCCGTTGAGGAAGACGGTGGCGGCGTCGTACGCCTCGGCGCTGTTGGTGCCCGGTTCCAGCCCGCCGAATTCGGCCTGGTACTGCTGGATGAACGTGGCCGGCAACGTCTCCGGCGGCCGGCACGGGCAGGTGATGATCGCGTCCTGGGCGGCCCGCTGGCCCGCCGTGTGGAGGAAGCCCTCGTCTTTGACGCCGTCACCGGCGACGAAGGGGGCGGTCACGCCGGCCGCCCGTACCTGGCGGAGGAGCCGCCCGGCCTCGTCGTAGTAGCCGCCGAAGAAGATCACGTCCGGGTCGGCCGCCCGGATCCGGGTGACCACGGCGGTGAGGTCCTCCTGGGCTGGCAGAACGGTGCCGGATTCGACGACCCGCTCGCCGAGGACGCCCATGACCTCGCTCGCCAGGCCGTGCCCGTACGCTCCGGTGTCGTCGATGACGAACACCTTGCTCGCCCGGAGCACCCCGGCGATGTACCGGCCGGCGGCCGGACCCTGCTCGGCGTCGTTGCCGATCAGGCGGTGGAAGGTGGTCCAGCCCCGCGTGCTGAGGCTGGCTTCCGTCGCCGACGGGGTGATGCTAGCGATCTTGGCCTGATCGAGCAGGGGTACGGCCGCCTCGGATTCGCCGGAGAAGGCCGGGCCGACCACACCGAGGATGCGGGGGTCGGACACGACTTCCTGGGCGGCGGCGGGCGCCCGCTTCGGATCGGCCAGGGTGTCGAAGGCGGCAAGTTCCACTGTGCAGGCGGGATGAGCCGCGTTGTACTGGTTGAGAGCCAGCCGCACGCCGTGCTCGATGTTGCGGCCGAGGTTGGCCGCGGCGCCGGAGAGTGGGCCGAAGACTGCTATCCGGGCCTCGCAGCGTGACACCTCGACAGTGGAGGCGTCTGCCCGCTCGCCGCAGGCGGCCACCAGCAGGATGAGAGCCAGGGCTGTCAGTGCGGCCGCGCGACTCATGGCACCTCCCGTACATGATGTTGTGAGACATGGTGGACGGAGAAGGATGATGTTTTCGTGATGTTCCCGGCCCGCACTCCGCTTGCCGTCGTCGTGGCCACGACGCTGGTCCTGGCCGGTTGCGCAACCCCAGCGCCGCCCCCCGTCGCGATGGCGCCCTCGGCCACCCCACGGGTCACCGGTCTCTTCGCGATCACCTCGCGGACCGAGGGCGACATCGTCATCGACGGCCGCGGATACGCTCTCTACCGATCGTCCGACGACGACTCCTCGCCGCCCCGATCCGCCTGCACGGGCCCGTGCGCCGATCAGTGGCCGCCGGTGTCCTGGGCGCCTGATCTGCGGTTGGAGGGGATCAACAGGCAGTTGATCGGGACGTACCGGCGACCAGACGGCCGGATTCAGCTCACGCTGGGCGGGTGGCCCCTCTACGAGTACGCGGGTGACCGCACGCCGGGCGAGACGAACGGACGGGGGCGCGACGGGCGGTGGTGGCTCGTACGACCGGACGGCTCGTCATAGGTTCCCGCTCTGCCGAGGAAGGGTGAGCACCGCCAGCGTGCCGCCAGTGGGCACGGCCTCCAGCCGGAGGTGACCACCGTGTTCCAGGCCGACCCAGGCGGCGATGCTCAGGCCGAGGCCGATCCCGTCGGCTGCCCCGGTGGTGAAACGGGCCGGTGCGCTGTCGGCGATCCCGGGACCTCGATCGGTGATCCGCACCTCGCCCGGGCGTACGGTGAGGCTGAGGGCGCAGGGTTCGGCGCCGATGCGGCCGTGCCGCAGGGCGTTGCTCACCAGGTTCTGCAGGGCGATCCGGATCAGCGTGGGATCGCCGTCAGTGATGGCGACAGTGGTGTCGATGGCAGCGCTGTGCGGCGGAGTGACCAGCTCGGCGACCACCTCCTCGGCCAACTGGTCCAGGCGGAACGGCTGGCGTTGCAGGTCCCGCAGCCCGGCCACCAGGCGGGCGCGGGTGAGCAGCACGTCTACCGCGGCCGAGAGTCGCTCCGCCGAGCCCAGCACTTGACGCAGGGCGTCCGGGGGTTTCTTGCGCTCCGGGTCGGTCAGCGCGGCCTCGGCGGTCGCCCGGATCACGGTCAGCGGTGTGCGCAGCTCGTGGGCGGCGTCGGCCAGGAAGCGCTCCTGTTGGGTGAGTGCCTCGGCCGCCGGCCGGGTGCCGCGGCGGGCCAGCAGATGGCCACCGAACCCGGCGACGAGCATGAAGACCAATCCGCCGACCAGGAGCCACGCGGCCAGATTGCGATGGGCTCGCTTCCCCGGCCGCGGGTCGCCGACCACCACCACGGTGCCGGCGACGGCCCGCGTGACAGCGTGGCGGAACGGAACGGCCAGCAGGCGTACCGAATCGGTGTCCACGTCCGGCACCTGGAGCGTCCGTCCGGCGCCGGTCCGCCACACCTCGCGGGCCGGGGCGAGCAGGTGATGGGACGCGATGATCGGCAGCCCGGCCGGGTGGGCGAAGACCAGCGTCACGTCGGTGCGCATGCCCTCATAGACAAAGACGCCGGTGGAGCCCTGCCCGGCCGGGTCGGTGAAGAGGTTGTGCAGACGCAGCACGCCCGACTCGTAGGTGAGCAGGGCGACCGCCGTACTGGCCGTCCGTTGCATCTCGGCGGTCTCCACCTGGGCGCGCTGCCTGCCGTCGATGACCAGGGCGACCGCGCCCATGCCGGCGAGCCCGGCCACGTTGAGCACCAGCAGCAGCACCGTCAGCCATACCCGCAGCCGGACCAGCCGAGCGGCGGTCTGCAAGGGGACCGGCCGGCGGCTGGATCCGGCGCTGGACGGCCTTCGCCGCCGGACGGCCGCCGGCAGCCGGGGAGTCACCGGGCGGACAGCAGGCGGTAGCCGGCGCCCCGCACGGTGACGATCACCGTGGGCTCACCGAGCTTGCGCCGCAGTTGCGCGATGATCACGTCGACCACGTTGGACGCCGGATCGGCCGCCTCGTCCCAGCAGTGCTCGATCAGGTCGGTACGGCTGACCACGGACGGGTCGTGGACCATCAGCATCTCCAGCACCGCGAACTCCTTGGGCGTGAGGATCTGCAGGACGCCGGCCCGACGCACCTCGCGGCGGGCGACATCCATCTCGATGTCGTCGACGCGGAGCACCGCAGGGTGGATCACACCGCCACGCCGGCACAGCGCCCGGACCCGCTGGATCAGCTCATTGGTGAAGAACGGCTTGGACACGTAGTCGTCGGCGCCCGCCTCGAAGCCGTCCACCCGGTCGTGCGGGTCGTCCAACGCGGTGAGCATGAGCACCGGGACGGTCAGCCCCCGGCGCCGCCGGTCGTGCAGCGGCCCGGCCGAGTCGCCGTCGGTCAGAATCCGGTCGAGGACAACGCAGTCGTAGGCATTGACGCTCAGGTTGACGTCCGCGTGCCGCCAGTCGGCGGCCTCGTCGACAGCGAGGCCGGCCGAGCGCAGGGCGGCGGCGACCGCCGCACGCACCTGCGCGTCGTCCTCAACGATCAGCACCCGCATCGCTCACCGCACCGCCGACCCGCGGGTCAGGACGCCAAAAGCAGCCACTTCTGGTCCTCGTCCGTCTTGTCCAGGTCCCACTGCCAGACCAGGTAACCGTTCCAGGTGCTGCCCGCCATCGGTGGCTTCTTGTCGTCGCCGGACAGGTCCAGCACCTTGCCGGAGTGGCGGTTGGTGATCCACACCTTGCCGTTGCCGGCGTCCGACAACTTCCACTGGTGGTTTGGGTTGTCGGGCTTCTTGTCCGCGACCACCAGATAGGCCTGGTTGGACAAGGAACCCTTCTCCACCGCCAGCGACTTGTGCAGGAAGTTGTTGGTGATGGTCACGTACCCGCTGACCGGAGCGGGGGCGATCCGCCAGTACTGGTCCTTGCCGTGCGTGTTGGCCCACAACTGCACCCGGGTGCCGGACTTCGTCGCGGCCACGTCCGTGCCGGGTATTTCTACGATCGCCCCGGCCCAAGCGTTCTGGAGCTGGTAGGTCCTGGCCGGGTCGTACAGCTGCTTCGGCGCGGCGGGTGCGCCCGAGGGCGGCGGCGCCGGCTGCCCCGACGGGGGTGGGGACGGGACTGCGGAGCCGGCCGGGCCGGACGCGGGGGGCGACGACGGGGCCAGCGACGGGCTCGATGCCGCGACCGGAGGTTTGACCTGGTTACCGTTCAGCTGCAGGACCTCCCGGTACATCGGCTCGTACGCCGGCACCAGGTCCGCCAACTGGGCGACGGAGGTGGGAGGCAGGCCCCCCGCCTGCCGGATCGTGTTCGCCCCCCACTGGAAGGCGCCCAGTGACAAGCGGTAGGGGTCCGCGCCGGTGAACCCGGAGAACTGGTTGGTCAGGTCGCACATCGCCGAGCCGAGCACGGTGATCGCGTCGGTCGGATTCCACACCGAGTCGCTCGGTCCGGCGTACTGCGTCCACATCTCCGGGCTGAACTGGGCGATGCCCTGGCCCTGCTCGGTACGCAGGTTGCCGTCGAAGTTGGAGGCCGCGCGCAACTGGGCGGCGATCCGCACCGGGGTCACCTGGGGGCAGACGCCGCCGGCCCGGTTGATCACCGGGACCAGAGCGGCCGGCAGCAGCGAGGTCCGCGCCGGGATGGAGACGGGTTTGGGCGACGGTCGGGTTGGCGACGGCACCGCCTTCGGCGCGTTGGGGTCGAACTGCCGCTGGTCGGCATACCAGGAGGCGTAGCCGGTGGCGTCGTCGACGAACTTTTTCTGCGCGGCGGGGACGCCCTTCGCGTCGATCACCGCCTTGATGCCGCCGCGCTGGGCCGCGATGGCGGGACCCCACAGGTCGCCCTTGAAGCCGGCCTGGCGCAGTTGGCCGACCATCTCGCAGGTCTCGTGGGCGAGCGCGAGGATGTTGTCGCGGGTGTCGTCGCGTTGCGCGTTCGCCCGCGGCTTCCACCGCGACCAGCGAGTGTCGTCCATTCCGGCGATGGCCGGCCCGGTGACGCTGGTGCTGAATCCGGTGAGGGCCATGAGCTGGCCGGCGACCCGCGGCGCGGTGAGGGTGGGGCAGGACGTGGCCGCGGCCACCACCGTTGGTAGCTGGCCGGCGGGCACCGGTTTGCCGGGCAGTTGGCCGGCGGCGGCGATCGCGGGCGGCACCTCGACGGCGACCCCGATGAGCAGCACCACCGCCACTGCGAAGGCGGCGAGTTCCATGCGGCCACGCCTCTCACCGGTCAACAGGCGCGCGGCGCGTGTGAAATCCCCTCGACTCATCACGCTCGGCACGACGTACACGGGCCCGGTGGCGTTCAGCCGGTCGGGCAGAAACTAGAAGAGGTCGCGGCCCACCGTCAGGAGCTTGCCGAAGACGCCGAAGACGCCCATCGCCAGCGGGGTCAACGCCATCGTCGCGGTCGCGCCGAGAACGTCCGCGATGGAGCGTTTACGGGGCCCGAAGCGGCCCGGCCCACGGGGCGGAATGGTGTCCGGTTGCGGGGTCAGGACGCACAGACCCACCCCGGCCACCACCACCGCCGATCCGACCAGGACCAGCATCACCGACGCCGTGCCAGGACCCGCGCTGATTACGCGGACCAGACCGAGCACCAGAGCGAAACCGCCGATCGTGAGGGCCAGGCCGAGCGCGACCACCTCGCTGGTGAAGGCGCAGTGCCGGGCCCGGACCAGCAACGCCAGGCAGACCGCGGCCAGCAGTCCGAGCGCGAAGGGATTCGGTCCGATTCCCAGGATCGGCAGGGCCACCGCGAGCGCCAATACCGGACCGGCCAGCACCGCCGCCAGCACCTGACGGGACTCCCCCACCAGTTCGACGGTCGCGTCGGTGAGGCCGGTCCTGATGGCCTGGCGACGCCCACCCCAGGCGGCCACGAACGCCGCCAGTCGGCGGGCCAACGCCAGCACGGCCATCGCCACCACCGCAGTCACCGCTGCCGCGCCGAGGCGGTCGGCGGCCAGGCCACGGATCAGGACGGCGGTCGCCAGGGCCAGGGCCAGTTCGATCTCCACGATGAGCAACGCCCCCTCGGCCAGGGTGGCGAAGGCGAGCAGGCCGGCCAGATTGGCCGCGACCAGTCCGCTCTCCCACGGGTAGCCGTCGGTGGTCAGGATGCGGCCGGCCAGCACACCCCCGGCCGCCATCACCGGAATCGCTGTCGCCGCGACCGTCAGGCGCAGCCCGTACGGGACCAGGCCCTTCTGCTGGGTCAGGCCCCACGAGCCACCGATCAGCAGGAGACCGACCACGATCAGGGCTATCGCACCGGCCGCGCCGCCGTCCGTGTGCCACGCGACCAGGGCCGCCGTGCCGACCAACCAGAGCAGACCCGCGGCGATCGCGGCCGGCCCGGCGTGCAGCTTGGTCGCGCGCTGGCGGTGGGTCTCCTCCGCCACCACCTCGTCGACCTCGACCACCACCGGGGAGTCGGCCGGCTCCCCGGCGGCGTCCCTCAGGTAGAGCACCTGACCGTCCACCACGCCCGCGTCGGCCAGTGAGGTGTCCAGCGGCAGCGCCGCCGCGCCGGCCGGGGCGAGCGACCACACCGGTGGCATCACGTCGTTCGGGTCCTGGCCGCACAGGGTGGCCAGGCGCCCGGCGTACTCGCCGACAGGGGTCCACGAGGGCACGGCGACGTCGACCCGACGGCGGGTCCCGACCACGGTGATCCGGCTCTGCTCGCTCATTCGTCCCTCTTTTGTTCGCCTTCGGTGGGCTCGTCGGGTACCGCGACCTGGATCAACCGGTGCGGCTTACCCCGGTTGACCAGCACACCTCGGCCCGGTGGGCGCGACGCCGCGCGCAGGTCGCCCAGGATCACGCCCTCACGCGGGTCGCCCGAGAGGACCAAACCGTTACCGCCCATGTCCCTGATGCGGTTGGACACCGGGTCGGTGACCGAGCGGGAACTTCCTGCTACCCGGCGGGCCAACAGCATGTGCAGGCCGATCTCGCGGGCCTGCGGGACGAAGGCCGCGAACGGGCTCATCAACCCGGTGGAGCCACCCGAGACCAGGTCGTAGTCGTCCACCACGACGTAGAACCGGGGTCCCTCCCACCAGGACTGCTCCTTGAGTTGCTGGGGCGTGACACCGGGTGGGGGCAGTCGCTCCCGGAGCTTGTCGGCGACCTGACCGACGTACGCCTGGGCGGTGGCCGGATCACCCGCGTACGCGCCGAGGTGCTCCTTGGGCACGGCGTCCAGCAGGGAGTGCCGGAAGTCGAACAGCACCACCCGGGCATCCCAGGCCGACTGGCGGCTGGTCAGACCGCTGAGATACGTACGCAGGAACGTCGACTTGCCGGAGCCGGCGTCGCCGTAGACCAGGAAGTGCGGGTCCTCGCCGGAGAGGTCGAGATGCACCGGCTTGAGGTCGTGCTCGGCGACCCCGATCGGCACGGCGGTCGGCGGCTGCTTGCGGTCGACGGCGAGCTGCCGCGTCCGCACCAGGGCCGGCAGTCGGCGCACCTTGGGCGCCGGTCGACCGGACCAGCCCGCGATGATCTTGCCGAGCACGTCCTCCTGCGCCTCGCGCAGCCCTTCGGCGGTGTCCCGCCCGTCCAGGCGGGGCAACACGAACTGGCAGTAGACGCCGGGCGACATCAGACCGCGACCGGGAACGTCGCCGGGCAGACGGCCCGCCGCCCGGCGCGCCACCTCGGACTCGCTCGGGTCGTTGAGCCGCAGTTCCAGCCGGGTCCCGATGCTGTCGCGCAGGGCCGGACGGATCTCGTTCCACCGGCCCGAGGTGAGCACCAGGTGTACTCCGGCGCCGAGGCCACGCGAGGCGATCTCGGTCAGCGCCGCGTCGGCCCACTCGTGTTCGGCGCGCATCGCGCCCCAGTTGTCGACGAGCAGGAAGACGTCGGCGGCCCGGAGCCCGTCGGGCAGTTCACCGGCGCGGCGCTTGGCGCGGAAGTCCTGGATGGACTCGACGCCCAGTCCCTGGAACAAACGTTCGCGCTCGACCACCAGGCCACGGATCTCGGCCACCACCCGGCTGACCAGCTCCGGATCGTTGCGGCCGGCCACCGCCCCGACGTGCGGGGCGCTCGCGTACGGCGTCAGCGTGCCGCCGCCGAAGTCGATGCAGTAGAACTGCATCTCCTCGGGGGTGTGGGTGAGCATCGCGGCGAGCATGAGGGTGCGCAGCAACGTGCTGCGGCCGGTCCGCGGCGCCCCGACCACGGCGAGGTGGCCGTGCGCCCCGCCGAAGTCCATCATCAGCGTCTCCTGGTCCTGCCGAATGGGCAGGTCGACCAGGCCGATCGGAACGCTCAGAGAGCCGGACAGCGGCCAGTGCTTGGCGCTGTAGCCACGCTCCGGCTGAGCGGACAAGGTGCCGATGAGGTGGTCGAGCGCCAGTGCCTTGGGCAGCGGCGGCAGCCACACCTGGTGCACCTGCTCCATCGCCTTCATCCGGTCGACCACGACGGCGAGTTCGGTCGGACCGTCGCCGTCGGGTGTCGGTGGTTCCTCGGGTTCGGTCTCGGCCGGGGCCCCGAGCGTCCGGATGTCGAACGGCACCACAGTGTCGTCGACCTTGCCGGCCGCCGCCCAGCGTTCCTGGGCCGAGACGTACGTGGAGGAGACGTGGGCGACCCGCAGCCGCACGTAGATGGACTCGTCCACCTTGAGGTAGGCCGAGCCGGGCACCGGCGGCAGCTTGTACGCGTCCGGGGTGCCGATCACGCTGCGGCTCTCGGCGGCGCTGAAGGTGCGCAGGCAGATCCGGTACGACAGGTGTGAGTCCAGCCCGCGCAGCCGGCCCTCCTCGAGTCGTTGAGTGGCCAGCAGCAGGTGCATGCCGAGCGACCGGCCGACCCGGCCGATCTGCACGAACAACTCGGTGAAGTCCGGCCGCCCGGACAGCAGCTCACCGAACTCGTCCACCACGATCAGCAGGTACGGCAGCGGTTCGAGCGGGCTGCCGTCGGGCTTGGTGCCGCCTCTGGCCCGGCGGATCTGGTACTCCCGGACGCTGTCGATGTTGCCGGCGTCGCGCAGCATCTGTTGGCGGCGCTGCTGCTCGCCCATGAGCGCGGCGAGCACCCGATCGATCATCGCGACGTCGTCGGCCAGGTTGGTGATCAGGCCACCCACGTGCGGCAACCCGGCCAGCGGGGCGAACGCGGCGCCGCCCTTGAAGTCGATCAGCACGAAGCTGAGCAGCTCCGGCGAGTGGGTCAGGGCCAGACCGGTGGCCAGCGTCCGCAACAGTTCGCTCTTGCCCGAGCCCGTCGCTCCCACGATCAACCCGTGTGGTCCGGAGCCACCCTGCGCCGACTCCTTCAGGTCCAGCACCACGGTCTGGCCGTCGCCGTCGGTGCCGATCGGCGAGCGCAGCATCCGCGGGTCGCCCGCCGGAACCCAGTGTCGGACGATGTCGGCGGTCAGCACGTCGCCGCCGACGACCATCTCGGTGAGCGACGTGGTGCGGGTAAGCACCTGCTCGCGTTCGTCGGAGAGCCGCAGCGGGGCCAGTTGCCGCGCGATCAGCTCGGCCAGGCCGGGCGTGACGGTGTCCGGCAGGCATCGCTCCGCCGGGACGACCACGAGGTCCTTGCGGCCCTCCGGCGTCAGCCGGCCGTCGTCGCCGATCCGGATGCGCAGGTCGACGCGGCTCGGCTCGTCGGCCTCCCGCTCGACCAGGAAGACCAGTGTGATGCCGCTCTGCGGGCCGGCCGCGGCGACCAGGGCGGCCAGGATGTCGGAGCGGCCCCATTCGGAGACCGGCGCGAACCCGGTCAACACCACCACCAGCCGGGGCAGGTCGGCCGGGGCCTGACGGTCGCCGAGCGTCCGACGGTTGCCGGCCAGCTCGACGCGGCGGCGCAGTGTCTCGTTCAGGAAGGCCGCCAGCCCGGCCGGGTCGGCGGCGACCAGCGACACCACTCCGGCCGTGCCCCGAGCCCTGGGCTCGATCGTGTGGGGTAGCCACTTGGCCCACTGCCAGCGGTCGTTGTTCTCCTCGACCGGTCGCTCGCCGCTGGTCTCCACAGCGATCAGCACGTCGTCCGGAGCGTGCAGAGTGGCGACCTGGCAGAGCAGGACGCGCGCCAGGTTCTCGGTGTCGAGGGACGGGCCGAGCAGGCTGACCACACCCGCGTTGCCGAGGTCGACCACCATCGGCTGGCCCTCGACCCGGCCCAGGCTCTCGACCAGGCGGCGCGCCGAGCGCAGCGACTCCCAGTCGTAGTCGGCGATCGGGTCCATCTTCGGGTCCATCACCATCGGCGACGCCAGCCGCACGAGGCCACGCCCCAGGCGTACGCGCAGGAAGTCCTCGTCGCTGCGGCGCCGCTCCCACACCCGGTGCCGGTTTGCGCTGATCGAGAACAACCGGGACGGCTCCGGGTTGGCGACGGCGGCCACCTGCCGCTGCGCGACGGACACCTCGCGGGCCTGGTCGCGCGCCAGGCTCAGGTGTGCCCGGTAGCGGAGGCGCTGTTTGCGGGTGGCTTTGCCGGTGGCGCGGCGCTGGCGCATCCGCAGGGCGATCACGGCCCCGGTCGAGGTGAGGAAGAACAGGACGCCGATGATGATCAGCGCCGGACGGCCGAACGTCACCATGTACGCGGCCATGCCCACGCTGGACAGCAGCGGCAGCACCAGATTCCAGGCGCCGCCGTCCGGGCCCTCCTCCGGCACCTCGGGCGGGACCGGCACTGTGTACTGCTCGGTCGGCAGCTGCGGCAGCAGCATCCGGGCCGGCCGGTGGAACGCGAGCCGGGTCACCGCAGGTCCCCCTCGGGCAGGTCGTCGGCGAGCAGCGTGCTCAGGTCGTCGTCGGCGGACTCCAGCACCTCGCTGATCCGACTGGCGTGCCGCTCGGTCATCAGTTGGAACACCTTGCGGGCGAAGCGGCCGTTGCCGAAGCCCTCGCTGCGGGGCTGGCTGTCGAAGAAGCTCATCAGCGCGGCGCGTGCCTCGGCGTCCAGCTCGTACTGGAACTGGCGGGCCTGACTCTCGACGATCTCCACCAGTTCCTCGGACGAGTAGTCGTCGAAAGTCAGCGTGCGGGAGAAGCGCGACGACAGGCCGGGGTTGGCCGCGATAAACGTCGTCATCTGGTCCGGATAGCCGGCCACGATCACCACCGCCTCGTCGCGGTGGTCCTCCATGAGCTTAACCAGCGTGGCGATGGCCTCCTGGCCGAAGTCGGTGCCGATGCCCGGCGGGACGAGCGAATACGCCTCGTCGATGAACAGCACCCCGCCCAGCGCCCGGCGGAACGCGGCAGTCGTCTTCGGGGCGGTGTGGCCGACGTACTCGCCGACCAGCGTGCCGCGGTCGACCTCGACCAGGTGACCCTTGCTGAGCATGCCCAGCGAGGCAAGGAGCTGGCCGTAGAGGCGGGCCACTGTGGTCTTTCCGGTGCCCGGGTTGCCGGCGAAGACCAGATGCCGCGACAACGGCGGCGGGGCCAGGCCGGCCTCGCGTCGGCGCTTCACGATCTGCACCAGGTTGACCATCGTGTTGACGTCCTTCTTGACCCGCTGCAACCCGACCAGGTCATTGAGCTGGGCCATCAGCGACCCCAGGTCGGCCTCGGCCACCGTCGCCTCGGTGCCCGACGCGCGCCCGGCAGCCGGGGCGCCGAGCACCGCGGGGACCGGCGCCGACCGGACCGACGGGTCGGACTGCGGGATGCTGACCTGCCCGACCGTCGTGCTCCAGCAACCGGAGAACGTCGCCCTGGCGCCGTCGGCCAGGTTCAGGTCCTCGTCGACGTCATGCACGTGCAGCCGGTGCATCACCGGGTCCGCGCCGGCTCCGACGAACACGGCCGGGTAGCGGGTCTTGGCGATGTCACAGTCGATCAGGCGGCCGTGGGCGCCCTCGGCGGCGTACACACCGTTCTTGGCGCAACCGGTGATGGTCAGCCCGCGGATCTCCGGAGCGGCGCCCTCCCAGATCGCCACGCCGGTGCCCTCGATGCCGGTGAGGGTGCAGTCCTGCAACATCGGGGTGGCGCCCGAGTCGACGAGCACCCCGGTTCCGCCGACCGCGTCGACTGTGCACCCGCGGGCGATCATCGAGGCGCCCGGGGCGATCTCCAGCCCGCTGCGCCGGACGTCGCGGATCGTGCAGTCGGCCAGCAGCGGACGGTGCGGGGTGTCGACCCGAACGCCGACCTCGGAGCCGGTGACAGTGACCGCCCGCACGACCGCGTCGGCGTTGCCGTCGACCTGCACACCGCCGTACCCGGCGCCGGAGATCTCGCCGCCGGACATGCGCAACAGCGCCCGGTCGGACGCCCGGACGCCGAACTCGGGTGTCTCGGCCACCGCGCAGTCGAGCAGCGCGGCCACCGCCGCACCGGTCAGGTGCACGGAGCTGTACGCCGAGCGACTCACCGCGACCCCGTCCATCAGCACCCGCGTCTCGTCCGCGGCGAACAGCCCGTTGCCCGCCGAGTCGGCCAGCTCCCCGCCGCTGACACGTACCTCGGCCCGACCGCGCAACGCCAGCGCGGTCTGCCGGCCGGCGCGCAGCCCGGTGTCGGACAGGGCCACCCGGGCGTCCTCCAGAGCCAGCACACCGGCCGCGCCG
This sequence comes from Micromonospora sp. WMMD1155, assembly GCF_029581275.1. Taxonomy (NCBI): domain Bacteria; kingdom Bacillati; phylum Actinomycetota; class Actinomycetes; order Micromonosporales; family Micromonosporaceae; genus Micromonospora; species Micromonospora sp. WMMD1155. The sequence goes on from NZ_CP120742.1 coordinate 19,410, forward strand.
CTGTGCTCGATCGCGGTTCCGATCAGCGCGACCTGACCGTCGCCGCTGACCGCGACGCCGGTGCCGCCGGACCGGGTGACAGTGCACCGTTCGGCCCGGACACCACCGACCGCGCCCTCCTCGCCGGTCCGGGCCTCGCCGCCGTGCTCCGGCCGCAGCGGGACCCACCAGGCCGACCCGAACGGGGCGCTGCCGGTCACCCGCAACCCGTCGGCCACCGCGTCGTGCAGCGTGGCAGCGACCAGGCGGGCCTGCCCGGACCCGGTCACCTCCACCGCCGGGCCTCCGGTGTAGCCGATGTCCGCGTCGGTCAGGACGACCGCGCCAGACGCGGTGGCCAGGACTCCCCGGCCGGAAACCTTCTGCACCCGGAGCCGGTCGAGGACGACTCGCGCCGTGTCCTGGACGACCACCGCGTCGCCTCGGATCTCCTCCAGCACCAGCCCGGTCGCCTGCACCTCGGCACCACCTGCGGCCCGGACAGCGGCGCCCACCGCGCGGGAGACCCGGCAGTCGAGGAGGCGGGCCGCGGCCCCGCCCCGGACGTCGACGGAGCCGTCGACGATCTCAACGGACTGCATCGTGAGGCGGCCGCCGTGCACGGCCACCGTCACCCCGTCGGGGCCCGCTCCGCGCAGGGTCAGCCCGTGTACGGCGGCGTCACCGGCGCGTACGGCCACCGCCGGGCCGGTGCCGGCGACCACCTCCACGGTGCCCTCGTCGCCGTCGGCCAGCAGGGTCAACGATTTGTCGATCACGATGTGCTCGTGGTAGATGCCGGCCGCGATGGCGATCACGGTGCCGTCCTGGGCCGCCCGTACCGCCGAGCCGATCGTGCGGTGGCGGCTCCACACCCGGTTGGAGACGCGTTCCATCCGGGCACCCGCGGGCACTGCGGCACGCCGGGATCCGGTGTCGCTCACTCCGCGCCCACCCCGTTCTGCACGACCAGCTTCCCCTCCGTCGAGGTCCCCGTATCGGGGTGCCCATCTGCACGACGGGGACGCCGTCCATCGCGTTCAGCCCAATTCGCCGGAACCGTCGGTCGCGATCGGCGTCGTCGGCCTTTGAACGGCGGTCAGGATGCCCGCAGGCGGTCCAGCACGGAGGAGATCGCACCGGTGCGCTGCGCGGCGTGGTCCTTCAGCTGGGCGGTCGCGTCCCGCAGGGCGGCCAGGATGAGGGCTTCGACCTCGTCGGCCGGGTTGTCCTCGAGCACGTTCGGGTCGAGGTGGACGGAGAGGAACTCGCCGGCCGCGGTCATGGTCACGGTCACCTGACCGTCGGCCGCGACGCCGGTCACCTCGGTCGCGTTCATCGCCTCCTGCACGTTGGCCACCTCGGCCTGCAGCGCCAGTGCCTGCTGCCGGAGATGGTTGAGCTGCTCCTGGTTGATCGACACGACAACTCCTGTCCGTGGGTACCGGCCGCCACCGTGCCACCACCGTGCGGGACATCGGATAGTCCCGGATTCGGGGATGGCGGTAGGTCAGCAGGTCACCAGCGCGACGCCGATGACGCTCAGGGCCACCCGATCCTCGTCCGAACCGGCGACCCGGGCGACCAGCGCCTCCCGGACGACCTGTCGCGGCGGATACGAGAGACGCCAGTGCCTGTGGATGAGCCCGGTTCCCGCCTCCGCCCTGCCGGTCAGCGCCAGGTGGACGGCGCGGGCGGCGTACGCGACAGGCATGTCCCACTCCGGGTGGGCGGACACCCCGCGCAAGAGCCCGCTCATCGCGCCCAGAGCCCCGGCCGGCGCCGTGCGGATCGCGTCGACCAGGATCTGCGCGCGAACCTCGGGCGACCCTTCGTCGAGGAAGCGGAAGCCCTGGTCGAGCCAGTCGGTCCCGTACGCGGCCAGGGTGTTGAGCGACCACTCCAGCTCGGCCCGCTCGCCCGCGAGATCCGACCCGAACGGATTGCCCGGCTCAGCCGGCGGTGTGGACCCGACCCGCTCGTAGAAGCCGTCCCGGTACTGCTGTCGCGCGTCGGGGCGGGGCTCCGGCTGCACCGTCGCGGGCTGCTCGGCCGGGCGCGGCGGTGTCATCGGGGTGACCTCGACCGGCGGCAGGGTGCTCGGCACCAGACCCATCCCGTCGGTGCCGGCGGTGGTGCTCGGGGCGCCCGTCGTCCCGGACGTGGTCGCCGCGGCCGAACGGATCGCCACGCCCACCGCGGCCTTCTGCGCGGTGCTGGTCAGGTACGCGATGCCCGTCGCGATCTTCCCGGCCGCCTCGCTCAGGAACCGGACGCGCAGCGGGGCGTCGACGGTGAGCCGCTCGGCTCCGGGTAGCTCGTCGAACCGGCGGGCGGCCTCGGTGAGCGCGTCGGCCAGGCGCCGCTCGTCGGCCAGGCGCTGCGGGAGACGGCGCATGATCTCCTCGACGCGCGCCGTGGTCCGGTCGGCCGCGCGCCCACCCAGCGCCGGTTCGATCACGGCGGCCTCGTTGTCGCGCAGCCCGGCGGCGATGAGCGCCTCGATCTCGGCCTCGACCCGGCGCAGCGCCGCCGCCTCCGCCGGATCCGCCCGGCGCTCCGCGTCGAGTTGTCGCCGGACCTGCCGGCCCAGCGCGTCGAGCGGAGTGCTGCCGGCGCGCCGCGGAGTGGCGAGACGTTCCGTCGCGTCCCGACCTCGCCTGATCACCTGCGCGATGATCTCCGGCTGCTCCCTGCCCGCGGCGAACTCGGCCTGCGCCAGCCTCTGGTCCGCGTCGGCCCAACGGAACTGCCGGTACACCCGGTCGAACACCTCCAGCGCGGCCATCTCCGCCTCGGCTGCCAGCCGGTCGTCGACGCCGGCCGTCTCCCGGTACGCCGTGGCCGCCCGCTCCGCCACCTGCGCTCGGGCCCGCGCGACCGACACATAGCTCGGCACGGCCGTGAGCAGGTCGGATTCGAGCTCGGCCCAGCGTCCGAGTCGGGCCGGGTCGAAGGGCCCCGAGTGCAGCAGCCGCTCGATCGCGGCGCTGGCGTCGGCAGTGAGGTCGGCGACCGCCGTGTCGATGCCGTCCGCCGGTAGGCCCGCCCGCGTCCCCTCGGCCCGCAGCCGCTCGACCGCCGCGCGCACCCACCCGGCCTGGCGCTGTCGCATCACCTGGGTCCGCAGACCGGTCCAGTACTGCCCGGCCAGCTCGTCCCAGCGCCGCGACGCGGCCTGCCAGTGCTCCGAGTCGACGGCGGCGCCGACGGACACGGCGTAGTTCCACACCCGGTGATACAGATCGGTCAGGTCGGCGACCACCCGGTCCCGCCAGATGGTCAGCTCGTTGCGGGGCAGCCCGTCGAGCGTCCGGAAGCGGTCGAGGTCCTGCTCGTCGACCCGGTCACGGACCTGGTCGGTCCGCGCGGCCGACGCGGTCACCTCGGCGGCGAACCGTTCGGCGAAGTCCGGCATCCGCTGTGCCACCTCGCCCGCGGTGGCGACCCGGTTCCGGTATTCGGTGAGCAAGCCGACGGTGACCCGCTCGGCCTTCTCGCCGAACGCCACCGGGTGCTGCTCGCGGACCGTGGACAGGCGGGCCAGTGCGACGCCGAACACGTCGGTGTCGGTCTTCTCCCCGGCCAACCAGTCCTCGTAGGTGTCCGGGTCCACACCCCGGACGGCGAGGTGGTCGCGCAGTCGGTCGGCCCGGAACAGGTCGGCGACGGCGGCGGTGTGCGCCAGGTCCGCCCCGGTGTCCAGCGCGATCCGGTGAAAGTCCTGGGCCGCCCCGGCCAAAACCTGGCCCATCCGGTACGCGGAGTCCAACTCGACGCGGATCCAGTGCAGGGCCGCGGTGAGGGCCTCCGGCCAGCCGTCCGGCCCCTCGTCGGCGACCATCGTCGACACCACGCTCAATGCGCCCAGGTAGGCCACACCGGAGGCGGACCGCCCGGGCCGCTGGTCCCGGATCACCGTCGTCCAGTCGCCGAGCAGCCGCTGCTGGAAGCGGTCGCGATACCACTGCTGGTGCGGCAGGCGAGGGTTGTCGCGCTCGTTCTCGCCGTGGTCGTAGACGACCGCCTCGACGACCCGATCGAACCAGCGGTTGGCGCTCGACACCACGCTCAGATCCTCGATCAGCCGGGCCGAGGCGGTGTCCAGGGTGGCGGCCCAGTCGGAGGTGGGCACCCACTCGGCCTCGCTCCCCGCCGTGCCCGCGGCGGCGCGCGCGAAGTCGAGGTACGACGCACGCAGCCGTGCCTGGTCCGCCTCGCTCAGGTAGCGACCCCCGAACAGGTCGGCCCGACGGAAGTCGGCGACCGTCCGCGTGAACCTCTCCCCGGCGAGCTCGTCGACCCGCGACGTCTCCGTCACCTCCGCGGCGACCGGGGCCGGCGCGATCGGTTCCACGACCGTCACCCGCGCGGCGATGAACGCGGCGACCATGGTCAACTGGTCGTCCCGGCTGGCCAGCGACTCGCGTACCGCCAGGAAGTGTTTCGCGGCCTCGTCGGCGATGTCGGTCTTCAGCCGCGCGATCGTCGCCTCGTCGAGACCCGCGGCCAGCTCAGGCCTCACGGTCAGGTGGGCCGCGAAGCGCGCGTCCAGGTCCTCGTTCCGGGCCCGCAGGTCCCGTTCCAGCTCCAGATAGGAGACGTACGCCGCCTCGGTGCGCGCGTAGATCTCATCCAGCTCCGCAAGCTGCTCCCGAAGGGCGGCAGTGGCGGTGACCGCCGGGGGCGCGGCGCTGACCGTGCGACGGACCACCGTGCCGTCGGACTGGATGACCTCGACCTCGGCGATGCCCTCCTTGGGCTTCGTCGTCGGCACGGGACCGGTGACCTGATCGGCGGGCGTCGGGTGCTGCTCGGGCGTCGGCTGCTCGGCGGGCGCGGCAGGTTCCCGGAGGCGTTCGAGGCGGCCCAGGAGTTCGGCGTCCACGTCGATGCCGCCGCGCACCGCCCCGGTGCGACCCTCGGCCTCCGCCATCCGGCGGACCTCCTCGTCGAACTGGCTCTCGTCGCGGGACGGGCCGGGCCGCAGGTGACCACCCACGCTCGGGGCAGGCTCGGGAACGCTCGGCATCCGCTGGACCAGGTCCTCGACCGACCGCGGCTGCAGCGTCAGCGGGTCGTGGGCCGGGACGGTCAGGCTGTCGCCGTCGAGGAGGACGACGAACTCGTCGGCCTCGAGGTCCTCCGGCCCGGTCTCGTCGAGGCGGCTGTCCTCCGCCGGCGTGAGGTCCTCGGCCGGCCGCACCGGACCAGCCTGCTTCAGCTCCGCCACCCGGGCATTCATCGTCGCCACCGACAGGCCGGAGAGCGCGCCCTGCAGGGCGGTGCCGTCCCGCGTGTCCAGCGCCCCGATCATGGCTTCGGCCGCCCTGGTGACCTCGTCCGGGCGCACCCCCGTCCCGTCGGTCACCGCCCGAACCCACGCCCACACCATGTCGGACAGGTCGCTGTCCTGCATCGGCACGGTCGGCCACGTGTCGACGGGCATGCCGTCCTCGGCCACCCTGCGGTATCCGGCCGCGGCGACCCGCTCGGTCCACGCGATCTCCTGCTCCGGTGTGCGCACCTCGGCCAGCTCGTCGTCGAAGGCTTGGGCCTGCTCCAACCGGATGGCCGGCACGTCGTCCCGCAGGATCCGGTAGCCATGGCTGGGCACGTACCTCTTGAGATCGGTCAGCCGCTCGTTCACCGCGGCGAGGAGCTTCCGGTCCCGTTCCTGCTCGGTCAACCTGGCCTCGGCCGCGTCGGCGTCGGCCTTCGCCCGCGCCGCCTCCACCTCGGCGGCCAGCTCGTCGCGGCGGGCGTCCAGTTCCGCGTACACCCGGTCCAGCTTCTCCACCGTGCCCGCCCGCGCTATCGCCTCACGGAAGCGGTCCCGTTCGGCGCGCGGCACGATCGCGTACGCCTCCGCGAACGCGTCAGGTTTCTCGTCGACGCCGGGCTCACGCGGATTCGGCAGCGGCTCCCCCGCCGCCCTCAGCTCGGTCGCGACCGCGGCGCGCATCCTCTCGCGCACCTCCGCCCGCTTCTCGTCGTCGTCCCGCGCGGTCAGCCACTCCGCCCAGAACCTCTCCCGGAGGTCGTGGGGCAGCGTCCTGGCGTCGTCCCGGAACCACTCCTCCGCCTTCCGCCGCCACCGTGCCTCGATGTCCGAGTGATCCTCGGCGGGTTGTCCGGCGAGCCGGGCCAGACGCCGCCGCAGAGCGGCCTCGGTCAGCTCGGCCGGCCCGGGGACCGGCTCGGCCAGATGGGTGACGGACGGCAGGTCCGGCGCGACCAGGGCACCGGAGCCCCGGTGGTAGAAGCGGTGGACCAGGTCCCCGAACGCGCTCGGCGACACGCGGGACCCGGCCGCCCCGGCCTCGTTCCACAGCCGTCGAGCGCCGGACACCAGCCGGGTCAGCGCCGCGTCGTTGGCCCACCGGGTGGTGACCACCTCCACCGCGCGCGCCGCCAGCTCGGCATCGGCGGTGCGCCCGTCGGCGAGCCGTGCCCGCCAGTGCGCGCGCTCCTCCTCCGGCAGCATGGCGATCTGCGACTCGCGACGCTCCACCGACGTGCCCCGCTCACCGGGAAGTGCCAACGCGTCCACGATGGCCTCGACCTCGACCGGGTCCGCATCGGGCGCGGTGAGCAGACGGTTCTGCAGGTGGCTGTCCGGCAGCGCGCGCCGCGGTGACCCGTCGGGCCGCGTGCGGGACAGCCAGGCGGCCACGTCGACGGTGGCGCCGTCGCCGAACGCGTCGTGGAACCGGCGCACGTACCGGTGCTCGAAGTCGCCGTAGATCCGCTCCTGCACCGGCCGGCCGAACCGGGACCCGATCTGGCTCGCGTACTGGTTGAGGGTGGCCACCGCCTCCGCGTCACCGGCGCGCAGCAGCGCGTCCCGGACGGTCTCGGCATGGACCCGCCCGACCGCCCGTCCGAGCTGGGCTTCCAGCACGGCCAGCACACCCGTCAGCGCGCTCTGGGCGTACTGCCGACCGGCGAAGCGCTCGCGGGCGTCCCGGGCCAGGTCGCGGATCTCCCGGCGGACGTCGCCCGACACCCGGGACAGCGCCTCCGTCGGATCCAGCCCGTGCCGGACCGCCTCCGCGGCGCCCTTCGCGGCCTCCGCGTCGACAGCCGTCAGCGCCTCCTCGGTCAGCAGGGCCGCGCGGGCGGCGAATGCGGCCCGCGCCGGCAGCTGATCACGCAACTCCATGACCGCTCGGCTGACCGCGCGGAACCGTGAGGGGTCCACCCTGGGCACGTTGGCCACGAACGGCGTGGCCCGGCTGTCCACCAGGGACTCGGCCTCGCGCTGGACGATCCGGACCGCGTTGCCCATCTGGTCCGGGCTCAGGCCGTCAGTCAGCGGTGAGCGGGGCAACGCGTCCGGCTCGGTCAACCGGTACATCGCATCCAGGACGAGCTGCGTCTCGTCGAGGTAGTCGAGCCGCGCGTCGATGGCGTCGTCGAGCACCCGGAAACTGCTCAGCGCCGTGGTCGTGGTGCCTTCGAGATCTCCCACGGCCGCGTCCATCCGCTTCGTCCACCAACGGACGTACCGGTCGTGACCGGCGGCTACCGCCTCGGCCCGGGACCGGGCCACCCGGTCCGGGTCGGCCTGTATCCGGGGACGCTCGGCCACCATCTCGTCGAAGCGAGCGGCGACCTGGGCCGCGGCGATCGGCGCGGTGCGGTGGATGGCGCGGTAGACGTCGAGCCGGGCGATCTGGCTGCCCAGCGCGGCCGGCGCGTAGTCCCACGTGCGGGTGTTGCGGAACGAGGCCAGCCGGGTCTCGGCGTCCCGGGTCCAGTGCCGCAACGCCTCGTTGTGGTACGCGATCGCCTCGGGGTCCTCCGCCTGCCAGCGCTCGAACGCGGCGCTCGCGACCGCCTCGATCTCGTTGCGGCCGACCTGCTGCCGCAGGTCGTCGGCGAGGTCACGCAGCAGGTCGTCGTACCGCTCCTGCCACCGCTGACGGTCGGCACCGGTGGGGATGCGGACGTCGGTGAACGCGTCCGCGAACGTCTCGTTCAGCGCACGGGCCGCGGCTGTGCCGAACCTCTCGAACTGCTCGACCAGCTGGCGCTCGGTGATCCGACTGCCCGCGGGCAGGTCGTGCCACACCCGCACGAAAGAGGACTCCAGATTGGGCAGCGTCCGATCGACCACCGAGGCGTGCGCGAGCCTGTTGAACAGCCTCCGGATCAACTGGTCACGGACGCTCAGCCAGGATTCCACACGCTCCGGGTCGCTGAAGCGCATGATGTCCGGCGGTACGGTCTCGCTGGCCGGGTGGATCACCGGCGGCTCGTCCTCGACGGTCGGTCGCGGCGGGCGTGGCACGGTCTCGTCCGGGGTGTCCGCCGGCGTCAGCGGCTTGTTCCGCAGCGCCTCCCACCGCGCCTCCAACGCCCGCACCGCCACCGGATCGACAGGCCCGACCGGCGTACTCCCCGAAATCGGCGGCTCCGACTCGGCCGGCTTGGCCCGCAGCGCCTCCCACCGCGCCTCCAACGCCCGCACCGCCACCGGATCGACAGGCCCGACCGGCGTACTCCCCGACGTCGCCGGCTCCGACTGGGCCGGCTTGGCCCGTAGCGCCTCCCACCGCGCCTCCAACGCCCGCGCCGCCGCCGCATCGACGGGCCCGGTGCCAGCCGGAGGGGGCGGACGCTCTGGCGGCGAAGGAGATTCCGGCGGTGTGCTCGGTCGGCGAATCGAGGGCTTCGGGGCCGGCGTGACCAGCGGGCCCTCACCCTTCTCGGCCACCTCAGCGCGGGCGGCCTGCTCCCGGGCCACCTCAGGCCGGGCCACCTCAGGCCGGGCCACCTCAGGCCGGGCCACCTCGGGCCGGGGCCGCGGGCGGTGGTTCGCGGTGGCCTCGACGGAACTGGCCGTCCCGCTGGCGGGCCCGACGGCGGCGGCCTGCTGCTCCGCGCGGATCGCCTCGTTCAGGCCGTTCCTCGCGTCCCGGGCAGCGGCCGACGCGCGCGCCTGCGCGCCTCGCACCGCCGGTTCGCTCGCGTCGAGCAGCGCCTGCTCGTGTTGCAGGATCGCGGTGCGCTCGAATTGCGCGAGGGCGCGGTCCCGAACCTCCAATCCCTGCTGCTGCCAGGCCGAAAGGCTCTTCCACCGCTCGTGCAGGGCGTCGTACGCGCCCAGCCACTCGCGCAGCGTCTCGCCGCCGCGCGCTGGTTGCGGCGTCGGCAGCGCGTCCAGGCGTCGGGCCGCCTCCCGCAGCTCCCTCATCAGCGCCAACGTCTGGTCGCCGATGTGCTCCGGGTCGATCGTGCTCGGCGGCGGCGCGCTCGCCGGCGCCTCGTCCCGGTGCGCGCGAACCAGATCCCGGTGGGTCGGGTTCTCCCTCGGGCGAAGCGAGGCGAGCCCCTCCTCGCGGTACGTCTGCAGATCGAGCGCGTCCCGCACCGCACGGTCGTAGTTCTCGATGTCGTGCGCGCCGGCCCCTTGGGCGAAACGCTTGGCGGCCAGCACCTGGGCCTGCTTCTGGGCGGTGTCGATCGCCTGGTCCAGCGGTCGCCGCAGGGAGTCGATGGTGGACCGCTCCGCGGTGATGTCGCGGAGGTTGCCGGCGGCCTTGGCCACCCGCGTGTCGGCGGCAAGCCCTTCGGGGGTCACCTCGACGCCGAGGCGTTGTAGCTGCGCCGCCCGTTCGGGGATGCTGGGGAAGCTCGGCATCGGCTCGCCCGGGTCGACCTTCACGCCCACGTACTGCCGGTGAATGCCGGCGCGTACGGCCTGCTGCTGCTCGTTGATCTGGTCGAGCACCCCGTTCAGCCGCTGAGCGGAGGCGTCCCTGGCGTCGACGTCGGCCCGCATCCGCGTCAGGTCCTCCGACCGGACCGCGCCGGCCGGGTCCGGGGTACGCGCCTCCGGGCGGGGCGCGTCCGGTCCGAAGCGCGCCGCGTGTTCCTTCTGGATCGCCGCCCGGGCAGGCGACTCGGGGTTTCGGGTCACCCACTCGTTGGCCCGGGCCAACTCGCCGTCGGAGAGCTTCCCGACGTGCTGGTCGACCGTCTCGGCGCCCGGCCGCGGATCGTTGCGTGCGAGGCGGGCCACGTCCTCGGCCACGTCCCGGCCGGTCCGCGCCGGCTCCACCGGCCGTCGGGCGGGCGCGAAGGAGTCGCCACCGGGAGGCAGCCTCTCCCCGAGCGTGGCGTCCAGGTCGGCTTCCTGCTTGGCCATCGCGTTCCACGCCCGGTCGCGCAGGCTTCCGTACGGGTTCTTCGCGGGCAGCGGGTCGGTCCCGGCCCCGTCCGGACCCTTGACCTCGGGCCGCCCGACCCGCTCCAGGCTCTCGACCTCCGCCGCGACACCGTCGCGCCGTTCCTGCCGGATGGCAGCCATCTCCCTACCGACGCCGTCCATCGGGGTGTCCAGCGACGTGGGTGTGACCAGATCGCGGGCTGGGGTGGTCTCGGTGAAGTGGGCCGTGTACGCGGGCGGCCGGCCCTGTGCGTCGTACACCGGCAGGTCGAGGATGCCGTCGGTCTCGTCGTAGGCGGGCGGCCGGTGGATCGGATCGGGTTCGGCCCCACGGCCGGTGGCTCCGGCCACGTCCAGGCGGTAATTCGAGCTCTCGCCGATCGGCAGGTGGTGGGCCTCGGAACCCTTGACCACGAACTGCTCCGGACGCAGCACGGTGCCGAGCAGGTCGTCGAGCTTGCGCGAACCGCTCAGCGCGGCCCCCGGGTCGAGCGACGGCGTCTCCAGCTCGACGCGGTACACCTGCAGGGGCCGTTCCAGGTCGGTCAGGCGTGCGCCGATGAAGGCCTCGTGATCCCGCAGCCAGCCGGCCGCGTGGCGGTCGAGGGACTCCAGGTTCGGCATGGCGCGCCGGTCCACCGGGTCCGCGCCCCACCGCGCCAGGTAGGCGTTGCGGGCATCCCCCATGAACTCGGCCCGGGCCGCGTCGATCCGGTCGATGTCCGCGTGGATTCCGGTTCGCTGCTCGACCATCGCGTCGAACCGCCTACCGGCCGCGTCGGCGGCACGATCGGCGCCCGCGTGCGCCGTGACGTAACCGTGGAAACTGTCCTCCAACGTCCTGAGCTCGTCGCCCAACCGCCGGAAGTCACCGGTCCGGGCGGCCTGCTGGACCAACCCTTTCGCGTCAGCGGTCCACGACCGCAGCGCGTCGCCCTGCACGTCCAACCGCCCGGAAGGCGCACCGGCGGGAGCGTCGCCGAACCTGCCGGCCAACCGGCGCACCGCCGCGTCCACGTCGGCGATGGCACCCTGCACCCGGGCGTCCGTACGCGGGTCGTCGAACGCTCGCAGTTCCCCGGCACGGGCGTCGTCGACGCCGGCGCGCTGGCCGCCCACGTCGCGCACCGTAGCGGCGGCGTCCAGGTCCAGGTGCGATGAGAGCCGCTGGCGCGTCTGGGGGCGCGACCCTTCGCTCGCTCCGTGCTCCTGCCGGAACCGATGCACCACGCCCTCGGTGAATTCACCGGTGATCCGGTCCAACGTCCCCTGGCCGAGGTGGACGCCCCGGCCGCCGACCTCCGCGTCGATCAGCTTCCGGGCGCTACTGACGGCGGTCTGCATGGCCGCCTCGTCGATCGTGTCCCGGCGCACCTCGTCGCTGATGAGGTCGGCGCGATGACGCAGCGCCTCCAGCGCCTCGTCCACCGCGGATGGTTTGTACCCGGCCTTTCCCACCCGCGTGATCTGCGCATCGAGAGCGTCGGCCAGCTTGCCCTCGGCCGCGGCGACGCCCCGGTCGCCCGCGCCGAAGGAGGTGAGGCCGCGTTCGACAGCCGTGAGCTCGCCCTGACGGGCCGAGAAGCGGAACGAGGCGCGGGCGTCGTCCAGGAGTGAGCGCGCCGCATTGCTGAACTCGATCCGGGCCGGGGCCTGCTCGACGAACGTCCGGATGCTGCGGACGGCGACGCTGTACTGCGGGCGGACGTTCTGGGCGAAGCTGCCGGCGCTGGCGTCGGCGATCTTCTCCGCCTGGACCAGCATCGGATGCTTGCCGACGCCGTCCGGGTGCAGGCCGAATCTCTCCGCGGCCCAGTCCAACCGCCCGACGCCGATGTCGCGGCGCAGCGACGTCATCAGGTCCTGCATCGGGCCGCGCTTGCTGCCCTGGATTCGCTCCAGGTAGGTCAGGCGCGCGTCGATGGTGCCCTCCCGCTCCCGCAGCCAGCTGGCCGCGTGGCGGTCAAGGGATTCCAGGTTCGGCATGGCACGGTGGTCCATCGACTTCGCGCCCCACCGTGCCAGGTAGGCGTTGCGGGCATCCCCCACCAACTCGGCCCGGGCCGCGTCGATCCGGTCGATGTCCGCGTGGATCCCGTTGCGCTGGTGGAGCATCGCGTCGAACCGCTTGCCGGCCGCCTCGGCGGCCCGGTCGGCGGCCGCATAGGCCTTCACGTAGCCGTCGAAATTGCCCTCCAGCGCCCTGAGGTCGTCGTCCAACCGCCGGAAGTCACCGGTCCGGGCGGCCTGCCGGACCAACCCGTTCGCGTCGGCGGTCCACGACCGCAGCGCGTCCCCCGGCACGTCCAACCGGCCGGGAGAGGGCGGGCCCACGGGATCGTCACCGACCCTGCCGACCAACCGGGTCACCGCCGCGTCCACGTCGGTGATCGCACCCTGCACCCGGATGTCCGTCCGCAGGTCGTCGAGCGCCTTCCCGTACGCGTCGGTCCACGACGCCCTCTCGGCGGCGGTCGGCGGCCGACCCTCGTGGAACGCGCGGTCCATGACCTCGCCGAACCGGGCGGAGACGCGTTCGGCGAAGCTGCTCTTCAGCGCGGCGGCTCTGGCGTCGTCGAGGCCGGTGCGTTGGCCACCGACGTCGCGCATCGCCGCGGCGAAGTCACGGTCCAGGTCGGGGAAGGCACGGTCGATGCCACGTGCCGTGTTGATCCGCTCACGCAGACCCGCCTGAAGGTTGGACGAGACATCATCGGGGCGTACGGGTACGGCGACCGGCGGCACCTCCGCGTGCGCCGCCGACCCCAGGCCCGGATGGCCGGTCGAGCCGCCCTCGGTGTGCCCGGACCGTGGCGACGACACCGACGTCTCCGGTGCGGCGCCAGGTGGGGGTGCGTGGTGGTTGAGGGCCCCGGCGTCTCCGTCGGGCACGTGCGGCACCTGGGTCCTGGGCACGGTCGTCGCGGTGTTGACGGGCGGGTTGCTGCCCGAATCGGGGGTGTGCCTACCCGTCTCTTGTCCGACGCGTGGCTCGGACTCGATCCCCCGGGGCGCGCTGGGCGTCGGCGACTCGGTGCTGCCCGAGCGAGCGCCGTGCGGCTCGTTGACCCGTGGCTGCTCGACGGCGTCCCTGGAACCATTGGGGATGGTCATGGGCGGTTGTCCGGGGTTGGGATCGGCCGTCAGGTTGTCCGGCACGCGCGGGGGCTCGGAGCGGACGCTGGTGATCGGGCGGGCATCGTCCTCGTTCCCCGGCCTCCTCGGGGTGTTCGTGGGTGTGACGTCGCCGTCGTTGCTGGTCCGCGGCGCGGAGTTCGCGGGCGGGGTCGGCGCCTGCGACGGATCGCGGTTGGGGGCTGGCTGGATCGGCGCGTCGCGGGGCTCCGGCGGGGCCGCCGGCTTCGTCGACCCGGCTGGCGGCCGACCGCTCTCGCCGACGACGCCGGGTGGCACGTTCTTCGGTGGTCCCTGCCCGTCCGGGGTCGTCCTGGCCAGGGGTAGCGGCGCGCCGTTGTCCGGCAGGGCAGTCCCTTCCGGGGTGGAGCGCAGATTTCGGGTACCGGGTGAGCCGGCGACCGGGTCGCCCTTGACGGACGAGCTCTCACTCACCTTCACGCCGGCGCCCGGCCTGGGTACGGCGTCCAGGTTGAGTGGGATGTTGCGCAGATCGGCGGCGTTCACCGAGATCGTCTTGGGGCCGATCGAGCCGGGCCGGACCGGACCGTTCCCACCGATCATCCGGGTGGCGGCGGCACCGAACTCGTCGGTGCCGCCGAAGGTGCCGTTGTACGAATCGATCTGCCCCGGCGTGACGACCCCGTCGTTGAGGTTCACCTCGGCCGGTTTGACCTGCCCCGGGTTGATCGCGCCGTCGCCCTTGACCGGAATGTTCTTGAGGCCGACGGCGGCCGGGCTCAGCGAGAACAGCCCACCGGTCAGCGCCGCGACCACGATGTTCACCCACTCGTGCTGCGACAGGGTGAACGGCGTGTTGGTGGCCGCTGAGGCGATCACCTCGACCAGCACATCCACGTTCCACTGCAGGTACGCGAAGGCCAGGGCGCCGATGGTGAACTCGAAGGTGATGGTGAGCAGGGTGGCCGCGACAGTCGAGGCGATCTCCAGGGCCGCCATGATCGAGGCGACGATGGCCTCGGCCATCGCCGCGATCACGGGCGCCAGGACGAAGCCGAGGATCATTCCGGCGATGAAGCCGAGAACAGTGGACAGGAGGAGGACGAGGAAGCTCTTGGCCTCCTCGGCGAGCCTCTCGCGGATCTCCTCGGCCATCCTCCGGAGCCGGCGGGCCCACCGCCGGGCCAACTCAGCAGTGTTGGCGACCTGCCTGGAGACCTGCTGAAGCATCCGTCCGGCGGCGCTCTGGGCCGCGCCACTCCACTCGAGGTGTTCGGTGGCGGGCGTACCCACGACACCGGGGAGGGACGTGAGCGGGTCCTCGCTGAGGCTGCCCAACGCGAGCACGTCGGCCGAGTCCTGGCCCGGTGCGAACGTGGCCCGAAGGGTCTCGAGTTCGGCGGCCTTCTTGTCCCAGACGTCCGCCAACTGGTCGAGGAGATCCGGATCCGGGTGATGCAGGCTCACCCGCTAGAAGGTCTCGATGATCGGACCGAACAGGCGGTCCTCGTTCTTCGGGGGTTCCGGCGTCGGGGGCGGCTTCTGGTCGTTCGAGGCCTCGGCGTCGTCGACTTCCTCCGGCGGAAGCGGCTTCCAGTCGATCGCGTTGGCGAAGTCCTCGAACATTCTCGTGTTCGTTTCCTCGACACTGCTCAGGACCGACGCGGCGCTCGCGGCGACGGACGACATCTGCCCGATGACGCCGGGCGTGTCACCCAGCGGCTGGATTTTCTGCCCGAAGAGGCGCTTCTGGACCTGGTCGAGCTTGTCCTGGAGGTCCTTGGCCGCATCCGCCGAGTCTCCGATCCACGACAACTTGAGCCCGTCCCAGATCTGGGCGATCGTGTCGAACGCGCCCGCGATGGCGTCCAGCTTCGCCGGGACGCTCCCGTAGGAGTACCCGTCGCCTGACCCGGACGCGTCGATGTTGCGCAACGGGTTCTTGATGAGCGTGTCGGTGTCGTCGCCGGTGGGGATGTGCAGGGTGCCGTCGCCGTCGGTCCACGGCCCGCGGGGCGGGACGTTGACACCCAGGTTGATCCTGCTGCCGCCCGGGCCGTGGTCCGGCACGACGACGTCGAACGACCGGCGGTAGAACGTGGCCTCGTAGACATCGATCGGGTACATGCTGATGACCTGCCCGCCGTCGTAGTTCGCGGGCGCACCTTCCTGCGGGTTTGGGGCCACGAGTCTCTCCCGGCAGGCATCGGAGTCTACGTACCAGCCGACCGTAGCAGCGGCACCAAGGACAATCGTCAGCCTCGGATCGGTGCACGCCACGAGTCCTGGAAAACGGGACGTTGGCCGGACGCGCCGGCGTTGGTAATAGTCGACGAATGGCGGACGAGACCCTCCAGGACCCCGGCCAGACGGGCTACGGTGACGAATACCTCACCGAGAGCGACTTCAAGCTGCCCACGGTGACGGTGGCCGACGGCTTCGACCCCGACAGCCTGGACATGACCCTGTCGCTGACCGGCGACAACGTGATCAAGCTGTCCGACGAGGCGCCCGGTTCCGGGCCCGAGCCGGACGTGCCCACGACGTCCTACCTCAGGGTGCGACCCAGCGACATCAAGGATCTGGAAAAGACCATCATGATCGAGCTGGACAGACAGGTCGGCGACTACCCCGCCTTCAAGGACCTCATCCTGAACACCGCGGGCTGGATATTCCTGGTCTCCGATCCGGAGGAGATGAAGCCGTACACGGCGACCGCGAACGGTCAGGAGGGGGGTAGCTACGGCGCCCCGTACAACCCGGAGAGGGAAGCGCAGTTCAAGGACCCGAACCCGGAATCCACCCAGGCGGTCGTGGACAGTCAGAACGCCCTCGTCCGAGCCGTCGCCGACGCCTACCAACTGGTCGGCCAGATGACCGCGGTGCTCAACAACGCGGCCCAGAACTACGTCCACGCCGACAAGGTCGTCTTCGAGGACGGCACGAACGTCGACGACGTCCTGAAGCCGCCCACGCCCAGTTACCCCGTCGACTGACGATGGCCACCGAGACCCTCGCGGACGGCACGGTCGTCGAATACGCCGACGACGGATCGGTGCTCCGGCAGACCTCTCCGGACGGCTCCGTCTACAGCGGCTTCGACGCCGACGGTCGCGCACACCACCTGGAGATCCCCGGCTCGGCGGGTCAGCCGGCGAGGTCGGCGGCCATCACCTACGACGGTGACCACACCATCTACACGTACACCGACCGGTCGATCGTCACCTACGACGGCAGTGGCGCGGTCCTTGAGGAGCGGACCGCCGACGGCAGCGTCTACACCAGGTTCGACGCCGACGGCAAACCCCATCACGTCGACATTCCCGCGAAGGACGGCACCCCGGCCAGCTCCGCCGACATCGCCTACCACGGCGGCGACACGGTCTACACGTACGCCGACGGAACCGCTGTCACCTTCGACAGCGCCGGAACGATCCGGGAGGAGAAGACCGCCGACGGCAGCGAATACACCGAGTTCGACGCCGCGGGGCGACCGCACCACATCGAGATCCCGGCCGGAAACGGCGACCCGGCCTCGTCGGCCTCGATCGCGTACGACAACCCCTACACGATCTACACCTACGCCGACAAGACGGTGCTGAAGTTCCAGACCAGCAACAACGAGTTGGTCAGCCAGACGATGCCGGACGGCACCGTCTACACGAGGTTCGACGCGAGTAACCGGCCACAGCACGTCGACGTGCCGCCGTTCGCAGGAAAGCCGGCCACCTCGGCCGACATCGCGTACGGCGACGGCACGGTCATCTACACCTACGCCGACGGAACCGTGCTCACCTACGACGAGGCGACCAACGAGCTGATCACGCAGAGGACGGCGGACGGTCTCGTCTACTCGCAGTTCGAGGACGACAAGCCGCGGCACGTCGAGATTCCGCCGACCGACGGCAGGCCGGCCACCTCGGCCGACATCAGTTACGTCGACGGCCACACCGTCTACGCGTACGCGGACGGGTCGGTCGTCACCTACGGCGCGGACGGCACGACGGTCCTCAGCGAGAAACTGCCCGACGGCACCGTCTACAGCGAGTTCGAGGGCGGAAAGCCGCATCACGTGGAGATGCCGGCGGCCAACGGCAATGCTCCGACCTCGGCCGACATCACGTACGACGGCGGCAACACGATCTACACCTACCCGGACGACACGGTTGTCACCTACGGACCGGACGGCACGACGATCCTCAGCGAGAGGATGCCGAACGGGATGGTCTTCACCCGCTTCGACGCCGAGGGCAACCCGCACCACATCGAGATCCCGCCGATCGACGGGAAGCCGCCCACGTCGGCGGACATCAGCTACGACGGCGGCAACACGATCTACACGTACCCCGACAGGACGGTCGTCACCTACGGGCCGGACGGCAGCACGGTCCTCAGCGAGAAGATGCCCGACGGGACCGTCTACAGCCGGTTCGACGCCGACGGCAACCCGCAGCACGTCGAGATTCCCGCGCAGGACGGACGGCCCGCCACCTCGGCCGAGATCACGCACGACGGTGGCCAGGCGACCTACACCTACCCGGACGGTACGCGCGTCACCTTCGACTCGGCGTCCGGCGAGCTGGTCAAGCAGCAGATGCCGGACAACTGGACGATCTTCTACACCGACGGCAAGCCGACGAGCGGGTCCAACTCGTCCAGTGGTGAGACGGTCACCATCACGTCGGACGGTAAGGGCGGATCGATCTGGACGTACTCCGACGGCGGCCCGAAGATCTGGGCGGACGCCGACGGCAAGCCGTACAAGGAGGTGGCCAACGACTGGACGTTCACGACGTTCGACTCCCAGGGGCGGCCGATCGACGGCTATCTCCGTGATCGGGACGGCTCGATCACCACCGTGCACGTCGACTACGACGTCAACGGCGCCGGTGACACGAAATGGATCTACACCCACGACGGCGAGACCACGACCGTCATCATGAACCCGGACGGTGTCCCGCTCTCCCAGACCAACCCGAACGGCGTTACGTTCACCTACGAGGTCGGGATGCGGGAACTGCTCGAGGCGATCCAGAAGGTGTCCGACCAACGCGACATCATCAACGAGAACCTGCGGGCGATCGGCAACCAGTTCCTGACCATCCACGGCACCCTCTGGCGCAGCCCGGGCAGCGACCACTTCCACGGGCACGTCGACGACTTCATGAATCTGTCGCGGAGCGTGGCGAGCGTGCTGTCCGAGGCGGTCCGGCGGATGCAGCTCTCGTACAACAACTATGTCGACGTGGAGAAGTCGGTGCTCACCACCCTGACGCCGATCCCGGTGGAGGGTTCCTCGACGACCGGCTATCCGGTGCAGTCATTCGATGTGCCGGAGTCCTATCTCAACCTCGGCCCCGGGCCCGCGGTGAACGTCCCAACGCGTACGACATCGTGACGGCCGTCCCCCGGCCCGGGCTGATCCGACGTCCACGTCCAGGGATGCCGGTGTCCCGGAAGCGGCCACTGTCGGACGCGGGCAACGACATGCGAGAGTCGGCGGCGTAGCCGGGGTCGCCCTCCAGGACCCGGACGAGACTTGGCGGGAGAGACCGATGGCGCAACCGATCGGTATTACCTTTCAGATGCTCCAGGAAGGCAACAAGGCGTGCCTGCAGACGGTGACCGACGTCAGCGGTGAGCTGGCCAGCATGCGCTCCTACGTGTCCGATCTGGCGGCGCAGTGGCTCGGTGCTTCCTCGAAGCAGTACCAGAACCTGATGAACGACTTCGACAGGTACGGCCAGATGCTGAACGACTCGCTGACCGGCATCGCGGACGGATTGCAGGGCAACTTCCACAATTACACCACCACCGAGGCGACCGTTGAGTCGCAGTTCAAGGACGTCAACGAAGCCATTCCCCAGGCGAATCTGAACTGACCGAGCGAGCCGACGGAGGACCACCATGACCGACCCCACGGGCAGCAACCTGCGGGTGCCGCCGGAGCTGGAGTCCGCCGGCAGCCGGATGGCGAGCTACGCGGAGACCATCGAGAGTCAGCTCATCGCGCTGCGCAACAAGCTGGACCCGTTGAAGGACTACTGGCAGGGCCCGGCGCAGTCCTACTACCAGGATCTCCAGCACGAGTGGAACGTGGCCGCCGACGGCCTGCTCGGGCCGAACGGCGTGTGCGGCGAGATCGCCTCCTCGCTGAACCTGGCCTGGAACAACTACACGGACTGCGAGTGGGCCAACGTGAAGACCTGGACCACCTCGGGCGGGCGCTGACCGCGGGCGGAGACGCCGGCCACACCCCCCGGCCGGCGTCTCCGCCCGCGGCTAGCGTCACGAGTCCGGGCATTCCAGGACCGCGGTGGCCACCGCGCTGATGTTCTCGAACTGACTCGGCTGTTCCCGGGCCAACTGGGAGAGCCGGTCGATCCAGCGGCGGCGCTCCTTCGTGGCGAGCCCGGGGAGCCTGCCGCGCAGCTTCCGGACGGCCTCCGTCGCCTGCTCCCTGGTGATCTCCCCGGTCATCAGCCGGCCGAGCGTCGTGGTGACCGTGTCGCTCACCTTGTCACCCAGCCCCGTGCCGGCCAGCGTGGCGAGGTGCGGCAACGCGTCCAGCACCCGTGCGGTGTTAGGTAGGCCGAGAACCGGGTCGAGCAGCGCGCCGTGCTCCCGATCGGCGGCGGCCAGATACCTCACGGTCTCGTCCAGCCGGTCCTGCCCGGCCAGGTGGAGGAGGGCTTCGTGCCCGGCGTACCCGCCGACCTGGGCGGCCCGCGCCGCGACCTCGGCGTGCTGGGCGACCAGTTCGGGCCCGGGGCTGGCGACCAGCGGCCGCAGGTCGGCGCTGAGCGGCTGGGACAGCAGCCTCGCCACGGCCGCCGTCGGTGCGGCGAGCGCGGCCCGGCGGCCCCGCCCGGCCGCTTCCAGCGCCTCGCCGGTAATCTCCTCGGCTGCCGGGCCGTGCGTCCCGCCCGGGTGGCGGACGGTCCACGGGATGCCCAGGAACAACGTGTCCCCGCCGGCCGCCCCCGGATCCTGCCGGAACAGCGACGCTCCGGCCCGGTCCAGGATCGGCAGCAGCGCGGCCGGCGTGGTCCGGGCAAGGTTCACCACCGCCGGCACCACGCCGTCCCAGCCGATCTGGTCGATCCGCCTCTCGGCCGCGGCGACCACCCCGTCGGCCAACGGTCGTCCGGGCGCCGCCGGGCGCAGCACGAGCACTGTCTGACCGGCCCCGGACGCGGCGAGGACCAGCCGCCGCAGATCGTCGGTGAGGGGGAGCCGGGCACCGACCGCCTCGACCGCGCGCCGGGCCCCGCCGGCGATCGTCCACTCCGCCAGGACGTCCACCGCGTCGCGGCCGAGCACGGACCACCCACCCGGGACCTCGCCCCGCAGCCTAACCATCGCCTCGGCGACGGTTAGGCCGGGCGGCGACGCGACGCGGACGGACGTGGCGCCCAGCGGGGGCCGGCCGGGAGCGGCCGTGGCCGGGTCGAGAACGGCCAGCGCGCCGGTTCCCGCGTGCCGGGTGATGAGGTACGGCTGGTCGTCGGCCAGGAGCAGGGCCACCGCCTCGGGCGTCAGGGCGGACAGGTGGGCGGGCACGGCGGCGTACCCGGGCACCCGGTCGGTGGCCGCCACCCCGAGCGCAGCCGCGGCGGCGTCTCCGACGGGCAGCGCGTGCGCCCGGATACCGGTCAGCACCTCCGCGAACGCCGCCGCGACGAGTGTCGGAGAAAGGTTGATCTGCGCGCCGCCGTCGGCCAGGACGATGCGGGCGCTCGGGTAGGGCTTGGTCAGCGCCTGCGCCACGACGGATTCGGGCAGGCTCGCGTACGGGTCGTCGACCAGCGGGTCGATCGGGTGGACCACTACCGAGACGGCGTTCCCGGCGGTGGCCGGATCGCCGTGGCCGTCCAGGTACTGCACGCCGTGCCCGGATGCCTGCGCGTCGACCGCGTCGCCGACCAGGTCGGTCAGCCACGCCTGGGTCGGCAGCCGGAGCTGGTCGGCACGTCGGGTCAGTTCGTGGAGCGTCAGGCCGGCGACGAGGTCGTGGGGCAACGCGATGACCATACGGTCGAGCGCCGCCCGGGGTTGCCGGGTGAGGAAGCCGGTCAGCCGTGTCCAGTCCAGCACCGCCTGTCCCGTCGGCACTACCGGCGCCAGCCCGCGCGCCGGTGGTGTCGCGTACGCCGCGGCGGTCGCCGCTGTATCTCCCGGGAGAACCGGCGCGCTGCCGATCAGCAGACCACCGGGGCCGAGGGCGGTCCGTCCGTCGGCGCAGAGTTCGGCGGGTGACAGTACAACCATGGGTAGCTGGATGGTCATCAGGTGCTCCCGCGAGCGGAGGTGAGCGGCACGTCGGGTAGGGACTGGACAGACCAACACGAGGTGAATAGAGTGTGGACAGTCCGAGCCCAGGGCGGGTCTCACCGCAGCCAGTTGCCGTCCGGGCATCATTCGGCATGGGCTGGTTTGCCGGTCAGCAGTTGCTGGCCAGCCTATCGGAGAAGACACGCAGCAGCGCCACGATCTCGGCGGGCAGATCCGCCTCCAGATCCTTCAGCCGCAGCAGCCACAGCCACTTGTCGGTAGCCGTGATCACACAGCCCGCGATGAGCGCCAGCGCCGCCCGATAGTTCTCGGCGGTCAGGTCGTCCGCCCGCTCCGGCGCGATATCGAGCAGCAGGCCCACCGCCCGCAACAGGATGGCGTCCGCCCGGCCGGTGTCGACCTCTGCGACGCCCGGGTCCGGCGGTGGCCCGTCGCGCGCCAGCCGTCCCTCGGCGAGAGCCGTGGCCTGCGCAACGGTGATCCGCCGGTCCACCATCGACCGCAGCAGCCGGGTGGTCGACTCGCCGCGCTGCCGCACGTCGGCCTTGGGGGTCAGATGGTCGAGCGCGACCGTCAGCTCGGGCCGGCCCGCCAGCTCCAGCACGACCTGATGGGCGCGCAGCTCCCGATTGCCCGGTTCGGCGCGCACGAGCCGGTCCAGCGCGTCGCGTACCTCCGGCGCGCGCAGATCCACGAGCTCCTCGCTCAGGTAGGCCAACGCCGCGGGCCAGTCCTTCGCGGCAAGCCACGTGGCCAGCTTCGGGGGCACCGGCGGGACGTCGAGTGGGACGAGGCGGCCGGCGGCCTGCTCGCTCACCGTCGGGCCGAGCGGCAGGAGCGGTCCCGGCGCAACACCGGGCGGCCCGGTGACCTGCCAGGCGGTGTCCATCCCGGCGCTCACGCCGGTGACCGTGACAACCCGGTAGGTCTCCAGCAGCCTGCTCAGTCCCTCGGCGGCGCCGGTCGTGTAGACCACCGGTTGCAGCTCGGCGGCGGCGTACCGGCGCAGGGCCGCGCCGAGCGCCCGCAGCTCGCCGCCGAGGGGCGAGCCGGTGGACACGTCAGTGGGGAGGTTCTCCCGCTGGGCGGCCCGCGCCTGCGCGGCCCGCTCGGCCGCAGCCCGCTCGGCGCGTTCGGCACGGGCCAGCGCGTCACCGTTGACCAGGATCGCCGGGGCGTCGCCGGCCTCCGCGGCGGCCAGCATCGCCCGGAGCGCCGCCTCGCGACCGGCCCATCCGGCCTCGTCGCCGATCACCAGGACGCCCTCGATGTCCCGTACCGCTCCCGGAGTCTTCAGCGCGTCGATGATCTGCGCGCGCAGCGAGGCGGTCGGGGGCGGCACGACGGTGGTCGTCGAGACCGCCGCCTCGCTGATCCGTTGCAGCACCGCGCCGGGAGCGGCCGGTTCCGGTACCTCGGTCGAGACCCCGATGTACGCGTGCCGGAACTCGTCGACCAGCCGCCAGTGCTCCTGGGCCAGCTCCCACCACGTCCGGCCGGCATCGTCCCAGGCGGTCAGCAGGCCGGGGAGCCGACTCTCGTGCGCGGCCCGGGCAGTCGGGTCGTCTCGGGCCGCCTGTGCGCTGTAGCGGGCGTCGTCCAACGCTTCGGCCGCCGAGGTGAACGCGTCTGCCGCCGCGGCCAGCCGTCCCTCCTGCTCGGCGACCGTCGCGAAGGCGGCGACGCGGCCCGGCTGCTCGGGGCCGGCGCGGTCCGGCGCGACCGGCAGGTGCATGGCGATGCGGGCGTCGTGCAGGCCCATTCGTAGCCGCACCATGCTCCGCTCGGCGGTGTCCGGACTGATCACCAGGCGCGGGCCGGAGAAGACGTCCCAGAGGTGCCGGGGCAGGGTGAGGGTGACGACGACCCGGCTCAGGTAGTCGACAGCGGCCGAGCGGCTCTCCGGTTTGACGTTGCCGAGCAGGCCGCCGGTGACCTTCTGCGTGTCGTCGAGGATGTGGGCGTCACCGGACACCGCGCCCGGGCCGCCCAGTCCGACGCCCTGGCCGGCGTCCTCGGCGTAGCCCCGACCGAACAGCACCCGTGGCGTCCGCAACGCCTGGTTCCGCTGGTTGGTGGTCGCGCTGACACCGCCGCTGTTCTGCCGCGCGTGTTCGCGGAACAGGCCCGAGCTGAGGCCGCCCAGCGAGGCGCTCTCCGGCAGCAGCCGGAGGTTGATGCCGATCTTCTGGCCGAAGATCTGCGTGCTGGTCACGGTGGGCAGGTCCAGGCCGTCCGCCGAGAGCATCTTCGGTACACCGGGCAGCAGCATCTCCGGCGTGATGCTCTCGTGGATCAGGTGGGTGGGGGCGTACCCGGGCTTCGCCAGCCTCCGGGCCTCCCCCTGCAACAGCGCGCCGACGGTGGCCTGGATGGCCGCGACCTGGGTCAGGTCCTCGGCGACGAACCGGGCCGGCAGAGGCAAGCCGTTGCTGAGCGACCATCCGGGCGGGAGTTGCGCCGGTGCCGCGACCCGGTAGTGGGCCGGGGCCCCGATGGTCGTGCCCGGCGCGTGGGCCAGACGCAGGTCGCCGGCCCAGCGGTCCTGGGTGACCTCGTCGTCCACCGTCAGCAGCGGATCGCCGATCTGCTCGCCCCTGTCGAAGACGACAAGCGAGAACCGGACGGGCGTGGTGAGCCGAGCCTTGACACCCCGGCCCGAGCTGAGGTCGCTGCGCAGGGTCTCGCTGCCGGCGCTGGCCGCGTTCGCCACCTGCCTGCTGTGCCCGACCGCGTCGCCGAGGCCCCCGGCGACGTTCTCGCCGCGGTGGTTGCTGATTCCCGTTCCGGACACGCCCGCCGTGATCGAGTGACCCTGCGCCCGCTGGACCTCGCGGCTCGTCTCCTCACCGGTGACGAACTTGACGTCCAGGTCGTCGTGGTCGGCGAGGAAGCCGTCCAGGCGCGGCGGTCCGAGCGGCGTGGCGATCAGCCGGACGTCCCGCGGGTGCTGGGTGAGCCGGCTCGGCTCGATGTGCAGGACGTCGGCGCCGCCGTCGGCCATCGACGGCAGGTGCCGGGTGATCCCCTCGGCGCTGGTCAGGTATCGCAGCCGCCGGCGGTTGAGCATGGGGTCGTGCAGACCGTCGGCGGTCAGCGACTCCGACAGCGTCCGGGCGGCTCTGATCGTCGATCGCCGCGCGCGGGCCTGCGCCCGGGACGTGCGGGCGGCCGCCCGGCCGTTCGCGTCCCAGAACATGATCGCGCTGGTCAGCGCGTCGGTCCAGCTGGTGCCGGGTGGGGGGTCGCGCGCGACGCGGGCGAGTTCACGGGCCACCCGGTCGCTCAGGTCGGGCGCGTCGCGCGGGTTCCAGATGCCCGAGCCCAGGCTGACGCCGTCGGTCAGTCGCACCCGTACCCGGGTCACCGGCTGCCACGGGGCGCCGGCCCGGCCGGAGTCGCCGTCGAGCCGGTCCAGGAGACCGAGCTCGTCCGCCATCCTGGCCGGCAGCCGGAGGTAGATCGCGTTGCGGACGGTGCCGTCGCGCCTCGCCCACTTGACGTGGTGCAGCCAGCTACCGGTACGCAGCGAGCTCGGCCACCACCGGTAGCGGTGCGGCTCGGTGGTGATCTCGGCGGCCACGCTCAGCCGCATGTCGAACCTGACCAGGTACGAACGCACAGCGGCCTTGCGGTTGTTGCGGTTGCGTTCGATCGCGCTGAAGACCGTACGGCCGGTCTGGGCGGACCGGGCCCACAGCAGCCGCTCGACCGCCCCCGCGAACAGGGTGCCGCCGCCGCTCGTGCTCGTCTCGACGCTGCCCGACTTCCGGACGTTGACACCGCCCACGGCTCGGGCGACGAGCTGCTGCTCGTTGGTACGGACGCTGTCGCGCTCGACCAAGCTGACGGTGGCCGTCTCGGTGGTGATCGTCCCGTACGCGGCGAGCACGTGCGCGTTGAACAGGGACGCGGCCATGGCCAGGTCGGTGGCGGCGCCGTGGTCGCCGGGCGTGAACTTGTCGAACTGCCAGTGCCCGCCGAGCATCGCGCGGACGGTCGCGGCCTGGACCTCGTCACCCAGCTCGCCGATCAGTCCGGCCCAGACCGGCATCCCGTCCCGCACCGCGTCGATCCCACGTAAACCGTGCAGTTTCGTGCGGGAGACCCGGCCCGTCGCGTAGCGCTGCAGATCGAGGAGGGCATCCTTGGCGAGGTCGATCAGGTGTGCGCCGGCCGGGAACGCCTCCACCGACAACCAGTCGGTGATCCGCACCGGGCCGCTCCCCGCGTCGGCCGGCGGGAGACCGTCCACCCAGTCGCGCAACGTCCCGAGCGGCAACCGTGTCCGCCGGTGCACGCCCAGCGGGTCCGGCCGCGGTTCGAACACGGCCGGGGCGTCGATCGCCTCGGCGAGTACGCTCGACCTGTCGAACAGCACCGTCACCGGTTTCGTCTCGACCATCCGGAAGCGGGTCATCGGCCGGCCGCTCGGCCCGGCCGTCCGCTCGGCGGTGACGACCCGGCTGGCGACGCCTGTCGACGGCCGCGGCAACCGCTGCCGGTAGACCCGGCCGATACGCAGGCGCGCGTGCCTGTCCCAGGCCACATGCCGGCTGTACGCGTAAACGTCGGCGGTCAGTTCGAGGTTGTTGCCGAAGGCGGCCGAGTCCGGGGTGCCGCCATGGAGGCGGATCTCCTGCCCGGCGCGACTCGCCCCGCCCCGCCGGCCGAGCCGGAACCGTCCCTCGGCGGATCCGCCCAGCGACAGCGCGGCCGTCACCGATCCGAGAAACCGTAGGATCGCGCCGCCCTCGAACGCGCCGATGATCCGGACCTGACGTCCCGCATCGACCTTGTACTGTTGGCCGTCGACCCGTACGGAGCGGACCGCGACCCCCTTCTCGACGCCCCGGTAGGTGAACGTCCCGGTGTAGCCCTCCCGTACGTGGATGACGATGTGTCGGCTGCCCCACTTCTTCGTCCGGGTCAGTTCGATGATCTGGCCGGCCTTCAGGCCGCTCCCCTGGCCCTGCCGCCGACCTGCCGGGGTGAGCACACGGTCCAGCATGGACTGGTTGTGCTGCCGCTCCAGGGCGGCGCGGCTGCTGTACATGTGGCGGATCCGGGTCGGCTCCTCGAAGCGGGGCAGGAAGCCGCCCTCGAAGCGGCGCAGGAATTCCTGCACATCCAGGGAGAACTGGAGGAATTGGCTGAGCCCCCGGGTCGTCGACCGGCCGCCGGTGAACGCGTACGGCGGGACGTGCGGGCCAGCGCCGGCCGGCTGCTCGGCTCCGGCGCCGGCCGCCCTCGGGTCCAGGTGCCGCAGGTCGGCCGTCGGCAGGTGGCCGAGCACGACCAGGCGCAGCGTGATCGGGCCGACCGCCCCGGTCGAGCCCATCCGGGTCATCGGCAGCTCGCGCAGGGCCGGGGTCAGCGTGACGTCGAACCGCAGCGCGACAAGTGTGTCCGGGATGTCCTTGAACTCGGTGCCGGAGCGGGACTGGCTGCTCGACGAGGCGGAGGCGGCCATGGACCGGACCAGGCCGCCGAAGACGCGGAACTGGACGTACCCGCCGATCAGGCCCCAGCGCAGCGGCACCACGGACACGCCACCGCCGACCCGGCTGGTGTGGGTGACCTTGCGCGTCGCGGACAGGCCCGGCTGCGTACGGAAGGAGGCCTTTTCGATGTCACCGATCGGCATGCCCGCCGGTACGGTCGCGGTCAGCTCGAGGCTGAGCGCGTGGGCGCCGTGGCGGCTGCGGACGGTCGGTGGGTGCGCGCCGCCGTCCAGGGACGGGATCAGCAGGCTCAGGATCGAGCGGCGGTCGAGCAGGTTGCGGACGTTGTTCGCGCCCATCGTGCCAGGCCGGACGGTCCTGGTGGGGCCGAGCCGGTTGACCAGCTCCTCCTGGACGTCGTGCCAGCCGGTCAGGCCGGTCCCGTCGTCGGCGACCTCGTCTGCGAAACCGGCCCGCAGGATGCGCCACGGCGTGAACTTCTCCACCAGCAGCGACGTCAGGTGGGCGCCGATCTCGAACTCCTGCTGCTGTCCCGGCGTGACGGCGGCGATGTCGTCGACCGCGCGGTAGTGCACGGTGGCCGTCACCGGGGTCCCCGGCGTGGCGTCCGGCGCCGTCACCGGTCCGCGGACGTCGGTGACCGACACCCGGAACGTGGTCGGCGCACTGACCAGGTGCGAGTAGCCGCCGCTGCGGATGTTGTGCGAACTGGTCAGCTTGGAACTCGCCTCGATCGACTCGATGGGTCGGGACAGCACGCTCTCGACAGCCACACCACCCCCGGGGCCGAGCCGGCCGGGCACCAGGGCACCGGCGCCGATCGAGCCGCTGACGCCCACCGTGGCGACCGATCTCTCGCCCAGGGCGGCGTCCAGTCGGGTGTCGTACTTGGCGTGGTCCTCCTCCTGCGGCACCCGCTCGGCGTTCGCGTCGTCCCGGTCCGGTCTGATCGTGACGCGGTGCCAGTGCAGGGTGCCGTCGCGGACGTCGAAGCTGCGCCCGTCCGGGAAGAACGACAGTGGGTCGTCCCGCAGTGCGGTGGTGAGCTCGGAGAGATCGGGATCGGTCAGCAGCGCACCCGGCAGTGCGTGCCGCCAGGTGGCATTCATCCGCCGGTTGACGGCCTCGCGGACGCTCGTGGTCAGCCCCTGCACCAGGTCGTCGAGGTCGGTGATCGAGTCGACCTCGTCGAGCAGCTCCGGCATGTCGGCGTACAGGCCGGGCAGGTGTGCCCGGTCGGGCTGCGCCGCCCCGGAATCGGAGGGCGCAACCGGGTCCGGTTCTCCCCCGGTCAGCCGCAGCAGGCTCTCGGTCGTGACCGGCATGGCGGTGGCGGTCAGCCCGGCAGGGTCGACGCCGTCCGGCGGGCCGTGCCGGACCAGGTGCACGGCGGCGGCGAGCGCCGGCTGCGGCACCGGCCGCCCGGCCAACCGGTCGAGCAGATCGCGCAGCCGGCGGGCGGGATCCGGCTCGGCGCCCCCGGCGATGTCCACCGCCACCCGGATCGCTTCGCGGGCAGCGACGTGAGCAGCCGGCAGCACCCGTACCGCGGTGGCGTCGGTCCAGCCGGTCTCCCGGCCCTGATCGTCGATCGGCACGAACCGGCCGTCCGGTATACCGTCGGGCGGGCCGGGAATCCGGCCGATCGGCACCTGCGCCTGGAGCCTGAAGACCTCGGCGTATCGCAGAGCGGGCGCCGGGTCGGTGGCCAGCGACTCGGCCACCGGCCCGTCCGACAGCGCGCCCGGCACCAGGACCAACTGCTGCCGGAACGCCTGTCCGTCGAGGAACCGCTGGGCCAGGGGCGAGAACGGCTCCTCCTCGAGCAGCACGACCAGCCGGGCATCGGCCGGCGTCGGCAGGTCGATCGCCCGCTGCAACTCGGCCGGGTGCTCGACCTGGGTCATCGACCGACCGGTCAGCACCAGGCCGCCGGCCGGCAACGGGATGACCTTGATGTCCGGACACCCGTCACGCCCGGGGGCCGTCATCGCCTATGTCACTTGGCGGCGGGCGCTTCCTGGGGAACAGGCCACGGCGGCGGCGCAGTCTTCTCGTCGTCGGCGCTAGCGGTGTTGGCGCGCAGCAGCCGGCGCATCCGGACCACCATCAGCACCAGCGCGCCGAGCAGCACGAGGCCGATGACCAGCAGCAGGACGACCCGCCCGGTCCCGGAGGTGACCGACGACCCCCGGTCGGGGCCGCCGACGTCACTGGCCACCAGCGCGGCGGTGACCGCAGCCGCCGGGTCCATCATCTTGACCCCGCCGGTCCCGGCCTGCACGGTCTGCGCGACACGCTTGGTCACCTCGCCGGCCGGCAGGTTCGGGTACGCCGATCGGATCAGCGCCGCCTCACCCGCAACGAAGGCCACGGCGTACTGGGTGCCGGTGGCCTGCACCACGCCGTCGCCGGTCATCCCGAGCGTTCGCACCCGGCCGCCGGGCGCGTGCACGTCCACCGACCCGGGCCGGTACGACGCGATCGGCTGGCCGTCCTCACCGACGCCGCCCACCCGCAGCGTGCCCTCGGGCGGCAGCGTGGTCCCGGCTGAGGCCGGTACTCCTTCGGCGGGGGCGGCGCAGACCACCACGACGTCGTGGTCGACCGCCTCCTTGATCGCGGCGACGACCGTGGCGTCGGCGGTGTCGACGTAGGAGCCGAGAGCGATCACCGTGGCACCGGACGCGGTCGCCACCGATATCGCTGTCGCCTCGTCCTCGGCATGCGCGTTGGCCGCGGTGGTCACCACCCGGATCGGCATGACGATGGCGTCCGGCGCGACGCCACCCAGCGCACCGTCCTCACCCGGTTGGGCCACGATGATGGCGGCCATCCCGGTGCCGGTGCCCAGGCAGTCGATGTCGCCCCGGCCGTTGCCGGATACCACGTCGACGCCCTCGGTCACGTGGCCGGCGAGCGGTGTCAGGCTGCCGTCCACGCCGGAGTCGATCACGGCCACCAGCTCGCCCTCACCCTTGCTACGGGTCCAGGCGGTGGAGGCGTTCACCGTCTGCCGGGCCCAGTCGGGGGCCTTGCCGGCCGGAGTGCCGGTCGCGCAGCCCGACCCGGCCGGCTTCGTGGCCGGGGGTGGTGCGCTGGGGCTCACCGCCGGTTTACCGCCCTGGCCCTGGTTCGCCGGTGGTTTCGGGTTACCGGAGGATCCGCCGTTCGATGATCCGCTGGGCGCGGGCGTCGGCATCGTCGTCGGCAGGACGCCGTACTGGACGCCGGCACCTACCGCGTCCCAGGGCAGCACCATCCGCCAGCCGGGGTTCAGCTTGGCGGGGTCACTCAGCACCTTGCCGTCGGCCTGCTCGCGACCGATGTTCAGGTTGAAGATCTCGACCGATCGCGCCTGCGAGCCGAGGAAACGGGTGGCGATCTCGGAGAGATTCTCCGGGGAGCCCTGATAGGACGTGGTGACGGTGTAGTACTTCACAAAGGAGTCGTCGGCGTGCGCCGGTGACACCGCCAACGCCGCCACCACGGCAGTGATCCCGGCCACTGTCGCGGCCGAGCGAATCCGGCGCCTGATGGTCATGTACGTGTCCCCTTCACCGGCCCGTTCGGTCGTTCCGCAGTGGACGACGAAGCCAGGGCTGGTTTCGTTCAGCTCCTCAGTCGATCGCCGCGTAGCGAAAGCCACGAGAGCGCTCCCATATCGGCGGTCGTACTGTTTGCGGACCTTGTTCGGCTTGGGTACCGTGTGGCCGTCCGCGCTTCGGCATTGCCCCCAAGGAGTCCGAGCGGTGCACAGCAACTCCGCTCCGGGTGTCGACGGCGAGCCCACCACGCCCGCCCTCGCTCCCTCGCGGCCCGCCGACGATCCGGTTCGACGGCTCCTGGGCAGCCCGCCCGATCCGGTGACCCGATTCGGCTTTCGCCACTGGCTCGGCTTGTTGGCGCTGGTGGGCACGACCGCGGTGGCCGCCGTCGTGATGCCCGCGCTGCTCTCCACGGCCGCACCCGACGCCGATCGGCCGGCGGCGATGCCATCGTCGGTCGCGCCGTCGGTGGTTCCGCCTCCTGCGGCGCTGCCGTCGGCGACAACGTCGTCTCCAAACGCGCGGGCGCCGAGCCCCGGGCCGTCCGGCACGGCGGACGACCGCGGCGGCACCGCGTCGGCGTCCGACACGGTGGCCACTGCCACCGCCCGGCCGCCCACCACCAGGCCGAGCCGACCCGACCCGGCCCCGGGCGGGACGGCGGAGAGGTTCAGCGGCATCACCGTGGAGGCGGAGACCGGCTCGCTGAGTGGGGGCGCGTCGGTGACCGCCTGCGCCGCCTGCCGGGGCGGCGCGCGGGTCAGGTACCTCGGCCGGGTCGACCTACGCGTCACGATCCCGACGGCCGGAACGTACGACGTGACGGTTTTCTACGGTGTGGTCGGCTCCCGGAAGCTGGACATCTCTGTCAGCGGCGGCTCGCCCATCCCGACCCAGACGGTGAGCGGCACCAGCTGGAGCACCGCGAGTAGCGTGACCGTGCGGGCCACGCTCCCGGCCGGTCCGGTCGACATCGGCCTCCATGCCGCCGCCGGCAACGCCCCCGACATCGACGCAGTGGCGATCTCCTGACATGGCCCGACTCGCCGCCGCCGGAGCGGTGATCCGCGCGGTGCTGATCGGTCGCCTGGTCGTCCTGATCGCCACCATCCTGGCCAGCATCCGACTGGTCGGGGAGCCCCACCGTCCGGCTCTCGCGTTGGGTCTGGTCACCGTGGCCACGCTGGCGCAGCTCTACGTGATCAGCCGTCGTCCGGACATCCTGCGCCGCCGGCTGACAGTGCTCACCGCCGAAGTGATCATGACGTTGCCGGTACTGGTCGTCGGCGGCCCAGGATTGGCCTTCTTCTGTTACGCCCTGGGCACCTGCATGATCGCCGGTGCCCTGCTCGGCGTCGACGGGCTGCTCCTGTGTCTGGCCCAGGCCGCACTCGGGCTGGGCATGGTCACCCAGATGTCGCGGTCCCTCGAGCCGGACGCCCGCTCGGTGCTGGCACCCTTCCTCATCGCCATCCCGGTCGCCGACATCGTCGCCGGCCTGGCCGCCGGCGCGCTGACCACCGGCCTGACCCGCTACATCGAACTGTCCGTCGAGGTCGCCCAGGCGGCACAGCGGTCCGCCGCCACCTCGGAACGCGCCCGCCTCGCACGCGACCTGCACGACTCGGTGGCCAAGACGCTGCGCGGGATCTCGTTCGCCGCTGTCGCCTTGCCGTCGTCGCTCCGCCGCCACCCCGACCTGGCCGAGCAACTGGCTGCCACCGTGGTGACCGGTGCCGAGACCGCACAGCGGGAGGCCAGGGAACTGCTCGCCGCCCTGCGTCGGGACGTACCCGACCAGCCGTTCGTGGACACCGTGCAAAACGTCTGCGCCGACTGGACGGCGACCAGCCGGGTGCCGGTGTCGCTCGAGCTGACCCGGGTCGAGCCGACGCTGGCGGCCCGCTACGAGCTGACCCAGATCCTGTCCGAGGCGCTGCGCAACATCGCCCAGCACGCGGGGGCGAGCCGGGTGCGCGTCGAGCTGATCGAAGAGGGCGGCTGGATCCGGCTGAGCGTTCACGACGACGGCGTCGGCTTCGTCCTGCCGCACGACCTGTCACAGCTCGCCATGCGCAGTAGCTTCGGGGTGGTCGGCATGTCCGAGCGGGCACGGACCATCGGCGGCCGACTCACGGTGACAGCGTCCGCCGGTGGCGGCACCACCGTCACGGCGACCACGCCGAGCGCCTCCCGCATGGAGCCGGAGGTGGTCGACCGATGATCGATGTGCTGATCGTGGACGACAACCCCATCGTGCGCATGGCGATCCGGACGTTCCTCGCGACGGCCGACGACGTACGGGTGGTCGGCGAGGCCTCGGACGGCCGCTTGGCACTGACCCTCGCACAGCGGCTCCGCCCGAGCGTGACACTGCTGGATCACCGGATGCCGATCGCGGACGGCCTGAGCGTCGTCGCCCTGCTGGCCGAGCACTCGTCAGTGCTGGTGCTGACCAGCGACTCGGACCCGCACCTGATCGCCAGCATGCTGCGCGGCGGCGCCCGCGGCTATCTCGTACACGGCGAGTTCGATCCACCCGAGTTGCTCCGCGCGGTGCACTCGGTGGCCGCCGGTCACGGCTGGCTCTCCCCGGCCATCGCGGCGGTGACCATATCGGCGCTGCGCGAGCTGGCGGCCGGCGAACGAGCGGAGAGTGAGCGGGCCGACCAGTTACGCCGATCGCGCGAGGGCTTCGGGCTCACCCGCCGGGAGCAGGATGTGCTGGACCTTCTGTGCTCGGGGCATTCGAACGGCGCCATCGGCCGCCGCCTGATGATCAGCGAGAAGACCGTGAAGAACCACCTCAACCATGCCTTCGCCAAGCTCGGAGTGCGGAACCGGACCGAGGCCGTGCTGCGGTGGTCGGGGCAGGAGAACCCGGCCCGCTGATTCCCGACAGAAGCCGGACGCCGTTGAACCCCGCGGCCCACAATTCCGTCGTGTAAACAGCGGCGGAAACCTCCACCGCGGCCGATGCGTTCGCAGCGCGCCACCACCCGAAACCGAACGGCATGCATTGACCATGGCCTTTGCGTCGGTTGACCCGGCCGACGGACCGCGCCGCGACCGGGGTCCGACGTCCCCTCCCGTTCCGGCCGGCCCGCTCGCGCCGGCCAAACGCCCTCTGGACGTCCTCGTCGCGCATCCGGAACAGAGCGGCCGGGACGTCCTGTATCGCCTGCTCGACCGCTGCGCCGGGTTCACCGTGGTGGCGGTTGCCGGCACCGAGATCGCCGCCAGCGACGCGGTCGATCGACTGCGTCCGGCGATAGTGGTGATCGATGACCGGATGCCCAACTGGGCGCTGTTGGCCCGGCATGCCCGGGTCGTGCTGCTCACCGGCGAGACCGACATCAGCAGGCTCGGCGCGATCCTGAGCGGCCCGGCCTCGGCCTACCTGACGTGGAACCACTTCGAGCCCGTCGACCTGTTGGGCGCGGTGCGAGCGGTCGGTGACGGACTGGCCTGGCTCTGTCCGGTCGCTGCCTCGGCCGCCGCCGCCGCGATGCGCGGCTCGGAACTCCGCTAACCGGTGACGTTCTCGCCGATGATCTCCCGTACGGTGCGCAGCGCGTAGAAGGACCGCGAGCGTACGGTGCCCTCGGGGATCCCGATGGCCTCGGCGGCCTCGGCCACGGAGGCGTCCCGGTAGTAGAGCGCCACCAGGACCGTCCGGTGTTCCGGGGTGAGCTGGAGCAGTACATCCCGCAACACGGCCCGTTCGACAAGGCTGTCGAACGTGTCCTCGGGAGCCGGCACCCAGGTGACGTCCTCGCCGCAGACCTCGACTGGCCGTGACTGCCGAGCCCGGGCGGCGTCGATGGCCAGGTTGCGGGCCACCGTGAACAGCCAACGACGAACCGAGATCTCGTTGTCCGGCAGCTCGGACATCTTGCGCCAGGCCCGCAGCATGGTCTCCTGCAACAGTTCCTCGGCCGCCTCGGCGTCCCCGCGGGTCTGCCGGAGCAGGAACCGGCGCAGCGGCCGGACGTTGGCCGTAAAAATCTCCCGCATCCGGCGCTCGTCAGTGGACCGGTCAGATCGTTCGGCCGGATCGTCTTCGAGCCTCCGGTCGACAGTGGCGCATGCGTGCCCAACCATGAGTGGCCTCCTCGCCTGGATCGGTGAGGACGCTAACGATCACGTGGACCCTGGTACCTGAGCCGAAAGGCCCAGAAGGGCCCAGGTCGAGCCCCGGATCGCGCGAATACCGGGCGGTAACGCTGAACTGTTATGAACGGCTGTGGTCAGACACGGTCTTATTCGACGCGGTTCTCATTCGACGCGGGCGAGGAAGTCGGCGAGCGTCACCCCGCCGAGACCCTCGACCACCTTCCAGCCCGACCGGCCGGGCGCGAGCGTCTGGAGCACCGTCACCTTGTGGAAGTCGCGGCTGTGCAGAACCAACCCGATCCCCTTCTGGTCCAGCGTCGCCGCCGTCGACCGCACCGACTGCAACTGTGCGAGCTGAGCGGCGGCCGCACGTACGTCGATGGCCTGCCGCCTCGGGACCCGCAGCCGCAGCAGCCGGTGCCCGGCCTTCGCCCGCGGCTTGGCCGCCAGGATCGCCAGGGTGTCGCCGTCGGCGGCCACCCGGGGGCCCGGAATCAGGGCGTACGCGGTGCCGTCGGCCGCCCGCGGCCACCGCGGCACGTCGGCCGGTAGCCCCTCCACCCCGTGCCGGGCGCCGGAGCAGCGCAACCGCAACGGCTGTTGGCCGTCGAACGGCGTCTCCGGCCGGTAACCGCCGTCCGGATCGGGCAGGTAGCCCGCCACCACCCGGGTACGGTCGAGCAGTCCCCCGGGCAGCAGGTATGACTCCCGGACGTTGAGCAGTAGCTGGAGCGTCGGCGGAACGTGGACGTCGATCGACGACAGGTCCACGGCACCTGCCGGGTCGACCCGCACCCGGACGAGGCTCTCCCCCGGTCGCAGCGACTCGGCGGCGGGTGGACGCAGCAAGCCGACCGCGAACAGGTCCGGAGTGGGCAGCCCGTCCTCGACGACCCGCTCCGGGCTGGTCCTGGCGACCACGTAGAGGTCGACCGGGTCGGCGTTGACCCGGGGGCGGTCGCTGAGCCAGTAGATGCCGTGCCGGAGACGCAGGCGCGCGGAGTGCAACCGCGGCGTCGCCCCGGCCGGCGGCAGCGGACGCGGGGGCGGGCTGGACGTTTCGGGTTCCTGGCGGTCAGCGGTTACCGAAGCCGTCGCCGGGCCGCTCGGAGCGCGGTCACCGGTCGCCGGATCCGTCGCCGCGCCGCTCGGTGCGCCATGCCCGTTTGCCGGAAGCGTCGCCGCGCCGCTCGATGCGCGGTGACCGGTCGCCCGCGCCCAGTCGTCGCGGCTGGTGGCGGCGAGAGGCGGATCCGGTTCGGCCTGCGGCAGCGGAACGGCCGTGGCCTCCGGCACCGCTCGCCGGGAGACGGCCGGCGCGGGCCTGGTGACGGTTGGCGTGGGTCGGGTGACGGCTGGCGCGGGACGGGTGACGCCGGTCGGGGCGGGCACCAGGATGCCGTCTACCGAACGCCACCGGGCGTCGTCTCCCGAGGTCAGCTTCTCCCAGGCACGCGGGCGCCCTCGGCCGTCGACCGCCTGGGGCGCGCCGCCGGTCACCGTGAAGTCGGCTTCCGGGGGGAGCACCCAGACCTCGGCCCGCAACTCCTCGGAGAGGCGGCGTCCGTGGTGGTGCAGACGAGCGGCTGCCGTCGTCGGGTAGGTGGCCAGCAGCATCAGGTCCTCGCCCTGCCAGCCGACCGACCGCAGCACCACCTGCAACTCGCGGGGGCCCACGACGTGCGGCCCCGAGCCGCCGTACTGGACCGCCCAGCGGCCGTCCGGCACCACCGTCAGGTCCACGGGGAAGAGGCCGTCACGCCGCTTCAGCGCGGCGTACCGATCGGTGGTCCCGCGCCACCGGCCGGGCTCCACGCTGATCAGCGGCACTCCGTCGGTGGAGATCGTCAGCACCTCGCCGGCCGGCGACAGACGACCGTCGGCATCGGACACGAAGCGCGGTGGACCCGCCAGCGAGGGGACGTAACTGCGCCAGGACGACGGGCCGCCGTCCCGGCCGGTCGCGCTCAGGTCACGGCAGCTGTCCAGCACCTCGGTGGTGGCGTCCGGGGCCGGCGCCCAGACGATGGCGCCGGTCGTCTCGGCGAACCTGCGCAGGTTGTGGTCCAGCCGACCCTGCTCCGTCCGGTCCGACGGCCAGGTGACCCACATGCGGACCTCGGTGCCGTAAAGCGGCAGCTCGGCCAGTGCGGCGGCCAGGCGACGACCGTCGGCCACCTCGTGCCGGCCGGTGTAGTCGCCGATCACGAACCCGCCGGACCGCACCACGGCACCGATGGTGGTCAGCTCCGCGTGCCCGGCGAGCAGCGTCGCCGCGGCCGCCCGGCGGGCCACGAAATCTGCCCGGGACGCCAGCATGACGCCGCCCGGGAGCGGCAGGCGGACCGGGCCCGTACGCTCGCGCACCGTTCCGTCGCTCGTGTCGTACCAGCCGGGCAGCTCGGTGGCCATCGACGGCGGCTGCACCACCTGCCAGTCCGCCCGGCGGCCGGTGACGGCATCGACGAACGTGGGTTCCGCCGAGTGCCCGGCCGACCAGCTCGGTTCGCTCCCGGCCGGGGTGATCAGCACGTCCCGGCCGAGCAGGGCGGCCAGCTCGTCGAAGATCGCCCGGTGCCGGCCGCCGCCGGCCAGCAGGATCCGGACGTCGTCCCCCGCCCCTCCGGTACGCCGGACCAGCTCGGCCAGATCACCGGCGTCCAGCGGTTCGGCGCCTCTGAGCGTTCGCAGATCACCGTCCGGACCGGGCACGAGCTCCAGGTCGAAGAGGCCGTCCAGCCGCCGGTGAGCGGGCCGGGACGCGTTCGCCACGAGCGCGGGCGGCCGTCCGGCCGTCACGCCCGCCCCGGTCGGGCCGCTGGCAGTCTGCACACCTGATTCGACGGATGAACAGGCCTCCTCTTCTCATCGATCCGGAACCGGATTGAACACCGCGACCGGGGTGCTCGTCGTCGTGGGCAAGGGAGGTCGTCGTGGACGAGAGTCTGGTAACGGTCGCGATCGTGTGCGAGCACCCGATGGCACGGGCCGGCCTGGAGCAGGTGGTGCGGGACTGCCCCGGGGTGACGCTCGGCGTCTCGGTGGCGACGATGGAGGGACTGGACCAGGCCCAGCCGACGGGTGAGGCGCAGGTCATCGTCATCGACCTGCCACCCGGCCCGTACCGCCCGGTCCTGGAGATCGTCGCCAAGCTGGCCGTGATCGGGTGGCCGCTCGTGTCGTCCACGTGGGACCAGCCGCCCACCGCGCTGGCCGCGATCCGGGCCGGCGCGCGCGGGTTGATCACCCGCCACTCCGACCAGCGCTCCGTCACGCACACCCTGCGTACGGTGGCCGAGGGCGGTGTGGCGGTGGCGCAGGACCTGTCCGAGCGTTTCCTGGCCGAGGTGTCGGGGGCAACCGACGGCGACGACGGCGGGCTGGCCCCGCGTGAGGTGGAGACGCTGCGCTGGATCGCCCTCGGCCTCACCCACACTCAGATCGCGACACGGATGGGGCTGTCACCGGCCACCATCGACACGTACGCGAAACGACTGCGCGCCAAGCTGAACGTGAGCAACAAGGCCGAGCTGACGCGGGTCGCCATCGAGCTGGGGCACCTGGCTCCGGAGCAGCGGCGGCGGTACGCCGTCCGTTAGAGCAACCCCACCCGGACGGACCAGCGCGACGGGGTGACCTCTCCGATCAGCACTGGCGTCGGGCCGCCGGACGCCCGCGAAAGGCGAGCGGCGGCGATGCCCGGGCCACTGAGCCGTCCGCAGACGACTATCCCGGCCGATTGCAGGCTACGTGTGTCGGCCATCGTGGGCACCCGCCGACAGCCGTCGGGAAGCGCCTCGCCGAGAACACCGTCACCGACCACGGCGACGCCACGGCCGCTGTCGAGGAGCTGACGGATCAGGCGCAGGGCGTATCTCTCGCAGTCTGGCAGCGCACCGGTCACGGTCAGCACGTCGGGACAACGACCCAGGTCGACATGGAGAAGCTGGCCGTCGCGGTCGCCGAGCACGACCCCGAGCGTGGCCGCCGGGCCCGTCTGACCGACCAACCGCCAGTCGTACGGCCTGCCCGACCCGTCACCGGCGACACCGACCAGGGAAACGGCGACGCGGTAGCCGTCGACGACCAGGTCGGCGGTGAGGCCATCGGGCGGCAGGCCACCGGCTGGGGGGCCTCCCATCGGCGGCCCTTGCGACAGCGGGCCTTCGGACTGGGCGGTCGAGGGCTGGGCGGTCGAGGGCTGGGCGGTCGAGGGCTGGGCGGTCGAGGGCTGACCGGCGTCGGCCTGGCCGGTGCCGGGGGTGGCGACATCGTCGGCCGAGGAGCGCGCGGCGCTGAAAGGCGCAGCCGCTTCCGAGGCCTCTGCGGACATCGGCTTCTCCACCGGCCTCGGCGTTTCGGCTGTCTTCGGTGTTCCGGCTGCCGTCCGCTTCCCCGCCGGCGTCGCCTTCGTGGCCGCCGTCGACGCCGTGGTCATTGTCGACGTCTGAGCCGGCGTCGTTTCCTGAGCCGGCGTCGGCACCGATGCCGAAGGCGATGTCCCGGCCGGGGGCGCGGTGTCGGTCGGGTCCACCGTGTCCGACGCCTCGGCCTTGTCCGCCGGTTCCGTGCCGGATGGGACATCGACGCCGAACACGTGTGCCGTAACAATCGCTCGATCTTGGCCGCGCTTGCGCCGTCCTCCGCCAACCGGGTCGTGCGGTGGCGGTTCCGCACCGGGGGCCGGCCAGTCCCCGCTCGCGAGCCGTTCGGGTGGGCCCGACCGGCCGGTGACGCCGACCGTCGGCGCTGTAGCACCCTCCGGCGGCTCCGCACCGGCCGCCCGCGCCGACGCGGGCGTTGTGGTCAGCGTGTCAGGGGACTCGGCGGAGACCGCCGGCCCGGAGGAAGACGCTGGCCGGGGCGCCCCGTCAGGCTTGCCGGACAAGATCGGTACCACCAGGTTCTCCGTCGGTGGCGGCCCGGCGTCGGCAACGGCAGCCGTCGGCACGGCCGTGACCGGGGCCGATGCCACAGCCCTGCGGCGGCGGCCTTGCAACCCGATGACCAGCATGATGAGCAGCACGATCGCCAGCGCCATCGCACCGAAGAGGAGCATCGGATCGCGCTCCTCCGGCGACGCCGGAGCCGCCCCGGGGTCGGGCGACGTCGGAGCGGGCCCGGACGGCGGTGGCGTGGCCGCTGAGGGGATCGGACCGGTACGGACACCGGTGCCCTTGGCGTCGGCGGGCAGGACGAGGATCCAACCCGGCTTCAGCACCAGCGGATCGGTCAACCGGCCGCCGTCCGGCTGGAGGCGACCCTCGTTTAGGGCGAAGATCTCCGGGGAGCGGCTGCCGTTGCCCAGGGCGCGGGCCGCGATCTGGTAGAGCGACTCGCGCTGCCCGCCCGAACCGCCCGACACCACCCAGTACTTGTCGGTGGTCGAC
Organism: Micromonospora sp. WMMD1155; assembly: GCF_029581275.1. Classification (NCBI taxonomy): domain Bacteria; kingdom Bacillati; phylum Actinomycetota; class Actinomycetes; order Micromonosporales; family Micromonosporaceae; genus Micromonospora; species Micromonospora sp. WMMD1155. The sequence goes on from NZ_CP120742.1 coordinate 59,476, forward strand.
GGAGCCGCCGCAGCCGGTGCCGGGTGCGGCGTCAGCAGCGCGGTGAGCAGCGCCAGCAGGAACAGCACAGTGCGGCGCTCAGCCACCACAGGTCACCTGCATGGCGGAGACGGCGATGCGGTCGCCCGACCGCTTCGGCACACCGCTGTTGGTCAGTCGGACCGCGAGTTCGCCGCCACGCAACGGGAACGTGCCGCCGTCGACCCACCGGCCGGAGCTGCCGGACTGGTCCAGGGTGAAGTTGGCGTAGGCCGTTCCGGTACGGCCGGACAGCACCGCGTACTGCGCGGCGGTGGCCCAGGTGTCGGCCGGCGAGCTGCTCTTGGGCACGTACACCTGCACCCGGCACTGATTGCCGGTGGTCGGGGCGAACCACCACTGGACGTACTGCTGCCCGGCGTCCTCGTCGCTGCCGGAGAGCGGGATGGTCTGGAAGGTGCTGTTGCACCCGTTGGTCGCCCAGCCGCCCTGGGCGACGGTCCGCCACTGCGTCGTACGCCCGTGGGGCTCGAACCCGTGGTCGGCCGCGCCCGCGCAGCCCCAGCCGGCGAACGCGGTGTAGGAAGGCACCCGGGCCTTCCCGTCCTTGTCACCCCGGATGAGGCCCCAGAACACCCCGACCAGCAGGGTCAGCAGGAGGACCACCGCGGTGACCGTGATCAGCGTGGGAAACGTGACACTACGCCGTTCGCTGGCGGGCACCGGCCCGGCGTGCTCGACGAACGCGGCCACGAACTCGCTGCGCAGTCGCACCGCCCGCCGGGCCGGGGTCTCGACGGGTTCGCTGGTATCCATCATCAGTCTCGTACGACGGACCACGGCCCGGCCGTGTTCAGCCGGCCACGGTCACGGGCAGTCGATAATCGCCTCGACGACCCACGTCAGCGTCTGCACATGTTGCGGCAGCACCCGGGCCACGTCGTTCAGCGCGGTGACCCACTGGCCACGGATGGCCGGTTCGTTGGCCAACTGTCCGGCCAGCGTGAAGATCCTGGTGCGCGCGTCGGCCTCGGTCATCGCCCCCGCGAACAGCGTGTCCATCACCGACGTGATCGTCGTGCTCACCTGGTCGTTCAGGCCGTGCTCGGCGAGCGCGGCGAGCTCCGGCAACATCTGCCGGACCTGGATCTCCCGTTCGGCGGGGGTGGCGGTCTCCGGCACGGCACGCAGCGGGTTCAGCACCGCGCCCGGCGTCGCCGGTTCGGCCAGATAGCGGAGGGTGCCCTCCCGACCTCCGACGTGGTCGAGGTTGAGCAGAGCCACCTGCGGCCGGAAGGCGGTGGTCAGGCCGGCCAGCGCGGTCGCCGCCGGCCGCTGGTCGGTGCCGAGATCGCGTACGCCGTTCAGCAGCCGGTCGAGCTCCTCCCGGCCTGCGGTGAGAGGCGTGGTGATGAGCGCGGAGAGCTGGTGGGCCGGCGCCTCCACGGCGGGGGCCGGCTTCTCCCGCACGGCGTCGACGATGGCGGAGTCGTCGAGTTCGTCGGCGACGACCGCGACCTCGTCGTCGGCCGCGCCGGGCGTGCGTACCGCCCAGGGCGGCGCGCCGAGGTTGAGCCCGCCGCCGGTGGACATTCCCGGGGCCTGGTAGACGAGGTCGGCGTGCAGTCTGTCGAGTTCGGCGCGCAGGTCGGCGGTGACGGTGCCGTTGGTCACCACCAGCGGCACGTCGCCGTCCAGCGCGTGCACACCGACGCGCGCCGCGAGGTCGTTCGACACCGTGAGCGGCATCGGCTGGCCGGGGCGGTCCACACCCAGCACGACCAGCGACCGGCCGCTGAGTTCGGCCAGTTTCATCACGCCGCTCTGGAACGTACCGTCGTCGATGCGCTGGTGCGCGGTCCGTCCGACCGCCGGCAGGCTCTTTGTCGAACCGATGACCTCGACGCTGTGCTCGGCGTCGTTGTCGCCACGCCACTGCAACAGGTGCTGACCGTCGGTGGTCGCCGACGCCCACGACCGGGTCGGGGTCGTCGCGTAGAGCTCCTGCCGGAGCTCGTTCAGCAGGCCGAGGAACGACTGCTCAGCGGAGGCCTGGCCGTACCGGATCCGGTCGGCCCCGTTCGGCAGCAGCCCCGGGGCGCCGGTGGCGACGTCGACCTGCATCAGGCTCTCGGTGAGCGGGTCGTGGGTCACCTGGAACACGCCGACACCGTTGCCGTGCTCCACGACGACCAGCGCGGAACCGCCGCGTGGCAGGTCCCGCAATCCGGCGCGCAGATCGGCGTACCCCTCGGGGGTGTGCACCTCGGTGACACCGGCCACCTCGAAGGCCCGGTCGCCCAGCTGCTCGGGCGCCACGACCGGGTCGGCGGCCTGGACCGGGCCGCCCGGTAGCCGGCGCAGCATCTGGGCGACCAGCCCAGGCGCCTGACCGAGCTGGACGCCTTCCGGCATGTGCACCAACCGGAAGAGCCGCTGCGCGGGGGTCAGCGGGACGAGGTCGTCGCCCACGTCGGCGTACGCGTCGGCACCACGCCGGTTCAGCGGCTCCACCTGGACGAAGTCGGCGTCGGCAGGAGCGACCGGAGTGCCGGCGCGGTCGAGGTGGCTCACCCGGTCCGCGGCGCCCACCAGGGCGTCCGGCGCCTCGTCGAGCAGCTGCGCCGCCGGAAACTGCACCGGCATCCGCAGCTCGTCGGCGTGGCGGCCGAGATCCGACAGGCTTCGCGAACCGACCACCGCAGGCGGTAGGTAGAACACGGCCTTGTCCAGTGAACGCGACGGCTGCATCTCCAGGTAGGTCAGCAGGTGCGGCCAGGTCAACACCGGCGGTTTGAGCGGAACCAGAGTGGTCAGCCCCGGGTTGACCGGACGCGGCTGGGCCGCCACCGCCTCCAGTTCGTCGGCGGTGACCAGACGCGAACCCACCAGGAACGCGCCATCGCCGGTGAGCGCGATGCCGTCGGCGCAGAGTTCCGGCGCGGCGTCCGGAAAGATCATTCGCAACATGCGGTTCTCCGGCTCAGAAGCAGTTGGACAGGGTGGTGGCGAGCAGGTCGAGCAGTCTCCGGTGCTGGTCGGCGTGCTCCGGCCCGAAGGCACCGGGTCGGCCGGCGGCGGCCAGCAGGTCCCGCAGCCCGGCGATCCGCAGCACCCACAGCCACCGGTCGGTAGGCGTCACCACGCAGGTCTCCAGCAGTGACTCGGCCAGCTTGAACGGGCCGGCGGGGTCGGCCCAGTGCTCCTGCGCCTCCTGCGGGGTCATCGCCAGCACGGCGGCAATCGCGGTGAACACCCTGGTGTTCGTCGCGCCGCGGTCCACGGTGGACGCCTCACCGTCGGCCGCGAGGAGCGCCCGACTCAGCGCGACCACGTCCAGGCTGCTCAACTGCCCGGAGTAGAGCAGCCTGAGCAGCGTGTCGTTCCACCCGCGACGCAGGTCGTAGGAGTCCATGTCACCGAGGAACTCGGTGAGGAACCGGGGTGGAACCGGACCGGTAGGCGGAGGATCGGCCATGTGGTCGACGCCCAGGGCGTTGCTGGTCGCCGCCGGCCGCCAACGGTCCAGCACCTCGTCGCCCATGCCGCCGAAGCGCTCGGCCGCGTTCAGCACGACCTGGTACGCGGCCAACTCGCGGTTGTCCGGGTCGGCCACCCGCATGGTATCCAGCGCGGCCTTCACCCCCGGCTCGCGCAGCTCGGTCAGGTGCTCGGCGAGGTAGTCACCGGCGGCGGACCAAGTCGGCTGCGCGAGCCAACCGCCGAGCACCTCCGGTGGGGCCCCGGCCGGCGGTACCGCGATCTCCCCGGCCCGGGCGAAGAGGTCACCGGTCAACTGCTCGGCCTCGACCACCGGCTCGGCGGCGTTCGAGGCGATCATCTGCCAGGCCGAACCGAGGGCGGTGGGCACCCGGACGATCTGCACGACGCCCTGACGGCGCAGAAGCGTGGTCAGCGCGGCCGACCCACCGGTGGTGACGACCACCGGCGGAACCGGACTCGCGGCCAGCACCGACCCGAGCGTGGTCAGGTCGACGGCGTCGCGTGCCGGCTCGCCGTACCGGGACAGCAGGCTGGTCAGCGCCCGCAGCTCGGCGCCACCCCAGGCCGGTTCGGCCCGGGCCGACGAGGCCTGCCCGGCCGGCTGGGGCAGACTCTCACCCCGGATCAGCGTCACCGGCCGGCCGGCCGCCGCCGCGAGGTCGGACACCGAGGTCACCAGCCGCTCGGCCGACGACCACGACTCCGCCGTGCCGATCATGGTGAGCCGCCCGCGCATCCAGGCGGCCTGGCCCGGCTTACGGACGCTGTGGTCGACCGGCTCCGACCTCCAGGCGTCGACCACGCCGGCCACGGTCGGCAGCGCCGCCGCCATGTCCGGCAGCTGGGCGCGGACGACGCCGAGCGTCTGGTCGAGGGTACGGAGCAGGTTCTGGTACATGTCCCCGACAGCGGCCGACGGCAGGTTCCCCTTGCCCAGCAGCGCGCTCTGGAGTTGAGCGGCACCCGTGCGCAAGTTCTCCACCAGGGCCAGCGTGTCGGGGTGCTGGGCCAGCCGCGTCGCCAGGGTGCGGCCGAAGCCCTGGGTGAGGTCGCTGCGGATGCCGGCGGCGACCCGGGCCATCTCGATCCGATCCGCCGGCACCTCGACAACGGCTGGTTCTGCCACCGGGGCCGTCCAGACCATCGCGTCTACGGCCCCGGCCGGGAGGTACGCGCCGTAGCCATCGTCGTGCTGCTCGATGTACAGCGGCGGCGCGTTCTCCGGGCCGAACCCGAAGCCGGCGGACTCCCCCCCTTCGACGACGACCAGGTTGACGCCCAGGGCGTAGCCGACGGCCTGGGCCAGGATGTCCGACCGTAGGGCGGTCCGTAGTTCCGGCTCGGCCAGCATCTGGGCGTAGGTTTCGGCGACCGAGAGGTTCCCTGCGGCTACCCGTCGGACCAGCGCCGCGCCGGCATGGTGGTCCTCGTTCTCCAGTGCGTAGGCGACGAACCGCAGATCCGAATCGGCAAGGATGTGGGCCAAGCTGGCTGGGCGGTTTCGATGCCACAGGTCCCAGGCCCGTTCGATCGCCGCCCCTGTGTCGTCGTCGAGCAGAAGGGAGATCGCCTCCCGCCGCGGGGTGCGCAGCGCGGGCGGGTCGATGGCGCCGTTACGGACCTGGGTCGCCACGTACTGCCACAGGTTCGCGGCGCTGACACCGGCCGGCAGGCGAACGTCCTGTCCCGCTGCCGCCACCAGCACCGACGTGGCCAGCGCGTTCGGTCCGACGGCGACTGCCGCGGCGACCGGACGGGACAGGGTGGATGGCACCTGGATGTCGTCCGGGACATCGGACATCTCGGTGTCCGGATTATCGACCGACGCTGGGCTGGGTCTGTCGACGGACATGTCGTCTGCGACGTTGGCAACCGATGCCTGGGCCCCGGCAGCTCGCCGCACACTGGCGGCGCCGAGCATGGCCAGCGCGCGCAGCTGACGATCCGGGAAGGCGGCGAAGTCCGACACGGCCGTGCCGACCGTCTCGGGGGTGCGCCGGAGCGACAGTTCGGTCGGGCTGCGACTCCAGCCGAGGGCGGCCAAGCGTTGCTGCAGGCCCTCCGGCGTCATCAGGGCGAGCAGCAGGAGCTGCCGGGCACCTTGGTCAAGGCCAACGAGGGCATCCACGCGTACCTGAAGCCGTCCGATACGGACGATGACGCGGGAGACCGTGATGCCGGCGGTCTGGGATATTTGCGACAGATCGTCAAGGAGTTCCCAGTCGGGTCGCTCAGCGTCCAGATCGAGGTCTACCCGAAGCGTCGACGTGCCCTGGCTGTCGTCATAGGTGAATCTGATGCCGGGGCGGTCGCTCAGAGGGAAGCCGCGGTCGAAAAGGTTTTCACGGTCCTCGGCCGGCTGGAGGACCACTGTGACGGTCACGTCGTGGAGCAGCTTCGGAATGGGAAATCTGGGCAGGGTCGTCCGTCCGGTGGCCGCTACTCGGTCGCTGAGGTCCCGGATGGTGTCCAGCAACTCGGCGTCGTTCGGGGACTGCCTGACGATCCGGGCGATCCGCTGTGCGAAGTGCTCCTCGAAAGCGGCCGAGCGCAAGTCATCGAGCAGTTCGCGGGCAGCGGCCGTCGGCTGGTTCAGCGACGCCAGCGTGTGCCCACCCGCCCTGCTCTGGTCGGACAACCTGCGAATCTCCTCGGGCCGAATCTCATACTGCGCCCACAAACCCCGGGCCCAGTTCACCGCATCATGGGCCAGCTGCCGCACCGGCATCCGCTTGACGGCGAGATACGACTTCGACGGATCGTCATCCGGCGGCACCACTGAACGGACGTAGGCGAGGAACAACCGCGGATCCCCCAGATCCTTGACCCCGGACAGCGCAAACGCCTCCTGCGCCGCAGTCAACAGATCCGTCTGGGCACGACCTGTGCTGTAGGCATCCTGCGCCAGATCGGTCGGAATCCGCTCCGCGCTCAGCGCCACCCGAGCCAACAACGCCGGCACCCCCGGATAAGCCAGCGCCCGCCAACCCGCCCGCACTAGAGCATCCGCCACAGCCGTCACCGCCGTGAACCGATCCGTCTCGGTGTTCAACCCCGACAACAGGATCCGCAACTCCTGCGGATCTCCAGGCCACGCCCGCCCGAAGTCCACCGGATCCGTCCGCACCAACGACGACACCATCAACAACCGACCCGCCTGCGTCACCCCCCACTCCGCAGCGGCTCCCCGCACCTCCTCAACCAGCGGCACCCGACCGACAAACAAACTGAAGGCAGTCACCCACTCCTGACTGAGACCCCCCAACGACACACCCACCCGCTGGATGTTGTCCAGCGCCCAGCCACCCGCTGGCTCCTGCTCTTCCCGCTCCGCCCGCAGACCCCCCAAAACACCCAGCCACGATTCCAACTCGAACCACTCACGACCGACCAGATCACCTGCCTCCTGTCCACCCATCCCCAAGACCACCGAATACCACCACCCAACCGCCGCCTGCACGCGACCCACATTTCCAAGATCCCCAAGAGTGAGCCGGAAATCGCTCATCAACGCACCCTGCAAACTCCCTTCCGCGGGGAACCACTCCGCCAACGCATCAAGCTGGTCCAGCACGTAGTCGCTCAATGCCTCCGGGTTCCCCGCGACCTGCCTGTCATCTGCCTCCCACAACGTCAACGCCATCCGCATGAGACGCGCCGGACGAATCCCCGCATCGCGGGCCGCGCCCTCGATACCGACCAGCGCCGTGTCGGTGACGACGTCGTCCCCAAACTCACCCACCGCAGCGGTCACCGCATCGACAAAACCGACCAACCAGCCGGGGTCGGCATCGATGGCTTCGACCAGGGGCTCCGTGTTGACCCCCGTGCGCTGGACCAGTTCCAGCAACTCCGGAACGTTGACGGCCCCCGAACCGACCACGATGGTCTCGGCGTCCTCGACCGCGAGGTCATACCGCTCCCCCCAGAACGAGCCGGCGAGCAACAGGTCGGCATCGCCGGTCTCCAGCCGGACGAACGGCCAGACGCCGTCCTCGTCGTCCGGTTGTAGCACCTGGTCAACGAACGACGCCCACTCGACCGTAGTCGCTCCGTCTTGAACCGGGAAGGTGGCAGGAATTCGTTCGGCCAGGCCGAGTGCCATCTCGAGCAGCTGACCGGTGAACTGCCGGACGAGGATCTTCAGGGATCGGTCCAGGTCCGTTGTGGCGCGCAGCACGCCGTCTACGGCCAGCCGGAGAGCGTCGACGGCCAAGGTGAGGTCGCGAGCCTCCGGCAAGGTCATGGGCAACTCGTCGTCGTTGTCGTCCAGTCTTCGCAGCCGGTCGTTCACAGTGTCCGCCCGGTCGCCGCCGAAATCGGCCAACCGATGAACCTCCAACGCCGCCTGCCCGGCCTCGCGAGCCGCGACCATACGGATCTCCGGCGGCTCGCCTCCCGCGACTTTGCCCGCCCTGTCGGCCGTCTGGTAGGCCTGTTCGAGGACGCTCAGAACGGATGGAGACGAGCCGGTCGAGCGGACGGCTGCCCTAAGCAGCGAGCTGTCACGCCTGACTTTAAAGAGAGCCTGGGCGATCCGCGTCTTATTACCGACTTCGTATTCAAAGGCGGAAAGGTTCAGTTCGGGTAGCTGATGCCGTAGGTAGCGTAGTTCGGTCAGTAGCAGGCCATCGGGGCCGTTGCCGCGGACCCCGGCCCACAACAGCTCTTCGAGCAACCGACCCCTACCGTCGACGCTGAGGAACTGCCGAACCGCAGTGGCCAACTCGTCAGCCGACGGTCGATACCGGGGATCCAGCGACGCCACCCGGCTGAGCAACGGCACCAACGACGCCAACAACGACACGTCGACGCCCAGACCGACAGCAAAGGCGGCCACCTCCGCCGGATCAGCACCACCGGCCAGGTACGCCGTGCGCAACACATCCTCCGCGACCGGCGCCACCCCCGTACGCCCCGCCAACCCCGTCAACTGCTCGACGCCACCATCACCAAGGCCCACCCGCGCCGCCGTCACCGCCACCTGCCCGAACTGCTGGGCAATCTGCTCCCACCGCCGCTCCCACCCCGCCTCGACCGCCACCGGCACCGGCACATCCGGCCACCCGAACACCCAATCGATCACCCGTTCCGGCCGCACCTCCGGCACTGCCGCCGCCACCAACCGCACCGCAAACCGCTGCGCATCCGGATCCCGCGAACCAAACAACTCACCCAGGTGCTGAACAAAGAATCCCAGCCGGGAACTGTTCCGCGCCCACTCACCGATCAACGCCTCATCAAAACCGTGCCGTACCAGACGGTCCCGCACCGCCTCCCCGAACACCCGACCCTGCCGACGCAGGGCCGCCGTTCGCGCCTCACCCCCCACCTCCGGGTCCACCACCTCGACCCGCACACCCGCGACCAACCCCGCCCACCGCGACACCACAAAGAACACATCAAACGGCTCAACACCCCACACCCCGGCCGCCGCCACCACCGACTCCGGGCCACCCAACTCCAACGCCCGCGCCATTTCCGCAAGATTCAGCGAATCCTGCTCCCGACGCGCCCGGATACTCTCCAATGCCAACTCGCCCGGCACCTGCGCCAACAACCCCAACGGCACATCGCTGCTCCACAACCGATGCAACCCCGCCCGCTCAGCAGCGTCCAAACCCAACCCCGACGCCAACCGCACCACATCAGCCAGATCTAACCGATTACGCACCCCCTCTCCCGCCAACGCCTGCACCACACGATCCACCCACGGCCCACCGGGCGGATCCACCAGCACCGAGTCCCCCGCAACCCGCTGCACCACATCCCCCACGCCGGCAACCACCTGCTCCGGATGCAACCCCAGATCACGCGCCACCGCATACACCGGCGCCGACCCCACCACCGGCACCCCACCCAACACCTCCGCCAACCCCACCAACCGCCGCACACCAGAGGCGTCCAAACGCAACCCGGACCTGACCCGATCCAGCGCGACCAGATCCACCACCCCGGCAGCCGCCACCCGCGCAGCAGCCACCTCCGACAACCCCACACCCCGCAACGACTCCACCGACGCCAACCGCACATCGGCATGCACACCACCGGTCAGCGCCCCCACACCCGGCGCCGGCTCCCCCAGCACCGCACCGCCCTGCCCATACGCCTGATCCACCAACAACAGCAGGTCGTGAAACTCCTCCCGCACCGCCGGCACCAACTCCGGCGTCCCCACCACCAACCGCGACCGCATCACATCAAGCTGCCGACCCAGATGACCCAACACCCCAAGGACAGCACCAGCCGCCACATCCCCCACCGCCGCAGCCCGCATCAACCCAGCCCGCAACGACCGCCCCACACCAAAGCCATCAGCCACCACCAACGCCGACACCGCAGCCCGCAACCCGCCCAGGCTCTCCGGCACAAAGTGACCCAGCCCCGAATCCGGCACCGGAACAAACGGCGCCACATACACTTGGAGATTGCCGCCCCCAGCGACACTCTGCCGATCATCGCCATCCGGCGAATCGGGATTCTCAACCCGCACGCCCGGCTCGGCCACCGCGATGGCCGAGTCGCTCACGTACTCCCGAAAACCCCCATCACGCGCCTCCACAAACAACAACGGCCGACCCACCGGACCGGTCGCCACCCCCGCAGAGTCACCCGCACCGACAACCACCAACCTGATATCCAGCGCATGGCTGACGGCCCGGGCCAGCACCTCCGCCGGCACTAAAGTCCGCAGTCGTGAATCGGCCAGCATGGCGCCGTACGTCCGCTCGGCCGACAGCCCATCTGCCATCCGCCGAAGCAGCGCCGCTGCCGAATGGTGGCCCTCGCTCTCCAGCGCGGACGCCAGGAGCCCCGCCTCCAGGAAATCAGGCATCGATGGATGCAACAGATCATTGGCTATCGCTAACGCCTCCTGAGGCTCGCCGTCCAACAGGTCGACGATCGCCTGGGAGAAGGTAGATATCGGCGGCGGCTCAACGACAGCTTGCTGAGTCCGGGTCCTCACGTATTGCCACAGACTGGCGGTGTCGCTGATTCCGGCCGGCAACGGCACGCCCTGCCCCCGACTGGCGGCCATTACCGCCATGGCCAGCCCGTCCGGCCCGGTTGCTACCGCCTTACCGAGCGGCCGCGACAGCGTGACCGGCACGGGCAGACTTTCTCTCGTTGGCGAAGGCTCCGCGGCTCGCCGCAGACGGGCCGCGTGCAGCATCGCCAGCGCGCGCGGCCGCCCGTGCGGGATGACGACGAAATCCGCCGCAGTCGTGCCGGCAGTCTCGGGAGTGCGCCGGAGCCGGCGCTCCGGATCCTCATCCCGGCTCCAACCGAGAACGGCCAGGCGGGGCAGCGGGTCGTCGTCCGTCAGCGCCAGGAACAGGAGCTGTCGAGCACTCCTGTCAAGGTGGATGAAGTCGTCCACCCGCACCATGGTCTGGCCCGCAGTGAGGTCGATGCGGTTGACATCAAGGCCGTCTCCAGCGGCGGCCTCCATCAGCTCGTCAAGCAGCCACCAATCCGGCGATTCGCCGTTGATGGTCATGACCGCCAGCAGGCGATCGTTGTCCGTGGTCACAGTGACGTCGTAATGCATGCCGAGATAGTGGAGATCGGAGACTTCAGCCTCCCCGACCATCCAAAGATCCACCCGTACCTCCATGCTGCCCGGGAACCGCAGCCAGGCCGAGCGAGGCAACGTCGTGCGACCAGCCGCCGTTACCCTGGCGTAGAGGTGCTGGATGTTGTCCAGCAACTGGGCGTCGTCCGAGGATTCTTCGACGATCCGGTTGTACCGTTGTTCGTAGTGCTCGGCGAAGGTGGCGGAGAGCCAGTCGTCGAGAAGGCCGCGGGCGCCGTCTGTCGGCTCGTCCAGGACCGCCAGACTGCGCCCGGTCTGATGACTGCGCTCGTGCAACGCCCAGATCTGCTCCGGCGGAATCTGAAAACGCTCCCGCAAACCCTCAGCCCACGCCACCGCGTCAGCAGCCAATTGCCCGACCGGAATCCGCTCGACTTCGCGGTACGTCTTCGACGACACGTCGGCAGGCTGCCCCACCGAACGCACATACGCGGCAAACAAGCGCGGATCACCCACCGCCGCAATCCCGGACACCTCGAACGCCTGATCCGCCGCCTCCAGCAGATCAACCTGCCCCCGCCCAACAACATCCGCCAACTCCGAAAGATCCGACGGAATCCGCTCAGCCTGCACCGCCACCCGCGCGACCAGCTCCGGCACCCCCGCATAAGCCGGCGCCCGCCAACCCGCCTCACGCAACGCCAGGACAACACCTGACACCGCCGTCAGCAAATCCGCCTCGGTATCCAACACCGACAACAGAGCCCGCAAATCCTCCGACTCACCAGCCCACACCGACGCGAAAGCCTCCGGGGCGGTACGCACCAACGACGACACCATCAACAACCGATCCGACCGCGTCACCCCCCACCGCGCAGCCACCCCCCGCACATCCTCGACCACCGGCACCCGACCCACGGCCAAACTGAAACCCGTCAACCACTCCTCACTCAAACCCCCCAACGACACACCCACCCGCCGCAGGTTCACCACATCCCAACCACCCCCCGGATCCTGCGCCGCACGTTCCGCCCGCAACCCCTCCAATACCCCAAGCCACGACTCCAACCGGAACCATTCACGCCCCAGCACCTCGCCCGCAAGCCGTTCACCCAACCCCAACACCGCCGAATACCACAGCGCCGCCGCCGCCTCCACACGAGCAACAGCCGGAGGTTCAAGATCCCCAAAAGTCAACCGGAAGTCACTCATAAACACGCTTTGCAGGCCTTGCTTCGCCGGGAACCACTCAGTCAACACCGCGAGATTGCGCTGGACGAATGCGGTAGACGTAATCGTGCTCATCGCGATGCGCTCGCCACGCCCCGCCAGCCCCTGCCACATCCGGAGTAGGCGCGCCGGACGGATTTCCAGAATGTGGGCGACGAGCATGATGTTGTGCGTCTGCCATGCGGCGTCGCGCCACTCGTTGACCGCGTCCACCAGGCCGGCCAGGAAGCCAGGATCCCGGGACAGTCCCTCGATCAGTTCAGCGATCGGAAGGCTCCGGCGACGCTCAGCCAACTGCAGCATCATCAGCAGGTCTGGGGCTGCGGCGCGCGCGGCGGCGAACTCGAGTTCGCTGATCGGGCTTCCCAAACGCTCGGCCTGGAGGACGGCGAGCAGAAAGTCGGGGTCACTGGTCGTGTACCGATCCGCAGGCTGGTCGCCGAGTGCGTCCGATGGCAGCGCAGCTTTGATACGAGACGCCCATTCTGCCGCATTCGTCTCACCAGCTTGCTGCAGGATGGCGGCCAGCGTATCGCCCAGGAGCTCGGCTATCTCGAGGAGCTTGTCGGTAAGGAATCGGATCAGAAGCCGTCGAGGCCGGTCCAAGCCCTCCGTGGCCCGCAGCCCGCCGTCCGCGGTCAGCCGAAGAGCATCGATGGCCAGCGTGATGCCCTCCGGCGAGGCCACTGGCAGGTCGTCGCCGTCCGATCGGCTCAGCCGGTGCTTCACGATATCGGCCCGATGATGATTGCCGGGACCGGCCAACTCATGAACTCTGAGAGCCGCCTTTCCAGCCGCAGACGCCTTGGACCAGTTTCCCTCGCCGAGAGCTCTGGACGCCGTATAACCGGCCTCAGAAATAACGGTTTCGACGGAATCGAGGATGCGGTCCACCTTGGTGCGTCGCTGTCGTAGAACTCGCTGCGGGAACGTGCTCCGAGGGAGCGCCCGCCGGATTGGTGGGATCAACCCGATCGCGTCCGAGGTGCGGAAATGAAGCTGATCTTCGTTCCTCCGGCGCGTCTGAGATGGAGTCTCGGCGGACTCTCGCGAGAGGAGGCGTAGTTCGGAGAGGAGGAGGCCGTAGGGTCCGTTGCCCTGGCTACCGATCCACAGCAGCGTTTCGAGTAGCCTGTCGTCGGCGTCGGCGTCGATGTGCAGGAATCGTTGGATGGCCTCGATGAGTTGGTCGTTCGAGAGCCGGTATTGCGGGTCCAGTGCGGCGACCCGGGCCAGCAAAGGCACCAGGGGCGACAGCAACGACACATCGACCCGCAGACCGATCGCGACATCGGCCACGTCCGCCGGATTATCGCGACCAGCCAGATACGCCGTGCGCAACACCTCTTCCGCGTCCGGCACCACACCCGTACGTGCGGCCAGCCCTCTCAGCCGGTCAGTGTCACCTTCACCCAGCCCCACCCGAGCGGCGGTCACCGGTAGCTGAACGGCTCGGTGGGCACGCTGCTCGCGCCTGCGCTCGAATGCCGCCTCGATCGACGCGTGCGGGGGCGCGTCCGGCAGCACCGCGAGTTCATCGATGATGACCCCCGGCCGCGCTGTCGGCAGTGCCGCTCCGATCAGGAGCAAAATGTGGTGGTTGGAGTCGGGGTCCGGCCCGGTGATCAACTCGCGCAGATGTTGGACGAAGAAACCGAGCCGGGCACTGTTGCCCAACCACTCAGAAATCAACGCCTCGTCGAACCCGTGCCCGACCAGACGATCCCGGATCGCCTCGGCGAACAACTCACCCTGCCGACGCACCGCCACCACCCGGGCCTCACCCACCACACCCGGATCCACCACCTCGACCCGCACACCCGCGACCAGCCCCGGCCACCGCGACACCACAAAGAACACATCAAACGGCGCCACACCCAACACCTGCGCCGCCGCCACCACCGCACCCGACCCCGCCAAACCCAACCTCTGCGCCAACTCCGCAGAAGAAAGCGAATACCGCTCCCCACTCGCCCACACACTGCGCAACGCCAACTCACCCGGCACCTGCGCCAACAACGCCAACGGCACACCATCGCCGCGCAACCGATACAACTGCGCCCGCTCAGCAGCGTCCAACCCCAACCCCGACGCCAACCGCACCACATCACTCACATCAACCCGAGAACGCACCCCCTCCCCCGCCAACTCCGCCACCACACGATCAACCCACGCCACCCCCGGCGGATCCACCACCACGCTGTCCCCAGCAACCCGATCCACCACCTCACCCACAGCAGCCACCACCTGCTCCGGATGCAACCCCAGATCACGCGCCACCGCATACACCGGCGCCGACCCCACCACCGGCACCCCACCCAACACCTCCGCCAACCCCACCAACCGCCGCACACCAGAGGCGTCCAAACGCAACCCGGACCTGACCCGATCCAGCGCGACCAGATCCACCACCCCGGCAGCCGCCACCCGCGCAGCAGCCACCTCCGACAACCCCACACCCCGCAACGACTCCACCGACGCCAACCGCACATCGGCATGCACACCACCGGTCAGCGCCCCCACACCCGGCGCCGGCTCCCCCAGCACCGCACCGCCCTGCCCATACGCCTGATCCACCAACAACAGCAGGTCGTGAAACTCCTCCCGCACCGCCGGCACCAACTCCGGCGTGACCACACCCAACCGCGACCACATCAGCTCAACCTGCCGACCCACGTGATCCAACAATCCGAGCGCATCACCGGCCGCCACGTCCCCCACCGCCGCAGCCCGCATCAACCCAGCCCGCAACGACCGCCCCACACCGAAACGACCAGCCACCACGAACGCCGACACCGCAGCCCGCAACCCACCCAGACTCTCCGGCACAGAGTGACCCAGCCCCGAATCCGGCACCGCAACAAACGGCGCCATGTGCACCTGGACATCGCCGCCCCCAACGGCAACGTCCTCAACGCCCGCGCCCGACTCGGCCACCGCGACCATGGCCTCATTCACGTACTCCCCGAAACCGCCATCCCGCGCCTCGACGAACAGCAACGGCGCACCGTCCGGACCGAACCCCACCCCGACGGACTCACCCGCACTAACAACCACGAGCCGGACACCCAGCGACTGACCGACAGCCCTGGCCACCACCTCCACCGGCAACGAAGCCCGCAACGCCGCGTCAGCCAGCATGGCCTCATACATCCGCTCCGCCGACAACCCACCGGCCACCCGCCGCACCAGCGCCGCAGCCGACAGGTGGCCCTCGTTCTCCAGCGCGTGGGCCACGAAGCGGAGTTCGTCCGGACTGGCCATGATGTCGGGCAGCCGCGCAGTATCGGACGGGTGCCGCAGTTCCCAGGCGCGTACGACGGCGGCCCGGACACGCTCGTCGAGCAGGTAGCCGATCGCCGCTGCGGTGGAGATGCGCATCGCCGACGCCGTGCCGGCACCGACCCAAACATCCGTCGCCACGTACTGCCACAGGACCTCAGGATCGCGGACCTCGGCAGACAGCCGCACCTGCTGCCCATCCGCGGCCCTCATGATCGCGATGGCCAGTGCGTCCGGCCCGGTGGCGATCGCGGTACCGATCGGCCGGTTCAGATTGGCCGGCACCGGGATGATGTCGGTGACCGAGGACGGCCTGTCCTGCTCCTCGACCTGGAGGGGACTCGAACGCCCGATCGCCCCCGTTCCAGACTCGGAGAACGTCTCACCGCCGTCGGACCATGTCTCAGGCGCCGCGTCCTGCCACCGGACGCTCTCCTGAATCAGCGCCTGCACGGTCTGACGTTCCCGCCGGGGTCGCTCCGCGACGAGCATGGCTAGCGCGCGTAGTGGACCGGCGGGGAAGACCGCGAACTGCTCGGTGGTCGTACCGGCGGGTTCCGGGGTCAAGTCGAACTCTGGGATCGAGTCGGATTCTCGCTCCGGGTACGCGACCCGACTCCAGCCGAGAACGCGCAGCCTTTCGTCGGGGGCTCCCGGCATGGTCAGGGCCAGGAGTAGGAGCTCTCGGGCCCCCGGGTCACCGACGAGAAGGGGGAGGTTTAGAAAGAATCCCTCACCACCGCGTACCTCGACGGAGACGAGTCTGACGCGGAATTGGGCGGCCACCTGCAGCAATTCGCCGAGGAGTGACCACCTCGGCTCAAGGCCGGGCATGTCGAGGGCGATGTGGACGTAATCCTGGGCGTTGACCTGCGTGGCTGTTACCTCGACGTCGGTGCGACCGCCGACGAGCGCGGAGAGCTGGCCACGGGCGGCGGGACCACCGTGATCCACAATAAGTGCTATTGCCACCCGCGCGTCGGCCGGCAGCGTCGGCCGGGGAAGGCCGGGCGTCGCCGACCGGCCGGCCATCGCCACCCGGTAGCCGAGATCTCGGACGCCGGCCAGCAGCGCGGCGTCGTCGTCCCGGAACCTCTCGGCAAGGTCCAGTAGTCGTTTCTGGAAGTAGTCCGGAAAGGCGGCCGCGCGCCAGTCGTCGAGCATCCCTCGGGCGTAGTCGGTGGGCTCGTCCAGCAGGCTCAAATCGTGGCCGGTCTGAATGCTCCGTCGGGCCAGCGGCGGGATCTCCTCGGGTGCGATCTGATACTGCTGCCTCAGCCAGTCGGACCAGGCAAGCGCGTCCTCGGCGAGCTGGCCGACCGCGGACTGCCCCGCCTGGTTGCGAACTTCCTTGGCGGACGCGCCGTGCGATGACGGGGCCGAATTGAGGTATGTGGCGAGGAAACGCGGGTCGCCGAGGGCAGGATTAGATGATCGGGCGAACGTCTCCACGGCGGCGCTGATCAGCTCGGTTATGGTGTGATCGGTTCTGATCAGCGATGAGAGATTTTCCGGCATCCGCTGGCTGTTGGTGGCGACCAGGGCAAGCTGGGCCGGAACCGACGCGTAGGCTGGCGGGTGCCAGCCGTGCTCCGTCAGCTCGTTGACCACCCGAGTCACCGCGGTGAGGCGGTCCGGCTCGGTGTCGAGAACGGACAGTCGCTCGCGCAGGTCGTCCGGGTCACCGGGCCACGCCAGGGCCAAGTCCTGAGGGTCGGTCCGCAACATTGCCGAAACCATGAAGAGCCGGCCGACGTTCTCCACCGCCCACTCGTCGGCGATCGCCTCCACATTGCTCGGCACACGGTCGACGTGCAGACTGAATGTGATGATCCATTGCTTGCTGAGATGGCCGAGGAGCGCGCTGACGTTGCGGATGTTCTCCAGGTCCCACCCGCCGGCCGGGTCCCGCTCGGCCCGCTCGGCCCGCAGGTCATCAAGAATACCGAGCCAGATATCGAGATTGAACCAAGGTCGCCCCTCGAGGAGCGCCGCCTCCGGCCCGCTCAATCCGAGCACCGCGGCACGCCACTGCCGGGCTGCTGCGGCGACCCGGTCCGGATCGTCGAGATCGCCGAAGGTCAGGCCGAGATCGCTCATGAAGACGAACGGATGTCTCGTGGCGACGCGGAACAGCTCGATCACAGGTTTTGTTTGCTCGCGGAGATACGCGAGCACGTCCTCATCGGTGCGCAGGCGTTCATCACCCGACTTCCACAGCGGTCGCAATAGCCGGATCAGCCGGGCCGGACGAATTCCGGTCTTTAGGGCGACCGTCGCGACCGCCCGCTGCGCGGCCGCGTTCAACGTGTTACTGCCGAGGTCGTCCACCGCCTCGGCCTTCGCCTCGGCGTAACCGGACAGCCAGCCGCCGTCCGCTTTGAGCTTGTCGAACAGGCGCGAAGGTGCGATGCCGATAACCCGGGACAGCTCCGGCACCTCGGCGAGGTCTATCGGCTCGGGGCGCCTGAGGGCCTGCCTGACCTCGAATTCCGGGATCCTGAGGTGACGAGCCCAGTACGGCGCAAGCAGCAGGTCGGGGTCGGCTCTCACGCTTCGCTCGAACGGCCGGCTGCCGTGCTCGTCCGGTAGCAGCTGGGCTTCGACGAAGGACGCCCACTCGGCCGCGGTGGCTCCGTCCTGCGTCCGGAAGTGCGCGGCCAGCATGTGAGCCAGACCGCTGGCGATCTCGCCAAGCTGCTCGACGATCTCCCGGGCCAGGATCTTCAGCGGTGCGGCCAGGCTCTCCGTGGCCCGCAGCAGGCCGTCTCCGGCCAGTCGGGCGGCGTCGATGACCAGCGCGAACGCGCGGCCTATCGGCGAGCTCGCTGGCACATCTCTGTCGTTCAGGTGGCGCAGCCGGTCGGCCACAGTATCTGCCCGCTCGCTGCCGAAGTCTGCGATGCGATGGACGTCCAGGGCTGCCGTTCCCGCAGTCTCCGCCGCCTCGATCTCGGAGCGGTGGTCGTCGTTGAGCGCGAGATCGCTGCTTGCGCTGGCCAGACGCTGGATCGCGTCGAGTATCTCCCGGACCGGGCTGTCCGGCGGGAGAGCGCGGTTCATCGCTGTGGCCGCCACCGTGATCGGGCCTTCACTATTGCGCACCCGTAGCAGGTTCTGCCGCAGATGGCCGGACATGAAGGTCAGGTGGTCGCTGCTGCGGCCTGCCAGGTGGCGTAGCTCGGACAGCAGCAGTGGGCCGTCGGGTCCGTCGCCCCGGACGGCGGCCCACAGCAGCGTCTCCAGCAACCGGTCGTCCGTGGTGACATCCAGAAACTCTTGGATGGCCTCGACCAGCTTGTCGGTCCCTGGCCGGTCTTGCGGGTCGAGCGATGGCACCCGGGCCAGCAACGGCACCAGTGGCGACAGCAACGAGACGTCGACCCGCAGACCGATCGCCAGATCGGCGACATCCGCCGGATCAGCACCACCGGCCAGATACGCCAGACGCAACACCTCCTGCGCGTCCGGCGCCACACCCGTATGCTCGGCCAACCCCCGCAACCGGTCAGCGCCGTCCTCGGCGAGCCGCACCTGAGCGGCGGTCACCGGCATCTGATCGGCTCGGTGGGCACGCTGCTCGCGCCTGCGCTCGAATGCCGCCTCGATCGACGCGTGCGGGGGCGCGTCCGGCAGCACCGCGAGTTCATCGATGATGACCCCCGGCCGCGCTGTCGGCAGTGCCGCTCCGATCAGGAGCAAAATGTGGTGGTTGGAGTCGGGGTCCGGCCCGGTGATCAACTCGCGCAGATGTTGGACGAAGAAACCGAGCCGGGCACTGTTGCCCAACCACTCAGAAATCAACGCCTCGTCGAACCCGTGCCCGACCAGACGATCCCGGATCGCCTCGGCGAACAACTCACCCTGCCGACGCACCGCCACCACCCGGGCCTCACCCACCACACCCGGATCCACCACCTCGACCCGCACACCCGCGACCAGCCCCGGCCACCGCGACACCACAAAGAACACATCAAACGGCGCCACACCCAACACCTGCGCCGCCGCCACCACCGCACCCGACCCCGCCAAACCCAACCTCTGCGCCAACTCCGCAGAAGAAAGCGAATACCGCTCCCCACTCGCCCACACACTGCGCAACGCCAACTCACCCGGCACCTGCGCCAACAACGCCAACGGCACACCATCGCCGCGCAACCGATACAACTGCGCCCGCTCAGCAGCGTCCAACCCCAACCCCGACGCCAACCGCACCACATCACTCACATCAACCCGAGAACGCACCCCCTCCCCCGCCAACTCCGCCACCACACGATCAACCCACGCCACCCCCGGCGGATCCACCACCACGCTGTCCCCAGCAACCCGATCCACCACCTCACCCACAGCAGCCACCACCTGCTCCGGATGCAACCCCAGATCACGCGCCACCGCATACACCGGCGCCGACCCCACCACCGGCACCCCACCCAACACCTCCGCCAACCCCACCAACCGCCGCACACCACGCACATCCAAAGCCAGATCCAACCTGGATCTGACCTGGTTCACCCCAACCCGATCCACCACCCCCGCAGCCGCGACCCGCCCCGCAGCCACCTCCGACAACCCCACAGCGCGCAACCACTCCACCGACGCCGGCTCCGCATCGGCATGCACACCACCGGTCAACACCGCCACACCCGGCGCCGGCTCCCCCAGCACCGCACCGCCCTGCCCATACGCCTGATCCACCAACAACAGCAGGTCGTGAAACTCCTCCCGCACCGCCGGCACCAACTCCGGCGTGACCACACCCAACCGCGACCACATCAGCTCAACCTGCCGACCCACGTGATCCAACAATCCGAGCGCATCACCGGCCGCCACGTCCCCCACCGCCGCAGCCCGCATCAACCCAGCCCGCAACGACCGCCCCACACCGAAACGACCAGCCACCACCAACGCCGACACCGCAGCCCGCAACCCACCCAGACTCTCCGGAACCAATCCACTGAACTCCACGGCCGGCACCGGAACCGACGGCGCCATATGCACCTGGAGAGGTGGCAGCGGCCGTGGTGCCATCGCCTGGAACACGCCCGGAGCGCCGGCCGGGCCTTCGGCGATGACCAGCGTCCGAGGCTGGTTGGGCCGCGACTGCCGGAGGTAGCGGCCGTCAGCGGAGAGGACCAGCAGGTTGACGTCGAGGACGGTGCTGACCACCTTTTCGACGAGCTCCGGCGGAAGCAGGCGGCGCAGTCCCGGCCGGATGAGGGCGTGAGCGACCAGGTCGACGACGCCGAACGGCCCGGTCGCGGCGATGACGGCGAGCAGTCCGGCTAGTTCCGGGTCCGCCACCAACGCCCTGTTCCGCATGTCCCTGAAAAAGCCGTCAGTACGGGCGTTGAACGCGGCTATCAGTGCCCTACGGGTAGCAGCCATGTTGGCCAAAGGCCCGTCGGAGACCTGGTCCGTCACCCGCGCCAGATCTCTCACAGTGTCGTCGTCGAGCATCCCGACATACAGCGCGCCGGCATCCTCGTCCCGTAGCAGACCGCCGAACCCCACCCGCCGGATCGTCATCTGATCGGCGACGTGAGCCATCAGCATGGCTGCACTGGTCATCCCTACCGGCAGCGAGCGGTTCTGCAGGTGGGCGCTCTCCACGATCGCCTCGGCGAGTTCGCCGCCGGTCGTCGTCGGCGTGGGGTGCCAGCTCGCCTGCCGGACCCACCAGGGCGCCGGTGGTCGCAGCCGATGAGCGGTCATCGTCGCGGCCAGCATGGCGACCATGCGGGTTTCGGGGTTTGCAAAGGCGGCGAAGTGAGCCGGCGAGGGTTCGAAAGCGCCGGTCGGCGCCGGCAACCGCATCGTCCGGTGCCCGGTATAGACCGGTTCCCGGCCGAGGGCCCGCAGGGCTTCGGTGCGCCCGTCCCACGCCGAACCGACGGCCAGTAACAGGGCCATCAACTCGGTGAGCGACAGGTCCCCGAACCCTTCGACGACGGCCATGCGGTCACGACGACGGGTCCCGCGGGACCTGACGGTTATCAGTGCGTCGCCGCGCACGTCGGCCGACTCCAGGTGTTCCAGGGCCTCGTTGAGCGGACCCCAGCCTTCGCCTAGGTCGATGGTCATCGTGTACCGACCGGGCGTGGTCGCGACAGAGAATCGGACGTGGCTGGAGCCCAGGAAAACCTCACTGAGTTGTACGCCACGCTCCGTGGTCAGCGGAACGTCCACCCTGGTCCTTGCGGGCGGGCGCTCGCTGACAACAGGATCAACGACGTGCCGGGCCAGTGTCATCGCGTCGAATATCGACCGCACCCAGGTGAGCTGCGTGTGGTTGTCAGTCCACAGGTTCTTGTCGAGCTCCCGTGACAGGGCCTGGGATGAGCTGCCGTACTGCCGGCCGTCTGCCAGGACGGAGGCTTCCCGCCCGTCGATGGCGTTCTCGATGGTGCCGAGACTCCGATTGATGAGTCGCAGGCGATTGTGGATGAACTCGATCCTGTTCAGCGGGATACCGAACCCGCCGAGCCGCCCTGCCCACGTGCTGAAGGCCGCAGCGATCTGCTCCGGGGTGTCACCGGGTGTCCGCACCGACGGCACCGATTCGATGAACACGACGATCGCGCCTGGCAATCCCCGTCGACCTTGCTCCAGCTCCTCTCGCAGCAGACCATTGGCCAAGCGCGCGGTGAGAACGAGCGCGGATGGGGACAGCTGGGCCCGCTCGGCCAGGGAGGCAATGTCGGCCGGACGACCGGCGCCGCGCCTGGAGAGCACGAGGGAGTCACCCAGCCACCGGCGCGGCGCGAGTGCGCTCCGCGTCACCAGCGCGGCGGCGCGCTGCACGGCCGCCGTTCGGCTGCTCGTCACATCATTGAGGGCAGCACGGACATCCACCCGGCGCAGCTCGGCGGCCAGTTCCCGGTGGTCGACCTGGAGCTGCGCCGCCAGCAGGAGCAACCGCGGCGGGTCCCAGATGCCGTTCGTCGCGGCGAATTCACCGAGTTGGGATGGCAGCTCGCCGATCAGGACGCTGTGGCCACGCAGCACGAACTCACTGATGCCGAGCCGGAGGGCCAGCTGGCGGATGTTGACGATGCTCCAGCCGGCGGTCGGTTCCTGGCGTTCGTGATAGGCGCGCAGGGATTCGATCAACTCCGCCCAGTCGAGCTGTGCCGTCTCGCTGGAGAGATACCTCCTGTTCTGGTCGGCGCTGACCCCGAACCCGATGGCGGTCCACTGATCGCCGGCCTTGCGAAGGTCGGCATGCTCCACTTCCCAGACCGTTATTCCGTTGTCGGCCAGGAACGTGAGCCGCGCGGACCGGCGGGCGTAGCTCAGCGGGAGTTGGTCCAGAGCGGTTGTGATCCTTTGGAACATGCCCGCGATGCCGAACTCGGTGTTTCTGAGTTCGGGCGCTACCCGGACCAGTAGGAGCGGATCTGCCAGCACACCCAGCGAAGCCGCCAGAGCGTTGATCGCGCGAACACGCTGCGGAGCAAAGTCATGCTCGACAACAAAGCGCAAGAACTGGGAGTAACCAAGGGCAGCTCCGTTGACGTCGTCGAGCAGAGCCTCCGGACGGCCGTACTCGGGCACGTCGTTCAGCTCGAGTCGGCGGACCCACCAGCGGGCCAGCACCAGCCGCGCCTCGGCTACCGCATCGCCGTCGGCCGCGGCCGGCCCGAGCACCGACACCGCCTGGCGGTCCCAGTCACGCAGATCCAGACCCTGGCGCGCGTGCTGCAACGCGGACAGCGCCTCGACCAGTGCCGTGGCCAACCGTTCGACGTCGTCGGCGACCCAGTTCGCGCGCGCCCGTACCTGGTAGTCGTCGCCGTCCGTTGGCCTCAGCGCCTGGGCCACAACGCGCAGCTCGGAGTGGACCGTGGTGACCTCGTCGTCATTCCATGACCCGCCGCCCAGCGTCCGCATCATGGCGTTGGCAACCAGGCGGGCGTTTTGCGCGAGGTCGACCACGGCGTTCGCTTGCCACCCCTGATACCTCATTCGGTTCTCGGAGATGTTGCCGATCAGGACAACAACACGTTGATAGCGCTCATGGAAGCGTTGGAGCCATTCGTCGTGGAACTCGTGCCTCGCCAACTTGTGCATCTGCACGAGCGAGTAGCCGGCCAGGCCACGGCCGCGCGCGAACCGGCGGATGAATTCGCCAGGCTCATCGCTATCGAGGAAGGACCTGATCGCGTTGGCCAAATCGGCGGGGTTGGCGCGGTGCTCGCCCGACATGGCCTCGTTGAGGCGGAACACCTCACGGAACGCGCCCAGTTCCTCCGGCCGTACGCCGAGCGTGTCGGCCACCTCGACGACGGCCTGTCGGCTCTCGCCGGACAGGCCGAGTAGGTACATCGTGCGCTCCAGCCCGTCGGCCGGCGTGTCGCTGGAGGCGGGCACATCCACGTCGCGGTAAGCGGGTGGGGCCTCCTCCGGGGTCCGCAGGGTGGGCACCAGCCAGTCCAGCGTCTCCATCAGGTCGCCCGGCTGCACGTCGCCCAACAGATCCGAGAGGTGCGGTCCGATTCTCCCCCGCGACGACGCCGAAGCCAGCAGCTCGTGTACGTCGAACCCGAGCACCACGCTGGCGCGCAACCACATCCGCGGATTCTCGATGCCCGCGCCGGCCAGGTTGTCGAGCACGCGATCGGCGAACTCCCTGCCTGCCCTGTCGGCGTGCTGCTCGGCGACCGACGTCGGAAGCATCCAACCGTCGATCAGATATGCCAGATCGCCGGACCGCACCCCCAACGCGACCGCCGCGGCCCGCACCGCCTCCTCGCCGGGCAGGAGGAGCTGTTCGGCCAGTTGGGAGGGCCCCATCGACAGGCGCCGCTCGTGGTTGCGAACGGTTCG
Source organism: Micromonospora sp. WMMD1155 (assembly GCF_029581275.1). NCBI lineage: Bacteria > Bacillati > Actinomycetota > Actinomycetes > Micromonosporales > Micromonosporaceae > Micromonospora > Micromonospora sp. WMMD1155. Next base: position 83,834 of record NZ_CP120742.1, read on the forward strand.
CTCGACCAGGTCGTCCTGGACGAGATTGAGCAGGACCGCCGGCACGTCACGGGCTTGTAGATCGCCCAGCATCGACCGGACGTCGGCCGGGTCCCTCGGCTGCAATCGCGCGGTCAGCCTGATCACCGCGGACAGGTCCGCGTCGGTACGGACGCCGGCGCCGGCGAGACGGTCGCGCAGGCCGGGCACGACGGCGTCGCGGTCCAGCCCGGGCAGGAGGTCGCCGACGCCGGCGGCGATGATCTCGGGGCTGAGGGCGAGATCGCGAGTCGCCGCGTACAGCGCCTCCGGACCTGGCAGTCCGAGACGCGCGGTCTGCACGGTGAGCTGCCGCGCCAGGTCCACCCGATCGAGGCCGAACACCCGGGCTAGCACCGTGAACTGTTCGACACCGGGCCGGTCGAGCGCCAGGTCGAACGCGACCCACCGGGCCGATGCCTCGGGTACGCCATCGTCGACGAGCCATCGGTACGCCTCGGCGGTCCGTGCCAGATCGGCCACCGGATGGCTGCGGACGCCGACCGGCGCGAGGACGTCAATACCGTCTTCGTAGAGCTGATCGATGAACAGGAAGAGGTTATGGAACTCCTCGCGGATCGTCTGCAGGCCGACCTGCGGGTCCATTGCCAGCAGAGACCACAGGGACTCAATTTGCTGATCGAGGTGGTCGCGCATGCCAGTCGCCGCATCGGCAGTGGTATCGCCCTCAGTTGCGGCCTGGCTCAGCCCGTCTCGCAACGACTGTTCGCTGCTGCGGAGACCGCTGTGCTTCAACGCCAACAGCACCGCGCGCAGTCCGTCCCGATCCTCGGGTACGAAGTGGCGGAGCCCCAGGGACGGCGTCGGAATCGACGGCGCCATGTGTACCGAGACGTCAGCCGTCCGCGGCCCATAGACCAGGTACCGGTGCCGGCCATCGGTTCGGACCTCACCGATGATCAGCGTCCGCGGTCCTCCGGGCCGCGTCTGACGGACGATGCTGTCGTTGTCGAGCACCATGAGGTTGACGTCCAACGCGATGCTGATCACCTGCTCGACCAGGTCACGTGGGAGTTTCCGGCGCAAGTTGGGCGCGAGCAGCGCCTCGCCGATCAGGTCGACGGCGCTGAGCGAATCCGTCTCGACGATGGTGGTCAGCAGCCTGGCCAGGTCAGGGTCGGTGACCCGCGCGTGCTGTCGGATGTCGCGGCGGAACATGTCGGATCGAGCGCGGATCGTCGCGGTGAGCAGGTCGCGGGCGGCCTCGGGGTTCGCGACCACCTCGAGTGGGGTTGCGGCGATACGGGCCAGATGGACCGCTGTGGCATCGTCGAGCATGCCGACATACCACGCGCCGGCATCCTCATGACGAAGACCGCTGTAGGCGGTCTTCCGTTGGGCCATGTCACGAGCCGTGTGCCTCATCAGCGTGGCCACGTCGGTCACGCCCGGTGGCAACGGGCGATCCTGCCGGCGGGCGCTCTCCAGTATCACGCTTACCAGTTCGTCACCGGGCGCCGACGGGGGCAGCTCGGTCCGCGACCACCTATCGGCTGCCTGCCGAACCCACCACGGTCGCGGCGGACGCAGCCGGTAGGCCGTTGTCGTCGCGGCCAGCATGGCGATATTGCGGGTATGGGAACCCGGGAAGACCTTGAACAGAGCGGCCGACGGCTGGAAATCCTCGGCGGGCGGGCGCAGCCGAAGCAGGCCCGACGCCGTGGTGTGCACACGCCAGCCGAGAGCCTCGAGAGCCCGCGGCGCGACAGATCCCATTCCGGCCGCGATGATCAGCGCGCTGGCTTCGGTCCGTGACAGGGTGTCGAATCCGTCGACGTTCATCTCGACCGCCGGACTCGGCACCGTGATCGATACCGCACCGCGCAGCTCGTCCGGCAGCAACAGCGGAAGGGTCCTGACGAGTGCGGTCCAGCCGTCCCCGAAACCGATGGTAATCGTCCGCCGTTCGGGGCTGGACGCGTCGGCGGCGAAGCTGACATCCGAGACGCCGCGCAGGGTCTCCCGCAACTGTTCGGCCAGGTGTGCGCTCATCGGGACGGTCACCAGCGCGCCCGTCGGCGGAGGCTGCACGACGTCCGGCTCAGCGCTACGTCCGGCCAGCCTCATGGCATTGACGATGCTTCGGACTTCAGTGAGGCCCGGCTCGAGCTCGTCACCCACCCGCGTGTCCAACGCAGTCGTCAAGCTTTCCGAAGAGGCGCCGAACAGGAGTCCGCGGGCGAGGCCGACGGCCTCCGCCGCGTCGATGGGAGTCTGGACCGTGGCCAGTCTTCGCCCAACCGTCCGGAGCAACACGTCGGTCCCCCTGATGTGGAACGGTGCGATGCCGAGGTCCGACAGCCGATTCGCCCACGCCCCGAACGCGTCGGCGATCTCGGCCGGACTCCGGCCTGCGCTTCCCGCGGGTACCGACTCGATGAACGTGACTATCGCACCGGGTTGGATCCTGGCGAACGGTCCCTGCATGGCCTTGACGCGGACAATGGTCTCGACGTAGGCGGCGGGACGCAGCCCAGCCTGTCGCGCGAACCCGACGAGATCCACCAGCACGGCGCTGTCGTCGACAGCGAGGCGGACCAGATCGCTCATCCACCGCCGCGGCGCGACCGCCTCTGAGTTGATCAGATCCTTCGCCGCCGCCACCGCCGACACCCGATTCGTCCCAGAATTGAGGGCATCCCGGACGTCGTCGCGACGCAGCTCGGATCTCAGCTCCCCATGGTGGACCCGAAGCTCGACGGCCAAGCCGAAGAGTCTCGCCGCTTCGCGGATGCCAGCCTGATCGGCCACGTCGCCGAGGTCGTACGGCACCCGTTCGGTCAGCACGCTGTGTCCTATGAGCAGATGCTCGCTGACGCCCAGGTGGGCCGCAATTCGTCTGATGTCGGCAAAATGCCAACCGCCGGTCGGCTCCCGGCCTTGCAGATCCCTGCGCAGCACATCGACCGTACTGGACCAGATCGTCAGATCGTCTCTCCGCGCCCGTAGCACGTCGAGGTCCGCCAGGGTTATGCCCAATCCGCTGGCGAGCCATTGATCAGCGACCTCCCTGAGGCCGGACTGCTGCGGTATCCGAACCGTCATGCCGAGGTCGGCGAGGAACATGAGACGACCGTGGAAGCCGACATCGGCGAGGGGCAACGCGCGCAGATATGCCGCGATCGTCTCGCTCCGCTGCTCAACGTCCGTGATTTCCGTGCCCAGGTCGGGCGCGACCTGCAGGAGCAGACGCTCGTGGGCCCTCAGGTCCAACCGGTCCGCGACCGCACTGATGTATCGGATCTGGTCGCGAGACATGTCGTGTTCAACGGCATGGCGCAGGAACGCGGCGTACGGATAGCCGTCGAACGTGCGGAGGATCTCCTGCGATTCGGTGTCGTGCACCTGAAGTTTGCGCAGCCATACGTGCGCCAGTACCAGATCGGCCGCGGCCATCGACTGACCGGCCATCGTTCCGGTGTCACCACCACTCTGCACCAGCGCGGTTTGCGCGTGCTGGTCCCAGTCCGCCGTGACCGGGCCCTGCTCGGCACGCTCAAGCGCCGACACCGCCTCCGACAACTCGACCGCGATCTCGCCTGTTTTTCCGGCCAGCCAGTTCAGATGGACCGTGTCCGAGCTGGCTTCGATACTGAGCGCCATGGTCGCCACGCGGAGCCCGGAGCCGAACACCGTGACCGTGTCCATTCGGGGCGCGACACCGTCGAGTTGGTGCAGCCGCCCGAGGTCGCGGCGCACCGGGTCCCACGGCAGGTCGGGCCCGCCACTGGCGCCCGACGGCCGCTGGGCCTGCTCGTCGGCGGTGTGAATCGCCGTTTGAACGAGTTCGAGGACTTCGGCGGCCGCGACGGCGGGGTGCTTCTCGATCGTGTCGGCGATCCGTTTGACGGCGTGGATGTGCTGATTGAACACGTCGAGCGGCCTACTGCCGATCTTCCACCGGATAAACAGCTCGTGCTCGGCCACGTACTCGGTGATCACGTCTGCCAGCGACCTGGCCCGGTTGCGGTGAGCGACGAACCTCCGCCTCGCGCCGTCGTCGAACGGCGCCGCGACGATGCGGTGGATCTGGGCAAGCGAGTAGCCGACCCGGCCCGGCCCGCGAGCGAACAGCCGCAACTGCCGGGCGGCGGCCTCGTCGGTTTCGACGCCGAGGAACGACCGGATCGCCTTCACCATCTGGTCGGCGTCGACCCGCGACGATGCGGGCGCGGCGACGTTGCGGCGGAACATCTCCTGGAAGACGCTCATCTCGCTCGGCGTCACCCCGAGCCCGGCGGCCACCGCCGCGACGAAGTCGACGTCGTCGGGTAGACCCAGCAGGTACGCCGTACGCCTCGAACGCGCGACGGACGGTAGGTCGTGCGCGAGGGCCTCGGTTGGTGTCCGCAGGGCCGGCACCAGCCGGGCCAGTGTCGGCGTCACGTCGCCCGGCCGCACAGCGCCCAGCAGATCCATGAGGAGCCAGCCCACGTCGTCCCGTGGTGTCGAAGTCAGCAGTTCGTGGACGCCGAAGCCGAGAGCCACGCTGGCCCGCAACCACATGCGGGGCTCCTCGACACCGGCGTTGGCGAGCGTGTCCAGAACGTCACTGGCGAACTGCCTGGCGATTGCACCAGGGGCCGGCGTCGCCCCGTCGTACCCGGGACGCGGATCGAGAAGAGCGGCGAACATCGGCTCGCCGGCCAAATAAACGAGGTCAGCGGTCAGGACGTTCAGCTCTTGCGCGACGATCTGCAGGTCGCGGGTGCCGGAGAGGCCGAGTCGCTGGGCCGCGACGGACGGTGCTGTCGTCTCCTGCCGCTCTAGATTCTGCAGGGACCGCTCGACCAGGTCCGTGGGCGCCAGATTCAGCAGGGTCGGCGAAACGTGGCGCCTGGCCAGGCGGCCCAGCGTCGCCCGGAATGCCTCCCGGTCCCTCGGGGTGGGCGGGGCGATCCGGGCGGTCAGCTCGACCACGGCCGACAGGTCCGCGTCGGTCCGGACCCCCGCGTCGGCCAGCCGAGCGCGCAGTCCGGCCACGGCGTCGCCGTCGAGGTCGGGCAGCAGATCGCCGACCGCGCGGACGATCGTGTCCGGGCGCAGGGCGAGGTCACGGGTCAGCGCGTACAACGGCTCCAGGTGTGCCCGGCCGAGCTGCTCGACCTGCCCGTCGATCTGCGTCATGAGGTCGGCGGGCAGCAGTTCGAGCACGTCGGCCAGGGCCACGAACTGCTCGGCGCCGGGCAGATCGAGAACGAGGACGAAGGCGATCTGTTCGGCCGCGTCCTGCGGAACCTGCCACTCTTCCTCGAGCCACCGCTGGGCCGACGTCCCCCGCACCAAGTACTCCACCGCGTGGCTGCGAATGCCCGCCGCCGTCAGGTGGACCCGAAGTTGGTCATATTCGAGCAGGTAGGTGAGCAGGGTGTTGCGCAGCTGGCGGGTCGCCGCGTCGATCGGGGCGCGCAGGTGGGCCAGGAGAGCCTCGACAGTGGTGTCGGTCGCGCTGAGGGCGTCCAGCTCGGCGGAGCGCGTGTCGGCCCAGCGGAGGAAGCGCCGCTGGGCATCCGCCATCGCATTCCTGGCACCGCTGGTCGACTCCGGCACGAGCCATTCGAGGTTGGGCCCGGGGGCCTCGGTGAAGGCCGTCATGACGATCGGGTCGGCGCCGGGCAGACCGGACTGGGTCGTCGCCGAAGACGTCGACGTCCCGGTGGCCACCGCGCCGGTCCCGGCGGTCGGAGTGTCGTCGGCTTCGCCGAGGTCGTCCTGGTTGACCAGGTCCTCGACAGTGGCCAGCACGTACCGGACCGCGCTGACCGGCTCGCTCCAGGTCTCGAGGCCGCGCAGCCGCGACCGGGTCTGTCCGGTGACCCGGAAAAAGACGACCCGGTTGACCAGCAGGTTGGGCGTGCCGTCTGGGCTGTTGTGCAACCCCGGCATGCGTTCTCCGAGGTGGCCGGACGGGCTACGGTCGGTGGTCGACTGGAGCGGGTCGCCACCGGTCATCGTCACGTTCAGCGGGTTGTACCCCAGGGTGCTGATGTTGCCCGGTGCGTTCTTGTACTCCTCGCCGATCTGGTCGCGGCTGAGCCAGCGGTTGGAGCCGCCGGAGACGTTGCCGAGCAGGTTCTGAGTTGCGCCCTGGCTCTGCGTGTACGCCGCCGCACGGGTCTCGAAGCGCTCGAGCACGGCCTTCCCGTCGTGCCCGATGACGTATGGCTGGTCGTCGCCCTCGACCTGGTCGGTGGAGAGCGCCCACCGGGTTGCCGCGATCGGCTCGACCAGGACGGTGCCGGAGTACTCGAAGGGATTCTTGGCACTACCAATGGTGAACTCGCGTTCCGCCCCTTCGGTCGAACCGAGCAGCCGGTGCGCGTTGATCTCACCGGTCGCGCCGGCGAAGTACTCCTGGATGTCCTCCGCCCCGTCGCTGTCGGCGGCGATCGTCGGCAGCACTTGTTTGGTGACAGTGGCGAGGACATCCTGAGCGTTGAAAAAGCTCATCCGGTCGGACTGCGGTGGGGAGGTGTAGGGCATCAGGTCCGGGACCGCGTCCCGCAGGACGGACTCGTCGATGTCGGCCCGGGCCTCGTGATACCAGTCCGGCGCTTGCGCCCGAATCGGGGCCTTCGTGGTGTCCTGTTCCGCCACCCTCACGTGGACGTCACCGTCGACCCAGGTGAAAGGGTTGGCGGACACACCCGTGAGCGTCCGACGAATGGTCGGGCCGATCCAGTTGACCAGGTCTTTCGACGGGTAGAAGACCACCCGGACGGCCAGTTGGACGGGCACCGGGATGTCGACGTGCGTGGCGGAGTTCCGGGTGGTGCGCCGATCGCCCGAACTCTTGTTCTCGCCCTTCGCCTGGTTCCGACCCGAGATCCCACGGACGGAGGCGTTGACCACCTCCCAGCGGACGTCCTCGCTCTGGCTCGGGGCCAGTACGGTTCCCCCGGAGGCGCCTCCCTGTGCCCAACTGCGGGCGCTCTCCCGGCCCTCGCCCTGCCCGAGCACCGCGTGTGTCTCCGTGCCGGCGTCGCCCTCCTGCGGTATCCGGCCGAAGAGCTTGCGGGTCTGTTCGACGGTCTCGAATCCGGGAGTCGGCCTGGCGTACAGCTCCACCCGGCCGCTGATCGTGCCGCCATCCTTGGTGGCGGTGAAGGTGGCTGAGAGCAGCCTCGTGTGGGTGCTGCCGACACCGGCGGAGAAGTACCGGCTCATCGCCGAATTGATCACGTGGGGTTTGACGATGTCGGCCAGGTAGGTCCAGACCACCCCCGCGTACGTGCGGGAGCCCGGCCGGGTGATACCCGGGACCTGCGCCTCGGCCGAGCGCAGGCCGGCGTCGAACAACGCCCGGTGTTCGGTCGGCACCGCCTCGGTGAGACCGGCGGCTGCGCGGATCGAAGGATCCCCTTCCCCCATCTCCACGTCGGCGCCCACCGGCTCGACGCCGGCCGAGTTCGACGTCAGCCACGCCCCCAGCCGAGGAATGAACGAGCGGCCGACGACGGCCGGTGGTTCGACCCGGCCGCGCTCCTTGAACCCTGTCACGACGGACTCGCCGAGGCCGCGGCGTTCGACGATCCGGCGCGGTGCGAAGCGCACCGTGGGATCATCGACGGGGTATCGGTGGGCGAGACGCATCACGGTGTCCCGCTCGGCCTGCTCAGCTGCCGCCTCGAGCCGGGCCTCCAGGCTTGCCGGGAGACCCTCGATCACCGGGCCGTCCCCGCCGATCGCGCGCATCGCCTGCCACAGGTCGGTGAGCTCGTCGAAGGTGAGGTACGCCTCGATCGCGTCCGGGACGTCCACTGCCGCCTCGGCCGAGCTGGACAGGTTCGCCGCCAGCTCGACGAGCGTGGTGGCCAGATTGTGGAAGCCGCCGTCCATCCGGCCGACAAAGGTCAGCGGGACCGACACCGCGTAGTACGGCCCCTCGTACGTCATGGTCCGTCCGTCCGACGCGTCCTGGTTGTGTGACCGGGTACGCGACCAGCCAGCCGTCCCGCGACCGCCGTACGTCGTATTGAAGATCGTGTCGTCGCTGGGGAGGAAGACGAGCTGCCAGCCGCCGTCGGCCTGGACCATCCCCCGCACGGCGCGGGATTGCGCGTGTCCCTCGTGGACGTCCCCAGTGAACTCGAAATACCCGGCCGGTTCGGGTGCGCCGGGGCGGGCCGGTACGAACCGCGGCGTGCCGACGTACGCCTGCAGTTGCATGGCGCCGTGCGACTGAGAGGCGGCGCCCGTCTCGATCTGGTTCTCCGTCACGTACGCCTGGCCGAGCCCGCCCTTGTTCACCAGCAGCGCTGCCGGTTTGAGGAAGGCCCGCCGGGCATCAGCCGAGCGGGAGCCGTGGGCGGCCGGGCTGGGCGCCGTCACCGTGCTCCAGATCCGGGACTTGGGCCGACCGAAGACGTCGATGGCGAGGCGCTGGAAGAGATCGTTGAGCGCCGGCGAGCCGGCCACCCCGACTGCCGCGGTGAACGAGCCGAAGAACTGGTCGGCCCGCCGGCTCAGGCCGGCCCGGTCGCTGTCGGTGACCTCGCGGATGACGTGGGGCGGCGGAGGTGGGGCGATCTCGCCGTGCCGGACGACAAGCTCCGGCACCCAGGCGCGGGCGGTGAGGTCGGGCTGGTTGGCCCGGACGCCGTCCGGATTGCGCTCGGAGGTCCAGAACGGTTCGTCGCTGTCCTCCCGGTACATCCGCGCCGTCAGCGACCGCTTGACCCGGAAGGCGTGGTTGACGCCGGCCGGCGACTCGATGATCGTCTGACTGTCGAACGATGCGCCGCGCTCACCGGTCCGTTGGTGGCCGCCCTCGCCGTGCACCGGACCGAAGCTGGCGATCACCGCGGGAAGCGACGAGTCGTGGGCGCCGATGGTGACGTCCACCCCGCCCCGAAGCCCGACCGACCCCCTTACGATTCCCGTGCTGGTCAGGCTGACCTGACCCTCCGATCCGGCGAAGATCTTCCCGGTCCGGCTGGCACCCTCGTGCGTGGCCGGTAGGCCGTCGAGCGTCGCCGTCGTCCACCGTACGGTGATCCGGTCGACAGTTCCGGTCCTCGGGCTGCTCCGTTCGAAGCTCGCCCAGATGCCATAGCCATCGAGCTCCGCCCAGTTGGTCTCCCGGTACCCTTTCTCGCTGACGCGCAGGAACTCGCGGAAGTTCTTCAGTTGCTGTTTGGTGGCGTTCGCGCCCATCGCGACGAACCCCTCGGCCACCAGTTGGTCCAGGACCTGCCGGTCGATGGCCGGGTTGTTCACGAGCAGGTTGGACATCTCGGTGTGGCCGATGCTGCCGGTCCCGCCGTGCTCGACAGCGGCCGGCGGATGCAGCCGGTCGTCCGCCGCGCCGAGGTGCAGCGGGATACGCCGCACCCGGGCGCCTTCCCCGTCCTGGGCGTGGCCGGTCCAGACGACCGGAGCGCTGTCGCTCAGATCCATGAGGTGGGCGGTGATCTCGATATCGGCTTCCTGAACCTGGTTCGGATACATCACCCCCTGCTCGTCGGTGCCGCTCTCCCAGCCCTTCAGCACGGCGGACGAGCCGCCGGCCGCCATCGAGTGGGTCGCACCGGTTGCCCCGCTGAGTCGGAACAACGGGGTGGCGAAGTTGTAGGCGCCGTACGTCGACGTCCTCGGCAGGCTGGACGGCACCAGGTTCGCGCCCCCGTTGAAGCCGATGTCGACACCGTTGCGCAGCTCCGCCGTACCGGACAGCCCGGACCCGTCGGTGCGGTAGGCCTCCATCCGGGCTTTGGGCGCGACGGTCAACGTGTGCCGCGGCACCGGGCGAATCCACAGCCGCAGGTGCCCGACGGGCTCGCCGTTCCGATCGGTCAGGAGCTCGGACAGCAGGCCGGAGGCGCGGTGGGCCTCGTGGGCGCCCCTGATGGTGGACTGGTCCAGCAGATCGAGCAGGGCTCGCTGCCCGTCCGGGTCGAGCTGGTCCAGGACGGGTATGCGGCGGCGCAACTCGCGTTCGACGGCACCCGGATTGTGCAGGCCGTCCAAAAGGACCAGCCGGTCCTGGGCGAGCGCGTCCCGCTGCTCGACGGCCGTCCCGGGAAGACTCTCGATCGGTCCCCGAGGCCGGGCGATGTGCTCCGGGATCCAGATCTCCACCGGCTCCGCAGTGGTGAGCGGATAGCTGGTGCGTACGCCGGTGTCGTCGTCGAGCGTGTTGCCGGCTGGTGCGACCCGCACCGTCCACGTTGCGTCGTAGGGGTGCGGGTAGTGCGGTTCGCGTAGCCGGAGCATGAACGACTGGGTGCTGCGGTCGGCGACCGACATGGTCCGGGTCGACTGGTTCCACGTCACTGTGGTGTTTCCACCCCCGGCCAGGGCACGGGCCGCGCCCAGAGCCGCCGCCAGGGATGAGAAACGCTTACCAAGGCCGCCCAGAGTGCCGAGCGACGGGGCGAAGTCCCGGTTGTTGCGCGCCGTGTACCGAGAGGTCGCGCCGACGGAACGCTCCTCTCGGCTCTGCCCCTCCAACTCGCTGATCTCGCGCCCGGCCGGCTCGTTCAAGGGCCGCTTCAGCTCCACTCTGAGAGTGACTCGGACCGCGCTCGGACCGTCGCCGATGACGTACGCCTGGCCGTCGGGCGTAGCCGTGGTGGCTAGCCGCCTCAGTGCGTCCTGACCGGCGTGGGTACGTACCTCCTGCTCGATCGCGGCCCGCTGCGTGGCCGAGACGCCCGGGTGTTCGGCCCAGTAGTTCTTGAGGGTGTTGACGGCCAGTCGTTCGACCCGGTCGGCGGTGCCCTGCGTCACCACGATCCGACTGTTCACCGGAACGATGACGCGGGGGTCGCTGAGGTCGGTCAGGTCGGCCTGCCGGTTGCGCCGTTCCTCCCACTCCCCGACTGTCGTCCGCTGCGCGTGGGAGAGGTCGCGAGCGCTGGCAACCCGGGGTTGCGCCTCGGCGGCCGTTGCGGCGTGCCGGCGCTCGTCGACGGTCAGGTCCCGGATGCGGGTGTCCAGGTCGGCCCGCCGGTCCGCCAGGACCCGTAGCCGACCCTCGGCGATCTCGATCCGGCTACGGGTCATCTCCGCACGGGCGTCGGCCGCACCCCGCTCCGCCGCGTGTCGATCCGCCTCCCGCTGCTGCCGGACCCGGGTGTTCTCCAGCCGTCGGGCCTCGATGCCGAGGTTGTCGAGGGTGTGCTCGGCGGACGTCACGGCGCTTTCGGCGTCGGTCAAGGCGCGACGGTCGGCGGTGGCGGCTTCGAAGGCCGCCCGGGCCGTCGTGACGGCCGCGCGGAGATCCGGCAGGCGGGCCTGAAGGTCCTCGGTGGCCCCGGCGGTGGCCAGGATCCGTTCCTGGACGTCCGCGACCTGCTGCCGGGCGTCGTTCGCGCTCGCTGTCGCCTCGTTCAGCGCCTGCTCGAGACCGGGCAGCTCGGCGGCCCATCCACGCCGTACCTCGGTGAGCCGACCCAGCCGGGCGTCGAGATCCGCCCGCTGACCATGCTGGTGGGCCAGTTCGGCAGCCACGGCGGCGTGCCGCGCCTGCGCCTGCGCGAGTTCGCCGTAGACGGTGGACAGATCTGTCGTCCGCTCGTCGAGGTCGGCACGCGCCTCGACGAGCCGGTCGTACACCTGGGCGGACGACAGGGACAGCTCGCTGTCCCGCCCCTGCGGGGTGACGGGGGCCAGTTCCCCGGACAGGCCGCCCGTGTCCACCGCCGCGACGATGTGAGCTTCCAGTGGGGACGTCCGCGGCCGCGGCAACCGATCGTCCCGGACGAGGGTCGCCAGCGTCGACGCGACCACCGACCGGTCGTCCGCCGGTCGGTTCAGCGGCGTGAGCAGCGTGCTCCGGGTCGCGTTGTCGGGCCAGGCCCGTTCGATGTCGTCGACGCCGACACGCAGGTCGGACAGCAGCCGGAAGAGCCGGCCGGGATATTCCACACCCCAGCGGCGCGCGGCGGCGGCCCAGTCCGCGGTGAGGTCGCCGGTGCTCAGGCGGTGACCGGCCAACCAGATCCAGCTCACGCCGAGTTGGTCCGCGGCTGCTCTCAGGGCGTCTCGGGACGGTCCGTCCAGTCCGCCCAGGTGGACGAGATCGTCCTCCAGGTCGGTAAGGGTGAACCAGGGCTGTTCGGCCAGGCTCTCGGCGAGCGCCAGCGGGATGCCCAGGGACTCCGCCAGCCAGTGCGCCAGTTCGGTACGCACGGTGATCAGATCGCCGACGTCCTCGAGGCTCAGGCCACGGTCGGACAGGAAGGCGAGCGCCGTCGACGACTCGGCCAGGCCGGGAGCGACGTCGTCCAGGTCGCTCAACCGTTCCCTGATCGCACCGACGAGGTCGTCGAGGCTGCCCCGGTGGGCGGCCATTACCTGCCGCACCGGCGCCAACTGGGTGGGTGAGACCGCGAGTGCGGCGGCAAGTCTCTCCGCCGGGACACGGTCGGGAGATCCCCAGCCGGCGAGGATCAGATCGGCCACCGCGGCGACCGCGGCCGGCTCACTCAGTCGGTTCGCCAGCGCGGACGGCATCTGGTCCGCGAGCTCGTCCAGCAGCGTGTGCCAGGCGGCCAGGTCGTTCGGGATCGGCCGGGCGGCGGCCCTTTCGAGCAGGTGCAGCAGGACCGGCAGCGGATACCTGCGGTCCTCGCCATGGGCCAGCCGGATCAGGGTGGCCAACGCGTCGTCCGTGTCCATCGGCAGGACGTCCACCGCGAAGTCCACCAGCGCGGCGTGCAGCGACTGCGGAGACGGACGCTCGGCCCGGACGTGTTCGAGGACCGGCGCCAACCAGTCGAAGTAGTCCTTCGGCACGGTGGTCAACGCGCGGACGGCGTCGCTCAGCGCGTCACCCGGAGTCCGCACCGTGTAGACCTGGACCGGCGGAAGCGTCGCGACCACCGGGGCGGCGGCCACCGCCGGCACAGGCGTCTCGGCAACCGGCGGCGCAGGCGTCGCGACCGCCGGGGCGAGCACCGGCGGCGCGGCGTCCACGGAGGGCGCTGTGTCCACCGGCGCGGGCAGCGCAATCAGATCCTCGGGTGCGCTGACCCGGCCGTTCCGGTCGATCAGCAAAATTCTGGTCCCATCGCCGCCCAGGTACGCGGTGCGTAGCCGGTCGACGGCGGGTACGTACCGCTGCGGCACGTCGGCCTCGGCCGTCGCCGGGTCGTACCACCACAGGCCGTCCGCGTCCGAGGCGATCAACGCGCTCTCCCGTGGCCAGCCTGGTGCCGGCACGTACGAGACCAGCGCGGTGGCACCCTGATGACCGGTCAACGCGAGCAGCGTCCGGGCCGGGTCGGCGGCCACCGGCTCGCCGCCCACCAACTCGTGCAGGGTCTGTTCGGTCACCGGCATCGGCGAGGACGTCAGCGTGGTGGCGTCGAAGCCGGCCGGTACGCCGTACCGGGCCAGGTAGGCGGCGGCGAGTTGGGCCGCAGCCGGTGCCCGCCCCGGCAGTCGGACACCGAGCCAGCCGAGATCGGCGAGAAAGCCCCTCAGGCGGGCGGAAGAGGGTGGAAGAGCTCCGGTGGCTAGCGCTGTCGCGTCCCGGATCGCCGCCCGGGCCGCCACGTGCCGCCACGGCAACGCGCGAACCGACACGGCACCCGCGATCGGCGTCTCCCGGCCCGAGGCGTCGACCGGCACGAACCGGCCCTGCTGGAGATACTCCTCGCTCGGACTGATCCGTCCGGCCGGCAGTTGGATCTGGGTGCCCAGCCGGTCGGCGACATGTTCGGCGTCGGCCGGCTCGATCGCGGCGGCGCCGGCACCGACGAGATCCCAGGGCACCACCACCAGGCGGTCCCGCCACGCCTGACCGGTGAGGAAGGCGGGCGCCACGCTCGTCGCGGCGTCCGCCTCGGCCAGGACCATGAGTTGGGCGTCGGCCGGCGCGACGGCCTCCTCCACGGCCCGCAGCGGCCCCGGGTTCGCCTGCTGCGTCAGGGTGCCGGTGACCACCAGCGCCTTCGGCCCGGAGAAGTACATCCGGATCTCTCTACAGCCGTCGAAGGCCATGGTCCCACCCTCACCACTACGCCGAAAAACTGCTCATGTTCTTCGACGGCTGGGCGTTGCCGCCTGTTCATCCGGAGTCCCGGCGAGGGTCGGACGCAACCGACGGTCGCCGGGGGCCTGGGCACCCTCACCGCGCCGCCCCGCCGCCCGAGGCCCGGCGGGGTCAGGTCGTCGACGTCGCCGAGCGCGACCAGGCCGACCACAGGGCGGTGTAGGCGCCGCCGCGGGCGACGAGGTCGTCGTGCGTACCGAACTCGACGATGGTTCCGGCCTCCACCAGGGCGATGCGGTCGCACGCACGGGCCTGGGTCAGCCGGTGCGCGATCACCACTGCCGTGCGGCCCTCGATCAGCGCCGCGGCGGCCCGGTCCAGCTCACCGGCACCCGCGCTGCCGGCCTCGGCGGTCGCCTCGTCGAGCACGACGACGGGCGGGTCGCGCAGGAGCAGCCGGGCCAGCGCGAGCTGCTGCGCCCGTGCGGGTGGCATCGGAGCGGCTGCCCTGTCCAGCAGGTCGCGCGACGCCCAGTCGCCCGCACCGACCGCCGTCAGAGCGCTGAGGAGGCGTTCGTCGTCGGCGTCCGGCACGGCGTAGGTGAGGTTGTCGCGTAGGGTGCCCGTGAAGACGTGGGTCTCCTGCGACACGAGGCCGATCCAGTCGCGCAGCACGGCGGGGTCCAGGTCGGCGACCTCAACGGCGGCGTCCGGGCCGGTCAGTGTGATCCGGCCGGCGTTCGCGCGGAAGGTGCCGGCGATCAGGTTCGCCAGGGTCGTCTTGCCGGCGCCGCTGCCGCCGACCAGCGCCAGCGAGGTGCCCGCCGGTACGTCGAGGTCGATGCCGGTCAGGACGTCGGGTTCGCCGCCGTACGCGTGGCGCAGCCCGCGCACGGCGACCGCTACCGTTCCCGGCGCGCCGGGGCGGTCCTGCCGGCCCGCGGCGGGCGGCGGCACCAGCAGAACCCCGGCGGTACGCGCCATCGACGCCTGGGCGCGTTGCACGGCGTCGAAGGAGAGGAGCAGGGTGCCCAGCGGCGTGAACAGGCGGTGGAACAGCAGAGCGGCTGCCGTCACCGCACCGACGGTGACGAGATCGGCCCGGACCAGCCAGTATCCGGTCAGCAGGACGGCGGACAGCCCGATCGCCTCGGCCGCGTTCATGCTCTTGCTGAACCACAGGTAGCTGCGCGCCGCGCGCAGGGACGCGGCCAGGCTGTCCCCCGACGCCGTCGCCAGCCGTCGGGTCTGTAGCGAAGCCATCCGATACGCGGACACGGTGTCCCGGCCGTGCAGCGACTCCAGCAGCACCCGTCCGCGCTCGGCGGCGAGCGAGCGCTCCTGTGCCCAGAGGCGGGCCGCCCGCGGCAGGTAGGCGCGCAGGCTGAGGGCGTAGATCGGGAAGACCACCACGAAGGCGAGTGCCAGCCGCCAGTCCAGGGTCAGGAAGCCCGCGGTGGACAGCACGACGGTGACCAGCGCGCGCAGCACCTCGGCCACCAACGGGACCGAGGTGACGAGATTCTCCAGGTCCTCGGTGACCCGCGACGCGACCTCGCCGCGGCCGGCGTTCTCGAGTACGGCCGGCGGCAGTTCAAGGGTGCGGTGGACCGCTCGGGCGCGCAGGTCCGCCGCGACGTGCGCGCCGAGGCGTTCGGTGGCGCGTAGTGCCAGCGCTGTGGCGGCGGCACCGGCCAGGCCCACCGCGCAGAGTCCGGCGGCCATAGCGGTCGTGTGCGCCGCGTCGCCGGCACGGACCGCGTCGACCAGCCAGCCCAGCAGGAGCGGAGCGGCTACGGTGCCGGCGGCGCTCA
The DNA here is from genome assembly GCF_029581275.1 of Micromonospora sp. WMMD1155. Taxonomy (NCBI): domain Bacteria; kingdom Bacillati; phylum Actinomycetota; class Actinomycetes; order Micromonosporales; family Micromonosporaceae; genus Micromonospora; species Micromonospora sp. WMMD1155. Next base: position 99,629 of record NZ_CP120742.1, read on the forward strand.
GCGTGGTCCAGAGCACTGCGGCGACGACCGCCGCTCGGTGGGAGCGCAGGACCGTGGCGAGCAGGGTCAGGCTCTGCCGGCCGGTGGCGATCGGCAGCGCGGTCATCGCAGGACCGCCGCGGCGTAGGCGGCGTCGGTGACGAGCCGGTCGTGGGTGGACACCTGCGCGGCCTCCGCGCCGGGCAGAAAGGCGACGCGGTCGCACCGGGCAAGCAACGCGGGGGACGTGGTCACGATGACGGTACTGCCGCGGCCGTCGCGTCGCAGGGCAGCCAGTCCCGCGCCGACCCGATCTTCGGTGACGGCGTCGACAGCGGTGAGCGGGTCACGCAGGATCAGCAGCGACGGCTGGGCTGCCAGGGCACGGGCGAGCGCCACCCGCTGGCGTTGCCCACCGGAGAGGTTGACGCCGCCGTCGAGCAGCGCCGCGGTCAGGTCGGTGGCCTGTACCGCGCCGAGGGCACGACGCAGGGCGGCCGGATCGGCGTCGCGGCCGGTGTCGAGGGCCTCGCCCACGGTACGGCCGAACAGGTGCACCAGGTGCGGCTCCACCAGCACGTCCGGGTGTGTCGCCGCGAGGGAGTCGATCAAAGCGTCGGCGGAGTCGGGGGCGGTGGCGACGACTCCGAGCAGTTCGCCCTCCCGTACGGTGAGATCGCAGTCGGCGTCCGTGTCCGCCGGGTCGCCGCGGCTCGGCGGCGCCGCGTCGAGCAGGGCGGCGATGCGGACGGCGCTGGCCCGGGAGATCGCCAGCTGTTTGATGCCGGCGGCGATCCGGTCGACCGGCTCGCCGGCGAACGCGACCATGGCCACGACGGTGACGAAGCCGCCGACGCCGATGCGTCCGGAGAGTGTCATGGCGGCCGCGACGGCGGTGGTGCCGACGAGCACGAGGCCGCTGACCATCGCGCCGACGCCTTCGGCGGCCGCAGCTGCCGTCGCGCTGCGCAGCGCCGTGTCGCGGGAGGTCAGGTTCACCGTACGGTAGCGGCGGACCGCCTCGGAGACGCCACCGAAACCGCGCAGCGGTCGCAGCGCCTGGACCAGTTCGGCGGCGAGGGCGGCGGCCGACCCGGCGGTGTGCTGCCGGTCGGCGATCCTCCACTCGAGCAGCGGGCTGATCCGGCTGACGGCCAGCCCGAGCGCGGGCGCCCCCACGGCGATGCCGAGGCCGAGCCAGGGATCGATCGACAGCAGCACGGCCACGGTGACGAGCAGACCGGCTACTCCCGAGACCAGCAGCACGGCCGCCCGCAGCACCTCGGCGGTGGCTTTCGCGTCGGAGACCAGGACCGTCGACAGGTCCCCGGGAAGCCGGTCCGCGCCGGCGCCATCGGCCAGGATGCGGCCGGCAGCGCGGACGCACAGATCGTGGGCTTCCCGCGTGGTGGCGGAGGTCAGCCGCCAGTAGTTGACGCCACCGCCAGTGGCCAGCACGGCGAACAGAACCAGCACTCCCCCGACAGCCAGGACGATCGACATCGGCGGACCACCGTTGACGGCATGGTCGATGGCCAGCCCGATGGCCAGTGGGATCAGTGCCTCGCAGATCTGGTGCCCGGCCGAGGCGGCACAGGCGAGCGCGAGCGAACGCGCCCTGCGGCGCAGAACGCCCGTGAGAACGGGATGCATGACTCCGGACGCTAGGAGTCGCCCTCGACCGCTCCCAGCCCTTCGGCAGATGCCGAATCCTCGAACGTCGCCAGGAGCATGTCACCCTCCGGCCGGCGCGTGTAGAAGACCTGCCGCCCGAACCTCGTCCGGCTGACGGCACCGGCCTGTCGCAGGACGGTCAGGTGCTCGGAGACCGTGCCGGACGACAGGCCGAGAGATGCAGCCAGGCTGGTGGTGGTTGTCGGGTCGGTCAGGGCGCGCAGCACGGTGGCCCGCCCGGACCCGATCAACCGGGCGAGCCGGTCGCGCTCGCGATCGGTTGGCGCCGGATGCTCGGACAGCGCCGCCGCCCCCCGCGCCTGATAGGACACCATCAGGATCTCGGGGTGATCGGTCGAGCAGGTCATCCTGTTCTGCAGGAGAAGCACGGGCACGAGCACCAGACGGCGCCCACGCGCATCGAGCACCGACTCGTGCTGCCTCGACAGCGACAGCACGGGGCGCTCCCACTGCGCCGGTCCGCTCAGGCCGCTGAGCAGAGCCTCGGGGCCGGCCACGGCGAGCGTGCGGGCACGCAGAAGCACCTCTTCGTCGAGTGCGGCCCGCATGGCCGGCCAGTGCGCGGCGGTCGTGAGCTCCCAGAACGCGGCGAGGGCATCGCCGAGCCGACCGAAGGCGCGATCCGGGTCGTCAAGATAGGGCGCGAGAAAGGCCGGCAGCTCCTGCGGATAGTGCTTCGCGAACTGCTCCCGCACGACGGCGTGCGGCGTACGGCGCAGGTCGTCGAGCTGCTCAGGGAGAGTCTGGGTGGCCGCCGATGGCACCGGCGTGAACACGTCCGGGGTCGGCCGGTTGTGACTCTCGCCGTACAACTGCCCGTAGACCCTCAGCGGAGCCGTCTCGGGGACCGTCCGCAGCACCTCGCGGGCCCGTTCCACCCAGGCCGTGTACGGCCACGGCGCGGCCCGGCTGGCCCGCTCGCGATGCACCATGTCCAAGCCGCCGACCAGCTCATTGATCGGGCTGACGGCGATCCGGGTGCGGTCGATCGAGGAGTCGTCGAACCGGATTCGGATCACGCCGGGAGCTTAGTACCGCGAGGGGAAGTGGGCGGACTGGGTGCGGTCGGATCCGGTGGCCGAGGTAACCCGGCCCGCTCGCGCCGCCCACCCCCGCCCGGGTCACATGGTGGAGAGGCGGGCGTGGCGTAGCAGTGCCTCCACCGCCTGGTCGACGTCGTGCTCGTCGGTGGCCCAGTCCGACACCGAGATGCGCATAAGGGTCACTATGGTGTTCCCCTTGAGAACACTCCCCGTCTCGGTCTGGACCGAAGCGTCCTGAAGAGCAGGCACGCCAAGTTGGCGACGCCGGGCGGGTTTGCCGCCCATTCGCGTTTGGGGCACAGGTCGGGTTGCCTATTTAAGGTGCTGGCCTGTGGAGCATCCGATGAGGACCTGAACCTGCGACACACGGTTTAGGAAACCGATGCTCTATCCCCTGAGCTACGGGGGCGCGAGGGCCCAGTCTAGCGACCTGCGGGTCGACCCGCGTTGGCAGGGAGTGACCCCCGTTGACCTGCGTTGACCCGGCGAGCCGGCCGGACCGACGATTACACGCGGATCACACCAGACGGGTCACGACCATGATCGTTGACCTCGACTGACCTGAAGTGGCACGGATTGACCCGGGGTGACCTCCGCTGGAGACCACACACCGACCGCATCACCAAGATCAATAGCGCGGAGCCCGGCGGGCCTGCATCTCGACCTCATGGCTCATCATCTGCCATCGACAGCTCGCTCACCGGGCAGACGCGGGTACGAGCGGGGCGCTGAAGCGCGGGTCCAGGAATTCGTCGCGGACCCAACCGTCGCCGGGCCCGCAGCCACCGTTCGAACGGACGACCTTTGAACATCGACGGGCGGTGGCACCACGGCATCGCACGTACACGTGGTGGCGGCCCGCCCAGTTCCACAGGCCGGTCTGGCTGGTCGCCGAGCGTGACGGTGACGGCATTACTGACGGCCGACTGGCTCGGAAGTGAGAGCTCGACCTAGGAAACAACAAGAATAGGTGGCGAGGCGAGGGTTACCGGGACTTGCTGATCAAGTGCCTCGGGCAGTTGTCCCGGACATCGTCGCGTACGACGGACAGGTCTGCTCGCTCGGCTGCTTCCGCAACCTTGCGGTGCTGTTGACGGATCCCGCCGCCGTCGGTCTGCCTGATGAGCGGCCACGAAGGCACCTCTCGGAGCACGGCCACGGCCGTCGCAGCTCGAGGCCCATTTTCTGCAGCTTGCGCAGCCAGCCAATCTGCCTTCCAGGCGCACGCCGCCCAAGCAGCGTAGGCCCCTCGGACGGCAGTCACCTGTATCACCGCCGGCTCACTTCCGAGCCCAGCGGCGAATTCGTCAATGTCAGAGGCAAACGAGTAGCCCGGCGGTACCGGCACCCCTGTCGGACGCAACCCCTGCACGACCTCGCGGAAGTCAACGCCATTGGTCCGCAGATACTCGCTCGCATCGGTCTCCGTGTACCCCGGGCGGCCAAACTCACCGGTGCGCGCAGGGGTGGCGCCACCGAAGGCCGTGGCAGGGATGACCGGAAGGGCCGCGAGCACCCCCGCCGTAGCGGCGGCTATCCACAACCAGCGCCGTGCCGTCCCGCGCCGAATTCGATCCGTGAATCTCGCCTCGATGTTCCGCCCTGTCACGTACCCTCCTCAGCCGCCGCTGACCGATTCCACACTCTCGCCAGAAATGCCCGACGTTACCCCTTCTGAGACTGGCTAACCGCGGCAGCTACAAAAAGATAGCCATGGATATCTACGGCTGACGCCGCAGACCCGCCCGCTAGCTCGATCGTCGGTTGGTTGACGTCGTTGAGACGCCACCCACCCCGACCTCGCCTCAGCGAGGCATCGCCGAGTACACGGCGACCAGAGATGACCGGCAGGAGATCAATGCGGGAATCGTCACGCTCAACTTGCCCCGTCGACCTCCCACCTATGAGTGGGTCATCAGCGACATCGACCGCTTCTACCGCTGCGGGCCAGGTCCCGGCGACCGGCCCGGTTTGAAGGCGCAGTAGCAGCTCTTCCTCGCCGTGGCTCCACACGAGCCGGGCCACGCGCTCCACCCGCAGGTCGGCAGGTGGACGACTCTTATTTCACCTAGTATCGTTAAGTCCATGTCGGATGGACCTGCACGCATCACCGGGCCACTCCTGGCTGTCCTCAACGCCCTGCTCGACGCAGACGACAACGAGCTGCACGGGTGGGCGATCATGAAGGCGACCGGGAAGGGCGGCCCCACCGTCTACAAGATCCTCGAACGGCTCAACGAGTCGAAGTGGGTCACCTCGCGGTGGGAGGACGACGCCGAGCCGGGCAAGCCCCGCCGTCGGTACTACAAGCTCACCCCACACGGCGTGAGCAGCGCCCGCGCGCTGATCGCCACCCGGCAGCCGAAGCCCGCACCGACGGTGCGCACCCGGCTCGCCTTCGGCTGGTGCCAGGCGTGAACCACTGGGAGATCATTGCCAGCTTCGTCTTCGGGCTGGCCGTCAACGAGATGACCGACCTGTCGCCGTGGGCGGCACGTCGTCTGGTCCGCTGGGCGGCCTACCGCTGGGCCACCGATCCGCAGATCGCGGCCGGGTACGCCGAGGAGTGGACCGCGCTCATCGGCGAACGGCCCGGCAAGCTGTTCAAGCTGCTGACCGCGATCCAATTCAGTGTTGGCGCGGCGGGGCGAGCAGCACCGAGGATCCTGAAGTCCGCCATGAACCGCGCCACACGCACTCAGCCGGCCGGGTACAGGCCGCCCAATTTGGGCGCGGCCCTGATGCTCATTCTGGCGATTACCCTGCTGGGTGTCATCAGTTTTGGCCTGGGCTTCTACGTGCTATTCAGCATCTCTCCACTGGTAGGGATCGTCGCGTCGACGGTCGTTCTTGGGGGGAGCGGGCTTGCCTTCCTTCGTTGGCACCGGAGGTCCCACAGCGCGCTGCCGGGCAAGAAGTAGGCCCTCGCCGCCCTGGTGTCTTCGAGGCGGGCCGCGTCACGCCGGCCGCCGAACAGGGTGTCGTGTCGCACGCGGCGAGCTGCGGGTGCGTGCGCTCAGCTATCTGACCGGTACCGCCATCAGCACTCGACCTATTGCCCGTAGCCCTGAGCACCGTACGGCAACGGCAACGTCGGTCGGGGCGACTCCCCCCATGGTCGCCCCGACCGACCTGCAGATGCGTCATGGCTGCGCTGATGCCCGACTGCATCGGGGAGAGTCAGAAGCAGTCCGCAGCTCAGCGTGAGTCGATACCGGCTGGTGCGAGACTGCGTGACGGCGGACCAGTCACTCCTCTTGATGGGGTTCATTCGTCTGCCGTCAGCCAGCGCGCGAGGTTGTCCGCCGCCCGAGTCGACGCAAGATGGTAAGAATGTGTTCTTTCTCGGCGGAGGTGGTGTGGGGGTCGTTGAATCGGTCCCGCACGGCGATCAGCAGTACCTCCATCGCCGCCGCCGCTGGCACCTCTGGCGGCGGTGTCTTGGAGGTCAGCGGGGTGAGGGCACGCAGGGCAGCACCGAGCGGGAGGCCCAAGGCGGCGCAAAACGCCCGCACCTTGGGTAGCTTCGGATGGTCCAGCCAGTCCCCAGAGAGCCACCGGAAGATGGTGGAACGCCCGACGCCGCTGCGTTCCGCCACTTGCGTGATCGACCAGTCATGCTCGTCACGGGCGGCGTCGACCGCGTGGCGCACGAAGTGAGCGAACGCGTCCTGCACTGCCCGTTCGGTGTCACCCATCCCCTGGCGGTCGCCGTTTCCGTCGTTGGTACCCAACTGACTTCTCCCACCTCATGCTGCCGCCTGCATCGCAGAGGCACGAGTGTGCGTGCGGCCACAGCGAGTGTTCTACGTGGCGACGGCTTGGCGCGGCGATGGGCCGCTACGGCTGGTGCGGAAGTCTGGGCACGTCACCTAGTAGTGCTTTGTTAGGTCGGCGTGTCGTGGGGTCATCGGGGCGGTCTGAGTAGTTCGATGTTGCGGTGACTCCTGACGAGCTTTTGGTTGTGCGGCAACGGCTTGAGGCGTTCGCCGTGGATGTGTTCACCCCTTTGGTGCGCTCGGATCAGCGGGCCAAGGGTGAGACGTATCTGCGAGGGCTGTTGCTGGACGGGCGGCGTAAGTCGATGCAGCCGATGGCGGATCGGCTTGGGGTGGATCATCAGGGGCTGCAACAGTTCGTGACGACCTCGACGTGGGACACCGAGGCGGTGCGGATGCGGTTGGCCCGTCGGGCGGTCGAGGTGGTCGCTCCGGTGGTGTGGGTGGTCGACGACACCGGTTTCCCGAAAGACGGCAAGGGCTCGCCGGGCGTGGCCAGGCAGTACTCCGGCACGTTGGGCAAGGTCGCGAACTGCCAGATCGGGGTGAGTGTCCACGCCGTCACTGACGCCGCGTCGTGTCCGCTGGATTGGCGGTTGTTCTTGCCGACGTCGTGGGACGACCAGGCTGTTGACGAGGCTGACCGCCCTGAGGTGATCGCTCGCCGGTCCCGGTGCGGGATACCTGCCGATGAGCATCACCGGCCGAAGTGGTCGATGGTCGTGGAGATGCTCGATGAGCTGGCCGAGCAAAATTTACGCCCGCCGTTGCTGGCAGCCGACGCCGGCTACGGCGATAACAGCCAGTTCCGCGGCGCTTTGGACGAGCGGTCCGTCGACTACATCATGCAGGTCAAAGGCGATGCCCTCGCCCACACATCAGACGTGCAGCCGGTGACGCGGGTGTGGTCCGGGCGGGGTCGCCCACCGACGCGCACCGACCCGCGCTACTCGAAGACTGCGGTCAGCCTGGTCGAGCACATTCGCGCCGCTGGACGAGCGGCCACGGAAACGATCACCTGGCGGGAAGGCTCGAAAGGCACGATGAGCTCCCAGTTCATCTTCCTACGAGTCCGCCCGCCCGGACACCGCGTCGCCCGTGACCCCAACGGGCTCCTGCCGCAGCGGTGGCTGATCGCCCAGTGGCCCGACGACCAGGCCGAACCGGTGAAGTACTGGCTGTCCAGCCTCCCTGCCACCACCAGCCACACCGACCTGATCCGCTACGGCAAGATCCGCTGGCGCATCGAACATGACTACCGCGAACTCAAGACCGGCCTCGGCCTGGACCACTTCGAAGGCCGCTCCTGGATCGGCTGGCACCGCCACGTCACCCTGGCCACCGCCGCGCACCTGTTCATCACCGAACTGCGCCTCGACCCAAAAGCGGATGCGCCGGCCTGACCCTTTATGCGGTCATCCGCGAGCTGCAACGACTCCTCGCGACCTGGACCGGCGCCTGCCTCACCTGCCACCAACCCGTGAAACCCTTACACCGCAACAAACGCCACAGAACCTAACAAAGCACTACTAGCAGTGGAACGGGCTCGTCGGGTGCGGGAGGCGCGAACGAGCCATCTTGGACGGCATCGCCGCTGAGGGACACCCCGACCTCCTCGATCAGTGGACGGTTGTTTGATGTTGTGCATGCAAGCTGGCTTGGTTGGAGCGCGCCACCCTCGACGGTCGACGCGAAACGCTTGGCCTCGCGATCGCCCCGTCGAGGTGGCGCGCCCGCCACCGGTTGGCTAGCTGGGTGGGCTCGTCCTCACGGGCCGCACCTAGGGACGCCGTCGTCGTGGGCGCCGCGGCCAGGGCCGCGGACGACGGTGCTTGGGATGATGACGCGCCGGTCGAGTTGGACGACTGGTTGCGCCGGTATGGCGTTGCCAAGCCCGCACAACCAGTGCGCCAAGGGTGGTGGTAACCCGCCGAATGCTCGTTCGGGGCTGCACTCTGTCACCGCCTTCTCGCATGATGTATAGATGGCGGGTGCTCCGCGCCAACCGGCGGCCAACCAAGCTGCACGGAGCACCCTGACCGACCAGCCAGTCAGCAGATCGGCGTGGATAACTTTCCTCGACGTCCCTAATGTCGGGAAAGAGGTCCGAAGCAACTCCCGACAACATCGATCGTTGTCGGGACCACTCTCGTGCATCAAGGACGACCGACCGCATGAGCACCGGCCAGCGCGAGCCGCGCCGCAACGCCCGCCCGTACACCGTCGACGAGGGCACCATCCGCACGCGGTCCGCGAACCCGGACGCCGCCGAGTACACCCTTTACGTGCGCGGCCTGATCACCGACTACCTGGGCGTCGGCGGGCAGGCGAAGATCCTCGAGCACGCCCATAACCGGGGCCTGCACTACCCCGGGCTCAACCGGCAGAAGCTATCGGAGCAGCTCAGCCGCTACCGCCTGGGCCCAACCTGGGAGATGACCGAGCTGATCATCGCCTGTCTGCCCGACACCTGCGACGCCGCCGGCATCCGCGCCCTGGCCGCCGGCTGGTACCAGTGCGCTCGCGGTCGCCTGCCCGACGGTTACAACGGTCCGGTCAGCCGCCCGCCGGGCAAACCCGGGCAGCGCAACGTCCCGGAGAGCGAACCCGCCATCCCGGTCCTGCAACGGCAGGTCGCACGTCTGCAGGAGCGCCTGCGCGCGGAGACTGAGCGTCACGTCAACAACCTGCGGGCCTCGGAGAACGCCCGCAACCAGGCGATCCGCCAGGCTAACCAGCTTGAGGTGCAGTTTCATCAGGTCAGGGAGGAACTGCTGAGGGTGCGTGGCGTCGCCGGGGAAGTCGCGACGATCCGCGAGGAGTACGCGCGCCAGTGCGTCGCGCTGGAACTCCTCGCCGCGCCCGGCCTGCGCGCGATACCCATCATCGATTTGCCGGAGTTGCCCGCCACCCACCGGCGGATCCGCTTCGGACTCCTTGTCGCCACGATCGACGCCCAAGCCCCACCCGCCCGCCGGGCTTTGGCCCGCTACCTGTGCGTCTACGCCGAGTTCGCCGGCGTCTCCCCCACCGAGCTGGCCACCCGGGCAGACATCGCGACGGCCGTGACGGTGGACATCCTCGCTGGCCGTCACGTGCCCACCGCCGCTCACGCCACCCGCCTGGCCACTGTCCTCCACTGCGAGACCGACACCCTGCGCCACCTCATCAGCGCCACCAGCAGCAGCACGGCCCTCGACGAAGACTTTTGGAACATAGCCCGCGCCGTCGACACCCCAGCCGCACCGGACAGCCCGCTCGGCACCGGGAACGTTGTCGGGTCGGATCCCGACAACCCTGTCACGCGTCCACACCCCGACCCGACAACGGCGCCACTCGCCCCGATCGTCGAGCGGCTGCGCCAACTCGCAGCTGTGTACGAGCAAGGGCTGGTCAGCGACGGCGAATACGCCGAGCATCGCAGCCGGATCCTCGGCGAGCTGTGAACCGAAGCAGACGAAACCGGCCCGCGCGGGCCGCTCGCCAGAAATCCCACTGACCTCCGCGCCAGAAGGCCGACAGCTCTTAACGTCGTGCTTGCCGCATTCCAAAGCCACATCGACTACGGCTCGGGCGCAGTGACCGGTTTGCGCATCGGCACCTGATGGCCGAGGACACTGACCCTCAGGCCCAGGACAGGGCGTCAGGAATCGAGCCGCAGGCGCTCCAGAATCTCCAGGACGGAGGCACCGTAGGGCGACATGTGCTGCTCCGGTGCCAACGCGTTCAAGCCGCAGGCCCGGAAGAAGGCAATGTGCTCGCTGGCATCGTCTGCCCGGCGCTCCTGAGGCATGAGCACCAGGAACGACAGGCCCGCCGCGTGGGCACCTTCGGCAACGCGGCGCATGAGGGCGCGACCGGCACCCTTGCGCTGACCCTCGGACGCCACCGCGATGGCGAAGATAAAGGGGTGGTTGTCACCGTGACCGGACGGCACCGTAGAACCGTAGTCGCCGTAGTCGAAGTCGACGAGGACACCGCCAATGACCTTGGCATCGCCGTCGGTGCCCGACTCCACGGCCACCCAACACTGCAGACCCTCAGGGTCACAGTCGAGCTCGAAAGCGTTCAGGATGTCCGCCAGCGCGTCCAGGTCGACCGGGGTCGGCTGTCGCACCTCGATCACCCGGTCATCGTACCGAAACCCCCGACTTCACTCTTCCCCTGAAGCAGCTTCCGAGCGGGACTCGTCACCTTCCTGACACCCCGGCATCCGGTCGGCGGATCACCAGCGTCGATCAGTCCCGGCACGCTCGCGTAGGTGAAGCCCCTACATCCCGCGCAGACGCTCACACTCACGGCCGCCGCAGTCGTTGGCATGGTCATCTGCGGGGCAAACATCGGCGACGACAAACCGGCCGCCGAGAGTCGGCCTCAACTGTCCGCGTCAGCTCAGGTGCAGCGCATCACCGCCACGAACGCCGGCACCAACAGCCCTGTGCCGATGCCGCAGTCCACCGCCATCGCCGTCGCGCCCACCAGCGCGGCGCCGGCCCGAGAACGGGCACCCCAGCCGTCGCGCACCAGCAGTCCACCCACAACGGCGTACTACAAAAACTGCGACGCGGTCCGAGAGGTCGGAGCCGACCCCCTCTACCCGGGTGAGCCCGGCTTCCGACCTGAACTGGACCGGGACGGGGACGGGGAGGCGTGCGAACCCGACGGCGGCAACGGCGACACCGGCCCGGACCCGGACAGCGACGTGTACTACGCCAACTGCATAGAGGTTCGAAAGGCAGGCGCCGGCCCGATCCACAAGGGCGACCCCGGCTACTCGCGCAAACTGGACCGAAACGGCGACGGCATCGGCTGCGAGTAGCGCCATGGCGCGACGAAGCCTTCGAGCGCCGAGCCATCCCGGTCGACGACAGGTGGAGCAATATGTGCGCGCTGGCCGTGCGCCGAGGCTGGTCTAGGTCTGGTCTAGGTCTCGCCCGCAAAGGGCGCCCGCTGATGTGATGCCAATGGTCAACACTGCTCAGGACAGGTCGCCGCCGGCGGCAGCGTTCTCGGCTAACTCAGCCTGCACGGTTCAGTCGATCGATACCCGCGTTGATGGGCCTCGTCGTCATCATCGTCAGGCAAGAGCCCGGCGAACCAAACCCGGATCAAGTACTCCTCGACCCCGTCGTAGGGCGCGAAATGGGCCGCCCATGCCGATGCCGGTGACGCCGTCATGGGTTCATCCAAACGCCGCAACGCCGCGAGGGCTTCAGCCCGACCGCGGCTCTGCACCTGCGCGGTGTAGAGACCAGGGCCAGTCGGGAGGTCGATCCCCCCGATGGACGTGCCGCTGCCGTCGGACATCTGCAGCGTGCCGCTGGGGCACGCCAGCTCGAAGACCGAGACGTCGTCGAACCCGATTGCCGGGCCGGCCGACCCGTCCCACACCTCCAGACATGCTCGTACTCTGAGAAGGTCCTGAGCGGCGGTCACATACACTTCGAACTCTGTCGCCGCGGCGCCGCTCTCGTGCGACCGGGCTAGTGCCTCGTGGCCGCCCTCTGTGGCGTCGCATTCCTCATCGCGCACCGTGAAGAATCGGTAGTCGGGTCGGAACAACAGTTCGTGGTGAGAGATCAGGCTGCTCATCGTTCTCTCCCGATGCGTACCTTCGGCCAGGCAGCCTCGGGCTTGGGGTTGGTGTCGGCAGTGCCATCGGGATCAGGCCCAGACGCACTCGGGTGGGTGGTGACGTGGGCCTATCCAGCACACCACCGGTACCTGAAATCTGCCAGGCGTCCAGACCTTCTTCGCCGCAGGGGCCAGAGATGGTGCCGCGGTGATCTGCTGGCTTGACTGATCGGCGACTCAACCGCCGGAGCGCCGGTAGCACTCATGCCAGACAGCCGCCTTCGTCGGCAGGTCGTCCCTGGCCCGGCGCAGTGGAGACAATCTGGAGGTTGTTCAGCTGACACCGGCGTCGAGAACACCCGCCACCGCCTTGGCCATGGGAAGGCGGAGTTTCGAACGGCGCCCAGCGCCAGGATGGGCCACCGGCTGCGCTGGGCCAGGTCCCGCAGTTCGTCTTGCCGCATTGGTTTCCCTGGTTACCACTGCTGGATCCCTGATCAGTCGAACAACCGGCCTACGAGGGCCGCTTGGCCGGATTGCAGGACGTGCGCGGCTCGTAGCGGTATCCAGAAGCACTCGAATTGGGTGGGCTCCTGCTCGCCGTCGTGGTCTTCCTGGCTCGCCCATCGCTCGGGCGTAGCCTCGTGCAGCGCCAGCTCGAAGACGTGCCGACGTTGGATCTCGAAGCGGAGCGGGCTGATGTCGTACTCGATCTCCCCCAGCTTGCGCACGACGGTAAAGCCGGTCAGTCCGGTCTCTTCGCGGGCCTCGCGCAGCGCCGCGTCCGCCGGGTCCTCACCGGGGCGGACGCTGCCGCCGGGCACCTGGATGCCTACCTCCTCGTAGCTGAAGTCGGTGTGGCGGAAGACGAGCAAGTGCCCTCCCGCACGACGTAGCAGAGAACCTTGCTGGTGATCACCTTGTCGGGCACGGTGCCTTCCTCCACTCCTTTCCTCTGGTGCGTCTACCCGGGGTCTGGCAGGTGTTTATCGGGCGGGCCGAAGATGGCTTCCTGGGCCGCTCGGGCGAGGGTGGCCTGGGTGGTGGCGGGTAGTCCGAGCCTGTTCCAGTGGAAGATCACGTGCAAGGCGATTACGGCCCGCAGACCACGGGTGAGGGTGCCCCTTTCCCGTTGGCGGTGTAGAGCCGCGCCGACGTGTGCGAATGCGGTGTGCCAGTCGCCGGAAGTGCGAGGTGCGCCGAGCAGCAGGCTTCGAACGTCTCCGGTGAACCTCTCCCACCTGCGGGGATCGGTTATGGGTGCCTGGTTGAGGTGTGCCGCGCGGTGCTCGAGGACTTGTGCCCAGACGTCACCTTGCTCGTTCGGGTCCAGCCCTGCTGCGCGCATCAGGGCGCTGCACAAGATCAGGGAGTGTTCGCGCCGGGCTGTGGGGTGCTGGTGGAGGTAGGTGAGGAGGTGGCGGCTGTCATGGTGGAACAGCGTGTGGGCGGTGGTCATGGCGTCGTGGCCGCCGAAGGCGTGGGTTTCGGGTTCGTAGATGTCGCCGGTCCAGGTGGCCCCTTCGGTGAGTAGCCGGCGGGCCTGGTCGCCGCTGTCTGGGCTGTCTGTGGGGAGGTAGCGGATGCGCCAGGCGCCTTTGCGGATGAACCACCAGGAGGTGATCAGGCCGGCGGTCTCGGCGGCGGGAAGCACTCGGCGCAGGTGGGCGACGGCCTGCTTCTCGCGCTCCTGGGCGGTCTGGCCGGGGTAGGTGATGTTGACCTGGTGCCAGGGGGTGTGGTCCACGGATGGCTCTTTCAGGTAAGGAGGAGACAGGCGTCCCAGGCGGCGGCGACGGCCGTGACGAGGTCGGCGCCTGCCCTGCCATCGAGCAGCCCTTCGGGCTCGTTGGTGGTGGGGGCGGCCTGCCGGTGGAGATCTTCTACGGCAGCCAGGGGTATCAAGGTGAGGGCATCGGAAGCGACCCGGCGGGCGGTAGCCACCAGTCCGGCGGTGCCATGGCACAGGCTTCGGTCGGTGAGCCGTCGAAGCTGTTCGGGGTCGGTGACGCAGGTGGTGAAGGCGGTCTCGGCGAGGCGCTGCCGAGTGGTGTCGCGCAGGGCTTGTGCGGCGAGTTGCTGGGCGCGGGCTATGCCGGGGGTGCCGTAGCACCAGGACGGCCGCAGCGGGGTCCGCTGGGCGGGTGTTCCGCGGTGTAGGTCAGTGAGGGTGATGGTTTGCGGCCACCAGATCATGCAGTCGGTGTGCTGCTGCCAGGCGTCCAGCCATCGGCTGATGCGATGGATCGCCGTGGTGTGTCCGGCGACGGTGATCCCGTCGCGGAGGGTGAGGGCGAGCAGTGCCAGTGGGCCGGTGATGCCATGGGCCATGCCGAAGTTCGCGTGACCGCCGACGGGCGGTAGCTGGCGGCGATCGGGCCCGTTCCAGCACCACCAGCCGGGTAGCTCGCCTCGCGGTTCGGTGAGCCGGACGAGATAGTCCAGGACCTGGCGGAGCAGGTCGTGATCGCCGAGCCGGCGCAGGACGACGCCGAGCCCGGTCAGTCCGCGGATGAGGTCGTACTCGGCGTAGTGCGGCTGCTCGTGTCGGTCGATGCGGCGGTGGGCGGCGTCGAGTCGTCGACGGGTCACCGTGGCGGTGCCGTCGGCGGTGGCCGCTCGTGCCTGGGCGAGCCCCGGGTGGTCGGTGGTGGCGAGGACGAATGCGAGCGCGGGAGCGCCGTAGAAGAGGCTGACCCCATCGGCGATGCTCACACCACCAGCGATGGCGTCGCGCAGTGCCTCGTACGCTGCCGGCCTGTTGCCGGTTTCGAGGTGCAGCAGGGCGATGCCGGCCGCGCCGTCAGCGAGGGACTGTCCCACGGTCACGGCTTGAGCCCTGCGAGGGTGGTGCGGGCGATGGTGCGGACCAGCCGCAGGCAGTGCCGCTCGGAGGCGGGGTCGACGCCGATCATGCGGGCGTGGTGCAGGTGCAGCAGGTCACCCAGCACGTCGTCGGGGTCGAACCCGTCATGGGCGACCATGGAGCGGTAGGCGGCCAGCGCTGCGGCGAGCCGCTCGTCATGCACTGGGCGTCGGGCATGTTCGAGCTGGGCGGGGTCGAGGCGGGGGCCGGTACGGTGAGGAACCTGGGTCGCGAGCCAGCGCGGGCCGTCGCCGGTGAAGCCTTCGGCGATGGCGATCATCCCAGCGGCGGTGGCGGCTTGGCGGTCACCGGTGAGCCGGTGCAGGGCGGCGCGGGAGTCGGCGGCGAACACCCGCTCGGCGGCGGCGAGGGTCGCTGCGGCGCCGTGGCGGGTTTCGGGGCGGTACGGGTGCAGGCTGTAATCGTGGACGACGGAGTCGTCGTGCAGGTGCTGCACCCAGCGGGCGAGGTGGCGGGTCGTGTCGGCAAACCGGCCGGTGTCCGGAAGCGGGATGCGTAGCCGCAGGTGCGGCTCGGGGTGGGGATACCTCAGGAACCACCAACCGGCTGGGAGGTGGTCGGCGGGGCGGCGGGCGAGGTCGGTCAAGATGTCATCGAGCCGACCGTGTAGGTGTGCCTCGATCCACCGTGACTGCCCTGGCCAGTGCTGAACAGTGGTGGCTGGTCGGGCTGGTCGGGCTGGTTGAGCGGCCGGCGCGGGGTGGGTGAGGGTGAGCAGGAGTTCGGCGGGGCGGTCGTCGATCCAGCCCGCTGGCCCTGGAGCCTCGGTGATCACAGTGCGGGGATGCCGTTCGAGGTGGTCGCGTAGGACCGCCAGGTGGGCGGGGTTGTCCAGGTCAAGGCGTAGGCGTATGTCGTCATCGCCGACCAGGACCTGCTGCGGGATGTGCCGTCGGAGGCGGTGTCGTCGCCAGGCGTCACGCCACTGCGCCCATGTTGTCCCCTGAGCGGGAAGCGCGGTGTGGTCGACGATCCAGCGGGCGGGGTGCAAGATGGTGCGTCCCCGTCGCAGGCGGGGTAGGAACGGCAGGCCGCTGGCGTGTCCCCAGTCGAACCGGCTGCAAGGTGCCGTCCAGGCGGTCCAGATCTCGGCCAGGAACCGCATCAGCGGCTGCTGCAGCGTAGGCAGCAGGACGCTGTTGAACAGCAGCGGCTCGACGGGCTGACCGGTGGTCAGCGATACCAGCCACAACCAGCGTCCGTCGCCGACCACCGCCAGGTCTTCGATCGTGTACGGCGGTGCCGGGTGGAAGTCGCCGACCGGGAGGACGGGCAGCAGCTCGGGCATCCGGGCTACTGCGGTGAGGCGGGCGTCAAGGGGTGGTCCGGACAGCTGCAGCGGGGCCGCGCCGGGCAGGGCGGTCGGCAGATGCCGGTAGACCTGTTGGAATCCGGCGAGTTCAGCGGGGGTGAGCAAATGTAGGAACCGAGCCGCCGCGACCCCGGCGTGGCGTGATCCGCTGAGCACCGTCAGGACGAACGACCCGCGGTCCAGATCGTGCGGGGTGTCGGCGGCGAGGGTGAACCGCAGTTCGGTGTGCGGGATCGGCGGCCGGTCGTCATTCCCGCGGAGCCGGTCGATCAGCGCGTCGTCGAGCACCACCTCGGTGCAGCCGTCGAGTGCGGCCTGCTGCGCGAGCTGTCCGAGCAGCTGGTCGCGGGCGGTGAATAGCGCTGGGGCGCGGCGAGTGGATCCCCGGTAGCCGGCCGGAAAGCCCAGCACGTTCAGGACATCACGGATGGGAACAGCCGCTCCTGGGCCCCATCGCTCGATGAACGCGTTGTGGTACTCGGCCCATCCGGGGGCAGGTGGTGGCGCTACCGCCACGAGGGTCGACGCGGCCCGCTTCGCTTCGTGCAGGACCGGCGGGGGCAGGGTCACGGCGATGTCGGCACGTAGATCGACGGCGGTCCGGCTGCCCGGCTCCGGAATGACGCAGTGGCGGGCGACCTGAGCGGCCGGGTCGGTGGCGGTCATGGGTGGGCGTAGAGCCGACAGCAGCACCCCGGTGTGAACCAGGTCGGCCAGCAGCCGCTCGGCGTCGGCGATGCTGGCGGGTCCAGCGATCGTCTCGGCGAGGTCGGCGAACCTGACCGGGGACCGGGCTGCCTGGATCGCGGTCCGGACTGGGCTGGTCAGGCGGACCTCGATGTCCCACCGCCGCTCGGCGCTGGCGTGGGCGCAGGGCAGAATCCACCTGTCGCCGCGCCGGTACCCCACCGAGTTCGTCACGACGGGGACGGTGCGCAGGATGGCCAGGTCGTGTTCGGCCCGCGCGGTGTGCTCGGCGATGAACTGGCCGTCGGAGCGGGAGACCGCGCGATGGGCCGCGCCCAGACGGACCGCCGCGCGAGCGCCGAACTGGACCGGGGCGACACCGGCGAACGTGCCGAACGGGGTCGCACGGGTGGTCCAGCGCAGCAGGTACCGGACTGCTGATTGCACCAGTCGCCGCAGCCGCTGCGGTGGCATCGGCTCCCCGCTCAGCGTGCGATGGATCTGGTCGGCCAGCTGCGGCGCCGCACCGGTAACGGCTGCCGCGAACCCGGGCAGCGTCCACGCCTTGTCCAGCCACTCGCGCCACTGATACGGATGACCGTGGGCCATGTCGGGCCAGGGCGGCAGAACGAGGCCCTTGGGGTAAGCGGCGATTCTGATCAGCGCCGCACCAGCTGCGGGAAACATGAGGCACCACCGAATCGTCGGGCCCGGCGTGCTCGACGCCGGGCCCGATCATGAGAGGAACGGATGGGTCAGTTGCCGCCGTCGCACTTCGTGGTGCAGGCGTTGGAGCCGGTGTTGCCAGAGCCGCACCCGTCGTTGGTGGAGGTGGCGTAGCCGCCCGAGGTGGGGCCGGCGTCGACCAAGCTGACGTCCAGGGCGAACTCCGAGGCGTCGTTTTCGTTCACGTGCGTTCCCTTCTATGCGGGGGTGAAGGTGAGGACGAAGCGGCTGTGCCGCTTGTCCAGCACCGTCCCGGCCGGCAGGTCGCCGTCGGGAGTACCAGCGGGCAGGACGTGCAACACCGGCGAGGGGCTGCCCACATTCAGCCAAGTGCGCATCTGTCCGACCATCCGCCCGGCCGCCGACGCGGCGTCGGGCCCGTGTGCACAGGCGCCGAGGTCGAACATGTCGTCGTCGTTCCAGCGCAGCGTCGAGCGGTAGCAGAACGCGCCGTTGTCGAGGGCGGCCGGTGTGCCGAAGCGCCACGCCGGGGCGACGACGCCGGCATCCACGGCCTCCTGCTGAGCCGTGAGAACAACGAAGTGCTGTCCCGCATCGGTGATGCGGATCGCCAGCCACAGGTCGAGGTCAGCCAGGACGGTACGAGGGGGCAGGCTCACCCCGGCCCATGCCTGCGTCTGCGGCTGCGCCAACAGCTCACTGACGACGTGGCGATTGACCTGCTGGTCCTCGTCCAGCCGCAGGTGAACCCCGTCAGCGATGTCGACGTACCGCACCTGATGTGCCCCGGCGCCCTGCATCGACACGAACCCGCACAACCGCTGGCTGTGGCTGACCAGCCGATCGCCGGTCCGACGCATCGCCCATGAGCGGGTCATCCCGAACGTCCGTAGCGGCACGACGAGCGTTCCGTTCTCGGCGAGCTGCGCGGTCCAGGCCGGTGAGATGTCCCAGGCGCCGACCGTAACGATGATCAAGTCGTATGGACGGCCCGGGTTGACCGGTTGCTCGGCGTCCACGCACACCACGACTATGTCGTCGTAACCCGCCGCGGTGAGGCAGGCGGTGGCCCGCTCGGTCACCTCGCGATCGATGTCAACAGTGGTCACCGAGCCCGACGGGCCGACCAGCTCGCGCAGCAGCGCGGCGTTGTATCCGCCGGAGCCGATCTCCAGGACGTGCCGACCGGGCAACCCGCCTTCGACGGCGTCGGCGGCCTGACCGAGCATCTCCGCGATGAGCCACGGCGCCGACACCGAACTGACCGCCTCGTCGCCGATCCGCTTAGTCACCACGGCCTGGTCGGCCCGGTACGCCTCCGCAAGCGCGGCATCCGGAGTGAACAGATGGCGAGGCACGGACCGTAGTGCCGCCTCCACCTCGGGCCGCATGACCAGCCCTTTCTCCATGTGATCAGCGACGAGCTGATCGACCATTGCGGCGTGGAGATCCTCGCCGCTCACCGTGTCGACACTCATTCGGGTGCTCTCCCTCTCCATCAGGACCTCCCGATCGGGTGGTCCGCCGTACCGCTCTTCTCGGGCTCAACAGAGCGTCAAGCCGCTGGACTCGCCAAGTCACACGGGTATCTCAAGTCGATGTGGTGCCGGTCGAAGGTCGCGTCCTGCTGGCGGTCATGGGCGCCCGGGTAAGCGCCCATGGGCATGATCGTTCGTGCGGCGGGAAGGCCGGGGCGCAGCCGTTGTACCAAGATCTCGGCGCGGAGCGGACTCCTGCTGCACTGCAGCCTCCCGTGCTAAGTCGATGGCGGATCCGACGAGCAGCCAACGGCATGTCTCCACAATCGCCCGGCGAGTCGGTGTAGTGAATGCCGAGCATGCGGACGAAGCGGCTGTCCGCATGTGCGCCACCGGTGAGCCTCTTCCGTACATACGCATCTCGGTGTTCGTGGTTGCGCCGCGCTGAACACCGAGTGACCCTATGTGCGCGATAGTCACGCTGATCATCGCCATAGTGGTGCGAACAGTCACGAGGAGGCGGTGCTATGGGCCAGACCCCGCGGATGCTCCAGCCGTCCCTGTCCGAGCGCCACTTCTTCGGTGCAGAGCTGCGTCGGCTGCGGGAGCGGGCCAACCTCTCCCAGGCGCGACTCGGCGCGATGATCCGCTTCAGCGCCGACCTGGTGCGTCGGATCGAGACAGCGGACCGTTTCCCATCCCGGGAATTCGTCGAGGCCTGCGACAGGGCGTTGGAAGCCGGAGGGGCCTTGACCCGCCTGCTACCTCTTCTCGAGGAAAGTCGCAACAGCGAGAACATGCGGGCAACTTCCCCGAGCGGTTCTGGCAACCCAGACACCCTGCTGCCCACCCAATTGAAGGAGAAGGCCGGGGTGGCGGGCATGGTCGTCCGTGTTCCCTTCCAACCAGGTGTCCTCGGTCGCGCCGCCCTTGACTGGCTGAACGCTGCGGCGGACCCCCGGCCGCCCGTGGTCGGACGACCCGGCTCGCCTGACCAGGTTGACGAAGAGGATCTTCATGCGGCGGAGACCGCTCTGGCGATGTTCCGGCAGTTGGACCACACTCACGGCGCCGGACGAGTCCACGCGCAGGTGCAGCGGTACGTCGAAGGCGAACTGAACCGGCTGTTGGCGAACACCCCCACCTCCGAGGCTGTCGGCCGGCACCTCTACACGCTGGCGGCGGGATTCTTCGAGCTCTGCGGATACCAGGCGGTCGACACGGGCGCCCATGGCCTCGCCCAGCGCCGCTATCTTCGCGCTCTACGTCTGACGGAAGCTGCTGGCGACCGCCTTTACGGCAGCTACCTACTAGCCGTGAACATCGGCCACCTCGCGCTGCACTGCGGGCACCCCGAGCCGGCACGCAGGATGGCGCTGACGGCGGTGAGAGGAATCGAGACCCAGGCGACTCCCGCTGTGACAGCCGCGCTGCAAGCGGTGGTGGCGCGCACGCACGCCCGCCTTGGACGCGAAGACGACTGCCTGACCCACCTCAACATCGCGGAGAGGCAACTGGCCCGTAGCAAGCCCGACGACGAGCCGGCGTGGATCCGATATTTCGACGCGGCCTACCTCGCCGACGAGATCGCCCACTGCTTCCACGACCTGGGCCGACCGCAGCAAACCCAACGGCACCTGGGTAACGCCCTCACTGCCCTGAGCCCGACCCATGTCCGGAGACTCGCCATTGACACCGCGCTCCTGGCCTCGTCGTTGGCCGCCGCCGGCCGCATCGACGAAGCCTGCGCCACCGCACGCGAGGCAGTCGACCACGCCGCACGAACCACCTCACACCGCTGCCTGCAGCGCATCGTCGAGGTACAGGCCGACCTCGAGCCCTATCGGTGCGAGCCGGAGGTCCGCGAGTTCAACGAGTATGTGCGTCACCGACTACCGCTGGCCTCTGTGTAACCCCGTTGATGGGTGGCGGCAGCCGCCATCACCGAGTGGTAGTGAGCCAGCTCCGCCTCCAGCGCCGCGCCCGCTCGATGGGACGACGCCACGTAGTGGCCGACATCAGCAAGAAGCAACACCTCGGGCGCCATACCGAGAGACGTCAAATCCTCGGCAAGGTCGCGGACATTCTCGATTACGGCCACCTCGTCGGCGGTGCCATGAATGAGCAGCACCGGCCGTTGGACATCGGCGGCACGGACCCGGCCGGCACCACCTCGCAGCCGCATCGCGTGCGCCCGCTGGAATCGGGGCACCGTCTGCGCCCACCGGTCAGGATCCACGATCGCCGACACGGCCGTGGCAGCGGCGAACGGGCCGCTTTGGGCCACCGCGTGCAACGCGGTATAGCCGCCGGCACTGGCACCTCGGATGAACACCTGCCCCGGCACCGCTCGCCCCGTCGACAACAGGTGACCCGCCACCTCGGCGCAGTCACCTACATCGTCCAGACCCCACCGGCCGTACAGCGATTCTCGGAACACCCGGCCGTACCCGGTGCTACCGAGGTAGTCGACATCAACGACGGCGAACCCGCGACTGGTGAAGAACTGCGCCTGCCAATCCAGTCGCAGTAGGCAAGATGCGGTAGGCCCGGGATGCGCCCGAACGACCACCGGCGCCTGCCAGGCTGCCGCCGCTCCCGTCGGCGGATAAACCAGGGCGAGCACCTCCCGACCATTGGCCACCCGAACGCGCAGCTCCGCCGGCGTCGAAACGCCCGCCCCGTCGAGTCCGGCGTGCTCCGGCCTGGCAAGCACCTCTACCTCAGGGTCGGTGTCCGCCAGGTCCACGAGCGCGACCTGCGGGGCCGCGGTCGGCGACGATCCGATCAACGCCACCGTCGTCCCTCGAACGGCCAGGTACGGCTTGATCGACGTGTACGGAAGGTCGACCGGGCGGACGATGCCGTCGGCCTCGACGACGACAAGGCGGTGCTGCGGCCCTTCCTGCACCGCCATGACGATCCGACCGTCGTCGAGGAAGCCATACGACGCGTAACCCAATTCCCACGGCTCCGCGGCGCACTCACCCGCGATCGGCGCCACCGCCTCCACCTCGAGCCTGTTCCACCGGTAGAGGTTCCACCAGCCACTGCGGTCCGACACGAAGTACAACGCCCCGTCGGATCCCCACTGCGGCTCCACCGCAGACTCCTCCGGACCGCCGGCCAGTCTCACTGCGCCGTAGACCTGACCACGCGGCGAGTAGGACGCCACCCATATTTCACACGCGTCCCACGGCATGTCGCGCTCACTCCACTCGGTCCAGGCCAACCAACCCGGACCTGGCCGAGGCGCACCGAGGAACCCCGGGGACGAGACGAGAGTTCGCACCTTCGGAGCTGCGGTGAGCGATACCGCGACGAGTTCGTCACCCTGCTCCGACTCCCGCACGGCCAGCAACTCGCCGTCGCCGACCGTCAGGTCTCCGAAGGATCCATGAGTAACCAATTCGAGTTTTTTGTTGCGGCGACGGCTCCGGTAGAGGCCATCTCCGCCCACGCACCACAACCTCCCCTCCACGAGAGCAAACGATCCGCCCCCGTACGCGTGAACGCTGCTGGCGACATCAAAGCCCTTCGGACTTACATCTCGCATGCCCTCGCCGGGCCGCCACTGTGTCACCGTCGTACCCCCGCCAGCGTCGGGGCGAGTCTCCAGCCAAAACAGGCCGTCATCACCGGTACGCAGTTGGTCGTAGCTCACCGAGGCGCGGACGGCGTCGTCCACCGACACTTCAGCGACCCTGTCGCCCAGCCTCACGAATCCTCCTCGAACAACTTCCGGCGGGCCGGACGACGGCGGGCTCGTCAACCCTCGGCGGGACACCGGCGTGGCCACCTGCAGGGGCTAACCCTTGGGCCGGTGTGAGTGTCTAGACGTGGCCGACTCTACGTCCGAGCGCCTTGTCCCTGCCCCCGGATCACCCCACAAATTGCCTCCTCCCGATCGCTCCCGCGGCCATGCCGATGCGGACAACAGCTCTCGTCCAGCATCATTTTTGATCATGTTTTGGGGCTCGGCAGGAGGCCGTAATGGTCGGCGAAGAAGCGGACAAGTTCTTCAAGTACGGCTTCGCCCTTGGCGGCAGTGGCGTGCGACGGCAAACCGATGACGCCGCTGCTGGTGTAGCCACTCATGCCCCGCGTGAGGAGGTGACGTCGGTCGTCCGCTAGGTGGTCGGCATGCTGGAAGCCATCACGAACCACCTCGGGCGCAACGTGCAGAAGCAGCGAAACCTCGAGCTCACCAGCATGCATGTCCTGGTGAGCTGTGCTGTGCAGGCCGGCGGCAACTCGCGCGTCGTCCCAGTCGGCCCGAGCGGGAAACAGGGTCATCCTCGGTCCAGCGACATTGGCTTCCTGAACGACGTTGGCAAGCGCGTAGTTCCCTCCATGGCCGTTGATCACAGCGAGCTGATCGATGCCCGATTCCTGCAGGGAGCCGGCGATATCAACGACCACGGCGGCGAGGGTGGTGGCGCTGATACTGACCGTTCCACGCCACCCCGCGTGCTCATGGGAACAGGAGATCGTCACCGGCGGCAACAGAAAGAGGCCGTAGCGCTCGGCGACGGCCTTCGCGATCGCGCATGCCACGATGGTGTCCGTCAGCAGCGGCAGGTAAGCGCCGTGCTGCTCGAAACTGCCGACTGGGAGGACCGCGACGGACGCCCCTCGCTCGGACTCGTCGGTGCTCGTCGCCGTGGTGATCAGATCCACGGACTAATGGTTACATGCTTCGAGGGTCGCTTGCCGATAGGCGAGCACGAAGGCCGCCGCCTCTGGAACGGCTTGCTGCTGTCGAAGGGCCACCGCCGTCGGGTTCAACCAGCGCAAAGCCCGCGCGGAAGAGGTGCCTGTGGCCAACGCCAGGGCGTTGGCGGCCTCGGTCGCCGCGCGCTCGACATCGCCAATGCTGACGTAGGCGCTGGACAGGGCCGACCGCCAAAGGGCCTCGTCGACGCGCCACTGAGCTGGCCAATGGCGCAGGAGCTGCTCATAGAGATTGGCTGCAGCCGCCGGTTGACCGAGGAGAAGACGGCATTGCGCTTCGTGAGCAGCCACGTACACCGGATCGCAGTGGACGCCTACATCGATCGGCAGCTCCGAGCCCCTGTCGTCGCTGCCGGCGACCCTGTGCGCCTTGTCGATGCTGGCTGCGCAGGCGTTCTGATCGCCTCCCATCGCGTAGGCCTGGGCCTGGCGGATCAGCAGTAGTGCGCGGATACGGCCGGGTAACCGAACCTCCTCCAGCGCCCGCTGCGCCAGGGCGATGGCATTACGCGGGTCGAAGCGCTCAAGGGCGCGTTGGCTCTGCCTCATCAGGACGTAGCTTGTCAGCGTCGGCGCGTTAGCTTCGACGGCGTGCTGCTGCGCGCGTCGCAACCAGGCGTCAGCCTCGGCGGCGTCACTCTGCTCATCGATCCAGCTGAGGAACTCCGCCCACAGTGCCTGCGCGATGAGTACGTCTCGGCGGTCGGCTGAACGGCTCCGCCGCCCGATGGCGGCGGCGACGCTGATCTGTGCGTGGGCGGTGGACGCCATCCCGGCGTATCCGGTGCGGTTTCCGGCAATGGCCAGACCGGCGAGCTGCTCGTGCCACGAACGGAGCAGGTCGGGCTTGTCGGGATGATCGATGGAGGCCCGGAGTTGGCCCTCCGCGCCGTCGACCAAGCGGTAGCCGACGCTGGTGAGGCGACGCTCACTCTCGAGGTCTGACAGGAAGCGGGCCAGCTCGCCACCTGTCTGCAGTGCGCCCTCACACGACTCAACGAAGCGGGCGGACGGCCAACGTTCGGCCTTCTCCACTTTGCCGATGAGGTCCCCACTGACGTGCACCAGCCTGCCTAGAGCACGCTGGGACAGCCCGCGGCGCTCGCGCCACTGCCGAAGGGCGGCACCGAATCCATGCAGCGCCGATCGATGCGGGGTCAGCCGTCGTGGAGTTTGTGCCACCGGTACTCCTGGGTGCTTTGTGTCCGTCACTGCCGCATCCGGAAGGGTCTGACCATACGTGGTCGAACGCTACGCGGACAGTTGCATGCGGACAACAACGTGTGTCCGCATCAACGCTATCGACTCATCTGTCTCGGTGAGCAAATCTCGTTGCTGAGGCACCCATCGGCTTGCTGCTCGAAATCATTAGCAGCGGTTTAGGCGCGACTAATTAGTTGCCTTCGCTGACGATTTAGCTGCCAGGCGCAAGGTTGGCAAGGGCGCAAATATTTGAGGAGTGTGATGAGTTTCCAGAATGACCTATCCCGACATGGGTATCGACAGGAACTGAGCCGCCAGCTTCGGTTCCGGGACTTGGTCGCGTACGGGCTGGTGTACATGGTGCCGATCGCGCCGATGGCGATCTTCGGCAGCGTGTACGCCGGCTCCGGCGGCATGGTGGCACTGGCGTACGCGGTGGGTGTGGTGGCGTTGGTGTTCACCGCGTTCTCGTACGCGCAGATGGTGAAGGCGTTCCCGATGTCGGGCAGCGTCTACAACTACGCCGGCCGGGGCATCAGCGCGCCGGTCGGTTTCCTGGCCGGCTGGGTGATCCTGCTGGACTACGTGCTCGTACCCGGGCTGCTGTACCTGGTGGCATCGGTGGCGATGCACTCCACCGTGCCCGCGGTGCCGGTGTGGTTGTGGCTGCTCGGATTCGTCGGGGCCAACACGGTCGTCAACTCGGTCGGCATCCGGATGACCGCGATGGTGACCCGCGTGATGCTGGTCGGTGAGTTGATCGTCCTGGCGGCTTTCCTCGCGGTCGCCGGTTGGGCTCTCGCCTCGGGCAGGGGCCGGTTCAGTTGGGACGCCTTCTACAACTCCGACACGTTCACCTGGTCCCTCGTGGCCGGGGCGGTGTCGATCGCGGTGCTGTCCTTCCTCGGCTTCGACGGGATCAGCATGCTGGCCGAGGAGACCAAGGGCGGTTCCCGGCAGATCGGCCGGGCGATGGCGGCCGTGCTCATCCTGGCCGGCGTGCTGTTCATCGCCCAGACCTGGCTGGCCGCGATGCTCGTCCCGGACGCCGGCACCCTCCTCGCGGAGGGCGACGTGAACGGCACCGCCTTTTACGACGCCGCGGCCGTGGCCGGCGGAGGATGGTTAGCGACGTTGTGCGCGGTGGCGACGGCCATCGCGTGGGGCCTGCCGAACTCGATGGTCGCCCAGGTCGCCACGTCCCGGCTGCTGTATGCGATGGCAAGAGACCGGCAGCTTCCCGCCTTCTTGGCGAAGGTGTCGATCCGCCGGAACGTGCCGATCAACGCGACCCTGCTCACCGGCGCGGTGTCCCTGGTGCTCGGCCTGTACATGGCCACCCGCACCGACGGGATCACGCTGCTGTCGTCGCTGATCAACTTCGGGGCGATGGTCGCCTTCCTTGTCCTGCACGTCTCCGTAGTGGTGCACCACCTCATCCGCCGGCGCAGCGGCAACTGGTGGGCGCATCTGGTCATGCCCGGTATCGGGTTCGCGATCCTCGCCTACGTGGTGATCAACGCCAACATCGCCGCGCAGCGCCTCGGCCTGGCCTGGCTCGCCCTCGGCATGGTCATTCTCGCCGGCCTCTACCTGACCGGCCGCCGGCCCGCGCTGTCTGGTTTGGCGCCCGCGCAGCCGCAGGCCCGCCACGTGGAGCGGGTGTGACCATTATGGACACGATCACCTACCGGCCGGCCCGCGACGAGTTGGCCTACACCTTCGGCGGGCGGATGCCGGTGGCCCACGTCCGCTCCGGCGACATCCTGCGGGTGCACACCGAGGACTGTTTCGGCGGTCTCGTGCGCGGTCCGGCGGACCTGCCGTCGCAGGTGTGCCGGATGCCGTACCTGAATCCGGTGTCCGGGCCGTTCTTCGTCGAGGACGCCGAACCCGGTGACACCCTCGCCATCCATCTCGCCTCGATCGTCCCCGCCCGGGGCTGGGGTGTGTCATCGACGTTCCCGCACTTCGGGGCGCTCACCGGCACGTCCCAGACCGCGACGCTGCAACCGCCGCTGCAGGAGCGGGTATGGGTGTACGACATCGACCGGCAGGGCGGCACGGTCGGCTTCCACGCCGTGGCCAGCGACCACTGGGTGAAGCTGCCGCTGGACCCGATGATCGGCACGATCGGGGTCGCTCCTGGCGGGTTCGAGGCCCGCTCCACGATCGTCCCTGACTCCCATGGCGGGAACCTGGACACGCCGGAGTTGCGCGCCGGGGCCACCCTCTACCTGGGGGTGAACGTGCACGGGGCGATGCTCGCCCTCGGCGACGGGCACGCCCGCCAGGGCGAGGGTGAGGCCTGCGGCGTCGGGGTGGAGATCGCCACGACCACCACCCTGGTCATCGAGGTCATCAAGGGCACCCGGACGGTGTGGCCCCGCCTGGAGACCGACACGTCGATCATGTCGGTCGGCTGCGCCCGGCCCCTGGAGGACGCCTACCGGATCGCCCACCGCGACCTGGTCAGCTGGACCAGCACCCTCACCGGCCTGGAAGAACTCGACGCCTACCAACTGATTTCGCAGGCCGGCAGGGCACCGATCGGCAACGTGTGCGACCCGAACTACACGGTCCTGGCCGCCGTGGACAAGGCGCTGCTTCCGCACCCGACGGCCGCCTACGCGGGGGTGCACGCCCGGCTGCGCCAGCATGCGGCCGGGCTGCGGTAGGAGCTGCCGAGATGACCGCGTCGATGCCTCAGCTGCCGTTGCGGGACGAGTTGTTCCTGCTCGGCCACAATGACGACACCGGCCAGCCCCACATCCACCGCCAGGCCCTCGCCCTCGGCATGGCAGGCGCGGTCCTGACCGACCTCTTCCTGGCCGGGCGAATCGCGCTCGACGACCCGAACGACGACACCCGCCCGGCCGGCGACCCGAGGATCCGGCTCCGCCTCGACCGGCCCGTCGGTGACCTGGTCGCCGACGCCGCCATCGCCTCGGTCCGCTACGCCAACCCCGCCCCGACACTGCGGGGCTGGCTGACATGGTTCGCCGAGGACCTGTACGAACGCACCCGCGCCGGCCTGCACGCCGGCGGGATCCTGCACCGCACCAGCCGCCGCCGCCTCGGCGGACTCGCCCGCACCGACGTCTACCTCGCCACCGACACCAAATGGGCAGTCGTGGCCCGATCCAGGCTGCGGTATCTCGCCGCCGGCCGGGAGCCGCCGGACAACCACACCGCCGCCCTCGCCGGCCTCATCGCCGTCCTCGGCCTCGCCACCCACCTCTACCTCGACGACACCAACGCCGTCGCCGCCCAGCTGCGGGCGACCGCCGAGCAGCACTACCGGCCCGTACGCGACATCACCGCCGCGGTCGACGCCGCAGTCGGTGACCTCGCCACCGCCGCATACCGCTGACCCCTCCCACAGACTCCCGGAGCCATCGACCGTGATTCACCCACCTCACCCACCCTCGACGCCCACGGATCTGCCGGCCCACTGGCGTCGGCGGCCCGCCGTCAGGATCGCTGCCGCGCTGTGCGTGCTGGGCCTGCTCGCCGCTGCCGCCCTCGTGCCCGGATCGGCCGCCACGCACAACCCCGCACCGAAGGGCAGCCGCTGGCAGGTCACCTCGCCTGCCCGAACGAGCACCCCACCGTGTGAGATCCCCGCGCCACTGACCCCTGCCGAACTGCGCACCCTCGCCGCACGGACCTCGGCGACGCCACACACCGCCCTACCCGCACCGCGGCCAGCCGACCACGTGCTCCCCCAGGTCGCCGCCGAGGCGCACTGCGACGTCCCGGGACGGTTCTCGTTCATGCTGATACGGCAATGGGCCGCCGACACCCGCATCGACGCAGGACGCGCGACCAGCACCGTCGTGGTCTTCGAAGAGCGGCACTGGCGCGCCGACAACGCCTCCGGACGGGCCATCAGCCTGCGCCACCCGCCCGGCCCACAACCCACCACCGACGAGACCTACCAGCCGGGCACGCTCGACGGAACCATCGGCCCCATCGCCGTCGACTCCACCGGCCTCACCGGACAAATCAGCAGCATCTCGCCGCCGTTTCTCGGCGCACCGGCAGTCCTGCACGCCATCGCCGGCCTGACGTCGTGGCGCACACCCAACCGCGACGCCCGCACCGCGATCCTCACTCTGTTGAGCAACACCAACGGGCTCACCTACCACCCCGCCGTGCGAGACCGCGCCGGGCGCACCGGTGCCGGCGTCAGCGCCACCAGCGACGACGGCACCATCCGCAGCCTCCTCATCCTGCACCCCAGCACCGGCGAGGTCCTCGCCTACGAACGCGCCCATTTCACGCCATCACAGCGCGGCCACCCCCGCACCGGCGACGTCGAGGACTACCTGCTGTTCACCATCCACACCCGCACGAGCACCACCAACACGCCCTGACACCGCGCCGCCAATCACGCGGCAACCCCCATCCGCTTCCGACCTGTCAAGGGATCCTCATGAACGCCACTGCTCGCATCCGCGCCGCCCGCTGGGCCGACAAGGACAAGGTCGCCGCGCTCGTCGCCGACGCCCTGCACCCCGACCCGTTGGCCGCCTGGCTGGTGCCCGAGGCGACCCACCGACGCCGCATCCTCACCGAGGTGGCGGTGATCTGGGTGGAACACGCCATGTTCTACGGCGACACCCACGTCACCGACGACCTGAACGCCGCCGCAGTCGGCTTCCACCGCTACCGCAGCATCCCACCACCAGCGAACTACCGCAGCCGCCTCACCCACGCAGCCGGCAACCATGCTGAGCGGTTCGAGATCCTCGACGACCTGCTCAGCGCACGCCGGCCCACCGAACCGCACTACCACCTGGCATTCCTCGCGGTCGCGCCCGCCGCCCAGCGGCAAGGCATCGGCGCGGCGATGCTCGCCCACCACCGCGACAGACTCGACCGCATCGACCTGCCCTCTTGGACCGACACCACCTGCGCGCGCCAAGATCTCTACACCCGCTACGGCTACACCCCACAGGAAGCCATCCGGCTGCCCAACGGCCCGGCCGTCACCCCGATGCGCCGCACCCCTACGCCGGGCCCTCAACCCCTGGACTCCGTCAGCGCGGCAGGTCGCTCGCAGGCCAGAGGCCTAGGCGGTTGACCCGCGCGATGGCCGCACGAACTGAACCGTGGCCGATCCTGCGCCGTGTCACACATGACTTCGGACGAAACCGTGCCACCCCCGGACGACCGCGACGAGCCTCGCCGCCCGCCGCGATGCCATCGTGCTCGCTGATCCCAGAACTCACGCCCAGGACCTACAGCGCGAGCGTATTCGGTCATCTCCTCGTTCAGCGCCGTCTCCATGACCCTCTTGGTCAACTGCTTGACCAGCCGTCCGGGCCGGTCAGCGACAGCGGCCCCAGCTCGGCGGCGGCCTTCGCCTCAGCCAACGGCTCAGGCCGCTTCCTAGACCCCGGCTTCGCCGCACCCGCCGCCATATGGGACAACCTGGCCCGGGCCATGCCCGAACCAGTGGCAGGCCAGCGGGGAGATGGTTGTGCCTCGCGGAGCGACCGCTCCAAGCCGGTCGTTCGCAACGCGCCATCAAAGCCTTGGTCGGCCGCAGGCACTCGGGAGGCGATCTCCGGAGTGCCTGGTCACGCTGGCACTATCGTTGAATGACCACGCACGTGCTGACGGCAGAGCTTCCCCGACCGGAGGCGTTAGGCCACGCTGCATGGGCAGCGATTCAAGATCCGTTTCAACGACTTCGGTCGGCAGTAACCGCGAACGACCGCCCGCTGATAGTCGGCTCGGCCAAGGACCTCATCGAGGCAACCGCGCGCGTGGTGCTCGATGCTCGTGGGCGCCCCGCCGGAAGCGGCGAGGAGTACGACAAGGTGCTGGGCGATGCCCATCGCGCAATTGAGCACCAGGTCGGGCCCGGAGTCGCCGCCGATGCTGCGGTCCGCCAGGCGGCCACTGCAGCCCGCAAGCTTGCCGGGGTGTTGCGGGAGCTACGCAATACCTACGGTACTGGCCACGGCCGATCCGTCCTGCCGGTTCTTGAAGACGAGGTCTTGGAGACCTGCGTCGACGCCGCACTGCTGTGGACGCGGTGGGCATTGCGGCGCCTGCAACTGGTACTCCTCGGCTCATTGCAGCCGCTGATCGCCGACCTGGGCACCGCATCGTTCAGCATGGGATCTCTCGCAACGAGGCTCGCTGCGGCGGACCTGCCGCAGCTGGAGCCTGCCGACCAGCGCCAGCTGGGCGTGGCCGTGGGCCAGCGGGCGTCGCGCAACACCTTCACCGTACGCATCGACGGCGTCGAGGCATGCGCGCTGAGCCAGGACGCAGTCACTTGGCCCCTGGGATACCGCGAGGGAGTGGTCGAGGGCCTGTTCCTCGACCAGTTCGGGCAGGTGCACGTCGACGAACAAGCTCGCGCGCCGCGCCTGGCGGCCGAGATCCTCGCCCCCCATTCCGAACGGACCAGGATTCTGACCGAACTCGCTGAACGCATCTACCGGTCGGCCTGGTCCCAGGAGTTCCGCCTGATATGGCGGCAGGCCGTGGCGGAGATGCACCTGGCGCGGCGGCTGCTCGGCGACGCCACAGCAGAACGGGCGTGGACTGAGATCGCTGAGCACATCCAGCAGACTGGTGAGGCGTATGACGCACTCCAGCAGTAGCAGGACAATGCCGTCGGTCGCGCCCACGGCGCGCGCCGTGACGGCCAAGTAGGCCGTCAGGTTACTACCGACAGCTTCACCCGTCGTCACGGAATCAAGCCTGGGAGCATGGCTATGCGGACGTGTCAAACCGAGCGCTCGGGATTACTCCTCTGGCAAGGGCGTGTCACTAACGGCGCCACTCGCGCCCGCCTGCGCCGCTGCCGGTCATCGATCGCTCTTCGTCGCCCGTTCCGAGGCGGCGTCAGCAGGTCAGCGATTCGCGGCGAGCGGCGACGGCCACTAGCGGGTGGTACGCCCAGGCGCCGCGCTTGTCGCGCTCAAGCGAGCCGGCCTCGGTGAGAATTCAAAGATGACGACCCACGGCGGGCTAGGAGAGACGTGCCGTCCCTGGCGCATGAGCCTGTACACAGCCAGCACAACTGAGTCCCAGACCTGCTCGCTGATGTGCCCAGCCTTCGTCCAACGCCGCCCAACTATCCGAACAAGTTAAAGCAAAGAAGTGCTCCGTGGTGGAAGTCGGAGTCGCGGAGGCACCACGATGGACGGACGACTGTCAACGCCGGCTGAACTTTGACCCCTCTGTTCCGGCCGAATTTTGACCCCCTCGCTGGTTGTTGATGTTCAGTCGTTGGTCTTGGTGGCTGCGGGAACGCGGCCGAGGTCGCGGTCTTTAAGCCGGTAGCTGTCGCCCTTCATCGAGATGACCTCGGCGTGGTGGACGAGGCGGTCGATCATGGCTGCGGCGACGACGTCGTCGCCGAACACTTCGCCCCAGCGGCCGAAGGGCTTGTTGCTGGTGACGATCAGCGAGGCTCGTTCGTAGCGGTTGGAGACGAGCTGGAAGAACAGGTTCGCCGCTTCGGCTTCGAAGGGGATGTAGCCGACCTCGTCGACGATCAGCAGCGGGATCCGGCCGAGCTTCACGAGCTCGTCTTGCAGTCGGCCGGCGTGGTGGGCGTCGGCGAGGCGGGACACCCATTGGGCGGCGGTGGCGAATGCGACCCGGTGTCCGGCCTGGCAGGCCCGGATCCCCAGGCCGATGGACAGGTGGGTCTTGCCGGTGCCGGGCGGGCCCAGGAAGACGACGTTCTCCTTCGACGCCACGAAGTCGAGGGTGCCCAGGTGGGCGATCGTCTCCCGCTTCAGAGAGCGTTGGTGCTCGAAGTCGAACTCCTCCAGGCTCTTGCGGGCGGGGAACCTGGCTGCCCGGATACGTCCCTCGCCGCCGTGGGCTTCGCGGGCGGCGACTTCGCGTTGCAGGCAGGCGGCGAGGAACTCCTCGTGCGTCCATGACTCGGCCCGGGCCCGCTCCGCCAGGCGTTCGACGGAGGCAGCGAGGGACGGCGCCTTGAGGGCGCGGGTGAGGAACGCGATCTCCGAGGCGACGTTGCGGCTGGTCTTGGCGGCCATCACGCAGCCACCTCGACGTCCAGGCCGAACATGCGGTCGTAGTCGCTCAACGGCCGGCGTTCGACCTGGGCGTCGACCGCGGTCGTCGGCTTGTGTTGGGCAGCGACGCGCAGGTCGGCGGCGGCTTGCCGGTGGGCAGGGTCGGTGATGCTCTGATGGCTTGCCCAGCAGCGGTCATGTCGGGCCACGGGCCGGCCGTCGGAGACCACCGTCACGTGGTCGCAGTCGGCGGTGACCTCAACCCGCCTGCCGACCACGGATGGGTGCACCGAGTAGTCGTTGCCGTCCAAGCGGACGTAGTGATCGCGGGGCAGCCGGGTGGCCTGGCGCCAGCCGACCACCGGCGCGACCGGTGGCAGTGACAGCATCGCGGCCCGGTCGGCGTCCCACCGGTCCAGCGGGCGGCAGCCCAGCATCCGGTGTTGGCGGTTGTTCGCCCCCACCAGCCAGTCGGTGAGCTGGGTGTTGAAGTCGCCGGGCGAGGCGAAACGGCGTCCGGGCAGGAACGAGGTTTCCAGATAGCCATTGGCCCGCTCGACCAGGCCCTTGGCCTCCGGGTCCGCCGGTCGGCACTGAATCACCTTGATGCCGAGGGTGCCGCGGAAGGCGTTCATCGCCTCGGTCAGCTGCGGCCTGCCAGCCCGCCACTGCCCGACGGCGGACTCGTTGTCCCACACCAACGCCTTGGGCACCCGTCCCCAGCCGGAGATCAGCGTCCAGTGCCCGACCAGCAAGTCCGGTGACTGCCGGGTCGGGATCATCACCGCTGACAGCCACCGCGAATACCCGGACACCATCACCAGCACCGGCGGCCGGCCGACCTGCCCGAAGCCCAACGGCACGTCCGCCGGCGGGAACCACAGATCACACTGCGCCAACTCGCCCGGCAGATACTCCGTCCGCTGGGCCGGGTCCGGGCGGCGGAACAACGGCCGCAACTGCTGCACCCGATCGGCGAACACCGTCTTGCCGCGGGCCCACCCAACCCGCTCCATGATCACCGTCGTCGGCATGTCCGGGAACTCCGCCAACAACGCCCGGATCTGCGGCTCGACCGCGTCCACGATCGAGCCCTTCGCCGCCCGCTGATAGCGAGGCGGCTCATGACTGGCCAAGGCCTTACGCACCGTGTTCCGCGAGACCCCCAGCCGGCGACAGATGGCCTTGATCGCCATCCGCTCCGCCCGGTGCAACCGACGGATCTCCGCCCAGTCCTCCACGCTCAGCACCTCCCGATGCTTCCGGAAGGGGTCAAAATTCAGCCGGAACCACGGGGTCAGTTTTCAGGCGGAGCCGACAACGACTAGGCGGAATGCAGCCGGACCCACCGGGAGGGTGTTGTCGCCGGGTCGGGTGGCGTCGGTGGACCGCTGATAGGGACACGGCCACCCGTGTTGGGGTAGGTCTCTTCGTAACGTGGCTGCCGGCTGTCCGACGCCTGGATCAGCGACCCGGGGCCACGATGCGATGCGTGGAGGCGGTGTGGTGAACGACGGATTCGGCGTCCTCTTGGGCTGGGACGTCGGCAAAGAGGGTCACCACGCCGTCGGGTTGACGCCGGAGGGCAAGCGGCTGCACTACGCGGCGTTGCCAAACATCGAGACCCGGCTGCGGCAGCTGTTCGACAAACTCACCCGCCACGGCCGGGTCCTGGTCGTGGTCGACCAGCCCGGCCTCGATCGGTGCCCTGCCGGTCGCGGTGGCTAGGGCGTGCGGTCATCCGGTGGCCTACCTACCTGCCTGGCCTGGCGATGCGCCGGATCGCTGATTTTCACCCCGGTGCGGCGAAGACCGACGCCCGCGGAGATCCGATGACACCTTCGGAACTTCGGGCTGCACTCGGGCAACACTCGAACCAGCGGGCTACCGCTGCGGCGGTTCGACGTGCGATCTCGCAGCATCCATCGTTCCCTAGGTCCGCGGGCGAGCGCTACAGCATCGGGGCCCTACCGCAGGCTGACAATCGCGGCTGGGCGTCCGCCAGCGGGCTGTCACAGGTCGAGCTACTGTGACGGGCATTGCTCGGATGGCCGGCGTGTCGACGAGCCCAGTCCCGACTTGCTTCCCCCGATGCGATCACCACCACCTCTGCGCCATGCCGCCGGAACAGGTCGACGAACTCATAGGCAATACGCTGCGGCACATGGCACATGGCACATGGCACAGGACGCTGAGGATGACGCCGTCAGGCAATTCGGTGTCCCGCATGCTGTAGCTCTACATGTAGTAGGCGTAACGCGTGGCAATTCGAGCGTTGCTCGGAACATGCTTGAGGATCGAGCCGACCCTGTAGGCGGTGCGCAGAGTGAGCGGATCGCGTTCGTCGAGTTGGGCGTTGTTCCAGTTCATCTTGGATAGGGCGAGTATGTCGGCGCCGGTGGCCAGCAGATCGGTGTCTGGCGATGC
Source organism: Micromonospora sp. WMMD1155 (assembly GCF_029581275.1). Taxonomy (NCBI): domain Bacteria; kingdom Bacillati; phylum Actinomycetota; class Actinomycetes; order Micromonosporales; family Micromonosporaceae; genus Micromonospora; species Micromonospora sp. WMMD1155. The sequence goes on from NZ_CP120742.1 coordinate 135,132, forward strand.
TGACCGGATCAACAGCGGCTGCGGGACGTACATGCCGGGGTAGGTGCGGAAGTAGGGCACCGATCCGCGGGTGTACAGCAGCAGCGTGCGGGCATCCATCTGAACGGTGGTACCCCGCAGGGGTGGAAGTTGCCCGGCGCGGTATAAGTGTGGGGCACCGCGTCGCTGGATCCATAGCATGTCGACGTGGTCGATGTCGCGTTGATCGGCGGCTTCGTGGAAGCCATCGATTTCGCCGGGAGTGAAGTTCGATGTCTTATGCACGGCGATGCGCGCGGGCTGGTGGCCGTGGGTGCTGCGGTACTCGGCCAGCGCGTCGAGCAGCAGCCGGCGGGCGTCAGAGAGCGCCAGGTGGGGCTGCCGGTCGCTCTTGGAGATCTGCGCGGTGCCGCCGCGTACAACGACGCCGTCGCCGCGCTCGTTGAATACCTGGGCGACGGCAGTGTGGAGCTCTTGGCCGCTTTGGGTGCGGTAGAAGCTGACACCGACGTAGCAGGTGGCGAGGTCTGAGCTGTGGCGCTGCATGCGCCAGGGTGTCCCGCCGGCCTTGTAGTACAGGGCCGTGTGCAAGTTCCAGGCCCTGGTGGCTTCGTCCTGCAAGGCCCGGGCAGCCTGCCCGCCGGTCCTGGCGCGAACCCCGGTCCAGGTCTCTTTGCGCATCAGCTGCAGAGGCGACGGCAGCGTGAGTGCGGTGGCTTTGAGCAGATCATGAAAGTCGCCGCCGGCCTCACGCTCGTCCTGCTCATCCTCGTGTTCGGCTGCGCCTTTGACCGACGGCGGGTGGTTTTCCCTGTCGTTGAGCTCATCCGGACGGGCACAGATCACGACCCGGCAGCGCCCGGTCTCGACGAGCGATCGGGCGGCATCAGCGTAGATCTCGACCGCATCGGCGGTTGCGGACATGACGTCGGCGCGGGCCATGCGGCGCAGCTGGCGCTCAGGGATCTCGCGGACGAGGGAGTCATCGAAGATGAGCTCGGCGCCGAACTGCGCGTCGATGCTGAAACCGGGAAACGGTTGGTGGAGGTTCTTCTGCCCGGGCTTCGTGTCTTTGGCGTCAATTTGATTCTGACAGCGCTGCAACCAGCTCCGGATGCCATCGATGGCTTGGGCGGGGCCTACCAGGGCGACCGGGATGTGGTGCGGCGCGGCCGGGGAGTCGGCGTCGGCCGGGCCAAAGACGCTGATGCCGTAGCGCGGGTCGATATGCCGGTTTCCGGCGCGAAACTCCAGCTCCGGCTCGTGAAGCGCGTGCGCTCTCATCGTGGCAACTCCCACAGGCCCTTTATCAGCCCGTTCACGCTCGGCTTCGGGACCGGCTCCTGCGGAATCCACACCGTCTCGTCGATTGTGGCATCGCAGTCCAGCTCGAGGAGCTGGCCGAACCGGATGCGCTCGTCTCGGCGGCTGAACAGGGTGTCCTCGCCTTGCAGATAGTCGGCCCAGGCGCGCACGAGCTGGTAGACGGCGTTGTTGCGCTCCATGCGCTTGATCTTTTTGACATACTCGGCGTCGTACAGAGAGTCGCGCCAGCCGTCGATGGTGAAGTGGTAGGTGGGGTTAATCTCCAAGTACCACTGCTCACCCCAGCGGCGGAAGTACAAGCCGGCGGCGTAGTGACGACAAAAGCTAATCTTCGTTTCGTCGTCCTTCCCAAAATAGGGGGTGAAGAAGCTGCGCCCGCGGCTGCCCCGATAGCGGCCCTTGATCCTTCGGTTGGAGCGGTCGGGCGGCGCCTGCATGTAGACGACCTTCTTCTTGAGGTGCCAGACCAGCTCGGGGTGGTGCGCCGCTCGCAGGGTGAAGTTCAACAGAGACACAAAGCGGCGCTGCAGGTCGGGATCCTCGGTGCTCGCCCAGGTCTCGGTCGGGATGGAGGTCACCGGCCCGCCGCACAGGATGGCCAGCGGGCCCTCGTCCAGTCGGCACAGTGAGAAGATTCGCCCGGCGGCCAGGTGGAAGCCGCCCTCGAACTTGTTGCCGTTTGAGCGCATCCGCTCCCAGGCTTCGCCCCGGTCACGACACGGCGTCGACGCCTCGTAGACAAGTGGAGCGAACCCCTCGACAGTGAGCAGGTTCGAGACCAACCGCTCGCTGCCCTCTAGCCGCGGAAGTTGCTCCCCCACCGGCACGCCCAGGGCCGACATCTTGCTGAACGCGTCTGGATCGAACCGGTCTGCGGACTTATCGAACTGGACGACGCGGCGCGCCTTGCGCTCGGGGTCGGCGAACCAGGTGTCCACGCGCTTCCACCATGCCTGCTGGCTACGAAGGTCCACGCAGATCAGCACGACTGGTCTGCCCAGCCGACACCAGTAGTCGATGTGGTCGGACTTGCACGGGAACCTGAAGTGAGTTGGCGTCTCGCCCGGAAACCCAGCTTCCGTGGCCTTCACCTGGGCTAGAACGGCAACTCCGGTGACTTCCCGATCGGTGTCCACGAACTCGATCTGGCCGTCGATCGCGAAGTCGCGCCGGGTGTCGTTCCACACGTGGCCCGCGTCGGAGACGGCCTTGTCGACGAAAGCCTCGCCCCGGTATCCAGCCCGCTGCTGGACGCTACGCTTCGGCATCCGATCACGACCCCAGCGGTAGGGCGGTTGACTGTGCCGCAGCCCGGCCGGGTCTGACAGGCCGATGCCGCCGTACGCGCTTGTTCCACGCCATGCGCTGGTCCTTCGCTGTCAAGCTGTGGCTTGAATCAGCATAGGCAGGCCCACCGACAACTCCAGCAGGTGAGGCAGTGGCGTACGCATGCGTCAGACCCACGCCACTGTTCAGGTGCAGGGGTTCGGGGTTGGTTCGACCCGGGGCGCCCTCGTTGCCGACGAGCCGACCAGCCCACGGCGGCGGCTCGTCGGCAACGACCCGCCAATCCGAAGATGCCTGTCGGCAGCCACGCTGTCAGCGCAGCGGGTGCCCCGCACCTGCAATGAACGCCAATGAGACCATGATCGGTTGCCGCAGTATCACGACACGAGTCAACCGCACCGTTAGTCGAGAATATCCATAGAGGGTAGGCCGTCTACGATTTTCATGGTTTCCAAGCTGACGGTCACAATCCGCTTGAGCAAATCGACCACATAGCGAGGATCGTCGGCCCAATCGTTCGGGTCGTTGACAATGCCTGAATCCTTGTCAGTCTTGACCTGGTACCGCTCGATAATCCACTCGATGGCCGAACGGGCACCGAGCTCGTAGCGGTACGCCTCCTCCGGGATGTTGCTGAGAGTTATTCGGTGATTGTAGAGGATCGTCGATCGATCCACCACGCCCTTGGTCCTGGCGAACTTCATCTTGCTCACTCGGTACAGCTGGCCGAGTGGAGTTGTAGACACGTCCCCCGCAGCCGTCTCGACGATGCCGGGATACGGCTCCGCCAGCTCGTAGCCGATGTGCAAATCGGCGAGCTTTCGTCCACCCTCGGCGAAGCCGTGAAAATCGGCGACCATCGGGATGCGGGGCAGGGATTTCTTCAGGTCCGCCGCGAACTGTTCCCGATACTCAGGCGAATGCAGTAGCCCATAGGTGTAGTAGAAGATGTCATCCTTTGTGATCTTCGAATCACCGTGAACCTTCCGATATTCATTCAGAGCGGAGTCAGTGATGTTATCCAGGCGTTCATATCGAGCCGATTGCCCAAAAGCGGTGAAAAGATCGCCATCAGTATCTATTTCACGGTAGACGTAGCGCGGGAAGAACTGCCCTCCACTGCCTGCGCCCGTAACATGAAGATCGGGCAGAGCGTCGGTCATGAGAACCGAGAACGGAACGGCCGACCCGCTTCCGACGTTGTAAAAGCCAAGATTCTTGTGTTCTGGCGTCGGAAACAGCGTCGGCAACTGGTAAGTTCTTTGATTCAGACGCTGGTTGAAGTATATCCACTGCTTAGAGAATGGGCGGTAAATCGCCGCTCGGACGGAAGCTGGATCGAAGGCGTAGCGATCACCCTTGTGGATCCTGCCTCTGTCTGCCTCGTTCCAGCTGATCTTCCTCGCGTCAAGATCGATAATGGCGTCGACGTGCGCCGGCGTTAGGTTCTTCATGCCCGACGCATCGCGATACTCTGCGAACTTATTCACTTGTTGGTTGTAAAACTCGACCATCAACTGGATGTTGTCCCGAAGCTTGCGCTCCGAGAAGTTGTAGACCCAGGGATCCCGCCCGCTTTTGATGCCACTTGAGTAGGTGCCGAAGACCGAACTGGCGCGAAGCGCTTTGTCTTTTTGGCCAATTAGACGGAACGTTGCAAAACGTTCGTCCCGTTGGTTGATCCAGTCGCCGGCCGCGTTCGGTGCCAACCCTGTCCACTCGACCGTCTCAAGGCTCTGCGAACTAACGATGCGGAGCTTGTCTTCGCGGCTAAGGTATTCTCCGATGTCCCGGTAGTGCAGCTTACACTCACCAGCGCGTGCACCTTCTTTACCGCCCTTGATTAAAATAAGAATGGCAACGGTGTTCCTGCTGCCGGATCCGAAGATCTTGCCACCTTCGCGGCGAGATAGCTCGCCGGCGGTGCGCTGGTTACCTCGAAGGTTGTAGCAGTATATGGTATCGAATTCGGCGACCAACGATTTTCGTAGGCCATCCGCAGTGTTTCCGTCGATGTAGCCACCATTGGACACGAAGGCCACGATTCCCTCGTCGTCGATGCGATCAGAGGCCCAACGAATGGCTCTGATGTAGGAGTCGTAGAGGGAATTTTTATTCGTGGCTGTCGAGAGGGCGGCGTACGTCTGCTTGATGCGCCCGTCAAGAACCTCGTACTTCAAGTTCTGATTGTTGTCGTTCTGACTGTCCTGCCCGACTGAGTAGGGAGGGTTACCAACGACGACGGTGAGCTTTTGCTTCTGTTGCTTCTTGGCGCGTTCGCTGTTGCCTTCGAGGACGTCGAGTCCATCCAACTTGGCCGTGCCCTCGGCGAGCTGAAAGGTGTCCGTCAGCACGATGCCCTCGAAGGGCCGGTAGTCGCCGCCGACCAGGTCGTGGAACGCGGCCTCGATGTTGATGGCGGCGATGTAGTAGGCGAGTAGCACGATCTCGTTGGCGTGCAGTTCGCTCATGTATTTGCGGAGCAAATCTTTTGGTTTGATGTAGCCGGACTGAAGGAGGCGGACTGGGAAGGTGCCGGTGCCGACGAACGGGTCGATGATCTGGACGCCTTCGTCCGACAGTGAGCGACCGAAGTGCTTGTTTAACGCCTGCTCGCTTGTGCGGATGATGAAGTCGACGACCTCGACGGGGGTGTAGACGATGCCGAGCGCGTCGGCGGTCTTCGGCAGGGCGGTCTTGAAGAACTTGTCGTACAGCTCGACGATGACCCACTGGCGGCCCTCGTGGTTGTCGATGCCCTCGGCGCGCACCCGCACCGACTGATAGAACTCGTCGAGCTTCTTACTCTCGGCACCGATCCCCTGATCGTCGAGGATGTTGAGCATGCGCTGCATGGCCTTGGAGACCGGGTTGTGTTCGGCGAATCCGTAGTCCTTGAACAACGCGTCGAAGACCGGCTTGGTGACGATGTGCTGAGCCAGCATGTCGATGGCGTCGGTCTCGTTGACGCCGGGGTTGATGTTGAGGCGTAGCTCGCTGAGGAACTCCTCGAAGGCGCTGCGCTTCTCAGGTAGCGTCAGGGCGGCCTTGATCCGGGTGACGTGACGTTCGGCGATCTGGGCGATGTCGCGGGCCCAGTCCTCCCAGTACTGCCGCTGGCCGACCTTGTCGACGATGCGGGCGTAGATTGCCTCTCGCCAGTCGGTGACGGAGAAGAGTGCCTCCTGGACGTGCTTGGCGCTCTGGGCTTCCTTTGCCTTCGCGGCCTCGGCACTGTCGGCTGTGCTCGATCCGTCGCGGTCACCGATCGACTCGTCGTTCGGGCCGATGTTTCCGATGCCGATCTTGTTGTCGGGCTTGTTCTTGTTGAGCTCGATCTGGTTGACGGTGGCGTTGAAGCGGTCGTCGTGGGCGCGCAGCGCCTGCAGGACCTGCCACACCGTCTTGAAGCGCTGGTTGTCGGCGAGCGCCTTTTCCGGGGCCATGCCGGCGGGGATGGCGACCGGCAGGATGATGTAGCCGTAATTTTTGCCGGGAGCGAGGCGCATGACCCTCCCGACGGACTGGACGACGTCCACCACCGAGTTGCGGGGGTGGAGGAAGAGGACGGCGTCCAGGCTTGGTACGTCCACGCCCTCGGACAGGCAGCGGGCGTTGGACAGGATGCGGGCGTTGGCCGGGCCGGGGTCCTGCTTCAGCCAGTCGAGCAGCTTGTTGCGCCGCAGCGTGTTGAAGGTGCCGTCGACGTGCTCGACCTCGCAGCGCAGCACCTCGTCGTCGGCGTCGTCGTAGGCGTCGACCACCTCGGTGAAACGCTTGGCGATCGCCGTGGAGTCGGCGATGGAGCGGGCGAACGCTACGGCCCGTTTCATCGGTGCCTCGCCCTCGGTGAACCCGGAGCCGTCGGCGAACGTGCCGGTGCGCTTCGCCATCGCATTCCAGCAGCCGATGATCTTCGCAGCGTCGTCGAGCCTCAGCTCGGAGTCGCCGCCGGCGAGGCCTTGCTGCAGCGTCTTGGCGACCCTGCCCTCGTCCACGGTGAGGATGAGAACCTTGTAATCGGTGAGCAGACCCTGCTCGACGGCTTTTCCGAAGCCCAGCCGGTGGAATTCAGGGCCGTAGGTCGTCTCGTCGTCCATCGACGCCAGCAACGCGTCCGAGTTCCTCGCCTCGGACTTGGTGTCCTCGTTGTAGATCCGCGGGGTGGCGGTCATGTAGAGGCGGCGGTCGCCGCCGAGGTACGTGTCGTCGTGGACCCGGACGAACGAGGACTCGTCATGGCCGGCCAGCGTGACACCGGTTGTGCGGTGGGCTTCGTCGCACAGGATCAGGTCGAAGCGGGACAGCCCCTCGCGTTGAGCCGCCGCCACGGTTCCAATGGATTGGTAGGTGGAGAAGACCACGGTCAGCCCTGGCTCAGCCTCAACCCTGGCCATCTGTTCAATCAGGCGGTCGGGGTCGGTGGTGGCGGGCAGCGCCAGGTCGTAGGTGGCCATGTCGTTGTCGTCGCCGGTGGCGGCCCGCTGCTTGCCGACCTTGGTGTCCGAGCACACCGCGAACGCGCGCAGCGTCACCTCGGACTCGTATGACCATTCCCGGAGGCTTTGCGAGAGCAATGCGATGGAGGGAACCAGGAAGAGCACGGTGGTGTGCTCTGACTCTCCAGCGACCGCGCGCTCGCGCTGCAGCCGTTCGGCGATCTTCAGGCTGGTGAACGTCTTGCCGGTCCCGCACGCCATGATCAGCTTACCGCGATCGTGTGCGGCGAAGCGGGCGAAGACGTCGTCGATGGCCTCGCGCTGATGCTTGAGCGGTGACTTCTTGGCCCGAAGGGTCATTTCGACGCGGCGGTTGACGGTGGGCATGTGCCACTGCACGGGGCTTTGCGCGATCTCGTCGAGTCCGATCCGCGTGACAGGAACCTGCTGATCGGCTAGCGCTGCCTCAGCGTGGACGTTCCACTTGTCGGTCGTCGAGATGATCAGGCGGCGGGTGAAGCCACCCTTGCCGGAGGCGGTGAAGAAGGAGTCGATGTCCGCCTTCTCAACGGTGTGCTTCGGCTCGTAGAACTTGCACTGGATGGCGCAGTAGCCACCCGTCTCGCGGTCCTGCGCGACCAGGTCGATGCCGACATCCCGCTTGTCGTGCTCCGTTCCAGGCCAGTCGGCCCACATCCACACCCGGCTGAACTGCTCGGTCCACTGCGGGTCGGTGCTCAGGTACTGGAGCATCAACTCTTCGAAGCCGATACCACGATCACGATTACTCAACGAGTTTTCGCGGATCGCCTTGATGACGTCATGCACGGTCGTGGTCGTCGTCACTGCGCTTCGAGTCCCGTCACAGATGCCGGCAAGCCACCACTCGCCGGAGATGTCAGCCGGAGGTACGCGACTCTACCGTTACCGACCGCTCCTGTGGATTCCGCAGCTCCGACGGGCTCTTGGACAGCAGCCGACAGAAGCGGCATTCAGGCCCCGACGGTCAGGACGCGCAGGACTGTCTCCCCGGCGGGAAGCCGGCGCAGCCAGCCGGTCCGGCAAGGTCATAGGCGAGCTGGTAGGAGGCCGCGTTGAGGCAATGGCGAATCAGGGATCACCATTCTCGGTCATCCGCTGGCAGGGGCGGGCGGCCTTGCGGCAGCGGCGCGCCAGTCGGCGATCGTCTCGGTGACGTCGCCGAACAGCACGCCCGGCTGGATAGACATGCCGGGACTAACCAGCGTGTCGAGCAGCGTCGCTCCGGTGTGCGCGCCGATGACGGCGATCTCGACGACGCGCACCACTTCTTCTAGCGGGTGCCGGGACGCGCTGCCTTGCGCATGAGGGCGTTGATGGCCAACGCCCTCATGCGCGACACATCCCGCGCACCACCTTGGCGTTTTGGCCTCCCGAGGTACGTGGGGGCTCCGCCGTTCGAGCTGCTGTGACCAACGACCCCTACGTCCTCCTCACGCACGTGGGGGCACTCCGGCCAGCTGCCGGCACTGCAGTCGCTTCGGACCGCAGGAGAAGTGTCCAAGCTGGTCGCGGGTGGAGTTCACCAACAATCGACCCGAGTGAGCGGGCGCCGACGAGCGCTCACCGAGGACTGTAGGGGATGCCAGGCGACCATAGGGCGGGAGCGCCATGCTCCCAATCTGCTCCCAATGTAAGCCGCACATACGGCGAAGCCCGTTACCGATGACTCCGGTAACGGGCTTCTGACCTGCAGAAACTGAGAGTGGGCGATGCTGGTATCGAACCAGCGACCTCTTCGGTGTGAACGAAGCGCTCTCAAGCAAGCCGTTTCAGGAGCATCAGGCGAGCGCGTGCTGGGGTGCCTGTTCGTACCTGCAGCGGTTTGTGCCAGGGTGCGGGCGGGCTCATCGCGTTCTCCCCACCACCGCAGAGGTTGACGGGGTGCCAGGCCAGCACGGACAGGCTGATGTGCCGCTACGAGCAGCTCGGCACCAGTATGGTTGCCGACGTCATAGGGGCTGTCCCCACGGTTCGTCTTCGTGGGCCAGGTCGGCCGACGGATTCTAGGGCTTTAGAGGTCGTCGGGCCACCAGTGCGGATTAAGGCTCCTGCCGTGCCCGCGAGGGCAGGTTCCGTAGCCAGTGCTGGAGACTTTCCAGTGGTGGTAGCAGAACGGGGCGTCGCATTGACCGCAGAATCCGGCGTCGTCGTAGAAGCCTGCGCCGGTAACGGCGGCGTACCGGTACGGCTGGGTGAAGGCATCAGCGATCCGATCCGCACGCGCCAGGTCCACTGGCTGGCCGGAACCGTTGCCCGCCTCGATCCCAGAGAACAGCAGCCACCACTGCTGGCCTCCGTCGCGCTGCCGGGCGGCGTTGTAGGCGTCGCGCTGCGCCGGTGACCAGCGCGGCCAGTCTGCGGGCAGGGTACCGGGTGCGACGAGTTCGATGTGTGTTGCCGGTCGTCCACACACCGCGCACGGTGGTTCTGCTACGAAGGCCTCGGGCATGACTCATCTTCTCCTATCTATTAGTTGAGGATGAAACGCCTTGGACGAGCAGGCGTTGATGTCGGCGGCGGGACGGGATTGTGCCGCCGCCGACATCGCCGTCTACTGACAGTCTTGGGGTTTGGGTTGGTGGCTGCTGAGCATGCGTACGGTGGTGCTCAGCTTGATCGGCGCATCGTCGGGGCCCCTGAGGAAGGGGTGGATGTAGACGGGGCGGCGCAGCGCTCGGCCGGGGCCGTGGGCTTGGTTACGCCAGTGGCCGGAGACCCAGAACCGGCTGGTCTGGGAGCGCTCTTGGCTGCCTGGCGTCGGTTGCCCGTCTGAGCCTGTGGTGGTGCGGTGGCCGTGGATGCGCACGACGCGCACCTCGGGTACGGGTTTGTTGGTGCGGGCGTAGGTCTTGGCGACGGCTCTGTCGACTCGTGCCGTGGTGACGTCTGCGGTTTGCTGGGCGATTAGCAGCCACGTCGCGACCAGTGCTGCCGCCGGATGGTCACCGGGTATCAGGTGCTGTTCGGGGAGGTGGGTTGCGCTCGTCGGTGCGAGCCAGCCGACCTGTTCGCGTAGCCGTTGCAGCGGTTTGCCGTGCAGTCCGGCGCCGATGGTGCGGTAGAGGACTACTGTCCGGCCGTGGGGGGTGTCGGTCCAGGATGCGGCGGTGAGTTGCCGGTGTGTCACTGGCCGGGGCCAGATGAGTATTCCGTCGGTCGAGGGGATGAGGTCGCGGCTGATGCGTACGTCGGGCAGCTGTCCTGCGGCGTGTTCAGCCAGGTCGGTGAAGTCGTTGTCGATCCAGTAGAGGTGTGATCGTTCGAGGCCGGTGGCTATGTGCTGGCGTGTGTCGGTGATTCCGAGCGGCGCGGGTAGGTTGTCGGTGCCTCGGTAGAAGCGGGTGAGCCGGTCGCGGACTTTGGGCAGCTCTGCGGCGGGGATGGTGGTTGCCGGCCAGGTGGTCGTCGTGATGAGCGTGCGGCCGGGGAGTCGGGCGTTGAGGAATGCGAGGTGAAGTTCCTCGATTCGCTGTCGGGCCTGTGGGTGGTGGGTGAGGCCGAGTTCCCGTACCGCGCGGTCGATGACCTTGTCGCTGCGACCCTCGTCGATGTGGGTTTGGCAGGCCGCGCATGCTGCCCAGGAGTCGCCGAAGTCTTGGACCAGCCCTGCGGTAGGGCCGATGGCAATGGCGGTCACCTCGCCGCCGTGCAGCGTCCAGATGGGGTATGGGTCGCCGCAGAAGTCGCAGTTTCGGCGCACGGTGTCGAGCTGGCTGACCGGGACGGGCGCTGGTTCGTGGCCGTCGGTGGCGAGGTGGGTCGGGTGCACGTAGGTGGGTGGCATGCCGAGGGTGTTCAGCGGGGAGAGGCAGGTCTGGCAGGCCATCTCTTCGTGCGGGGCGGTCATGCCGTGGCCTCGCCGGCCGGCTGGTGCCGGTCGCGCAGGCGCGGTCCGCGACGGTGCTGCACGGGCGGCATGGTCATGCCTGGTTGGTAGATCGCGTGGCGGTTCCGGCCGGTTCGTTTGGCGTGGTACATGGCGATGTCGGCGCGGTGCAGGGCTACCTCGGTGAAGGGATCGCTGGTGTCGACGAGTGCCAGGCCAACGCTGGCGGTGATGGTGACCGTGGCGGGGTTGCTGTTTGCGGGAAGCGCGATGGGCTGGGTGACGATGGTGGCGATGGTGTCGCCGATGCGGCCCAGGTCGTCGGTGCGGGCCGGCAGGAGTGCGGCGTATTCGTCGCCGGCGAGCCGCGCGGCGGCGCCTCCGTGAAGAGCGGCGATGTCGGTGATGCGGTCGGCGACTTCGATGAGGAGGTCGTCTCCCCGGCCGTGGCCGTGGGTGTCGTTGACGCGTTTGAAGCCGTCGAGGTCGATCAGGGCGACGATCAACGGCCGTGCGGGGCCGGTTTCGGCGAGGGTCGCGTGTGCGGCTTGCAGGCCGGCGCGGTTGAGCGTGCCGGTGAGCGGGTCGTGGAGCAGCGACCAGGTGGCGTGGGCGAGTTGGGTGCGGAGGCTGCGGATCGTCGGCCAGGCGGTGAGCCTGCCCAGGGCGAGCGCCACCACCGAGGTGGCGATCATGATCAGTGGTAGGGACACTGGGTTCCTCCTTTGCAGGAGAACCCGGGACGCGATCGTTTCGTAGGCGCCGCGTCCCGGGTCCTGATACGACGACGGCCCGCCTTAGGCGGGCCGGGTGTGCGAGGTCGTGCCGCTCAGGGCCACGGCATCGGTGATGACGACGACCTCACCGAGGAGGCGTCATCGGGGTGGTTCAGTCAGCAGTGCTCGTGATGGCGTGCCTGCGAGTTGGTTGCCGCCGTTGGCGCGCCATGCGACGTCGAGCAACCGGGAGTTGGTGTCAACGGCGCACCGGGTGCGCGGCCTGGTCGGCGCGGAGTCTGGCGGGTAGGTCGGCTGGTATCTCGGCGTAGGGCGCGACGGCTACAAGCACCTCAGCCGGGTCGCGAATTATCTCGATCCGGCCGAGGTGGATAGTGTCGGGCTGCTGATTAGGTTCGGTGACCGGGTCCCAGGTGAAATCGACGACGGTCGCGAAGTAGGTGCGGTGGGGGTTCCAGCCGACCTGGATGGTGTACCGCTCGAACCCGGGCTTGGGTGTGAGGGTGTACAGGCTCATCAGTGCCTTTCCTGGGGTTGCTGCCCATGCCCCGTGCGCCCTGCGTCCGGAGCAGGTCCTGCTGCGGTGGGGCCGCTGGTCTGGGTGGATGTGCCGGGCTGCGGGATGCGTCGTCGTGGCTCACTCCCCCGTCGTGGCCGACGCTGTCGGGCAGCGGCTGGAACTGGTCCACGACAGCCGCGGAGGGAGCAGCGTGTGTCGCTGCGCCCCTGCCCCGCAGGGCGAGTGCCGATGCCGGCGGCAGGTGTGCCGATGCTCATCCCGGCAGGCGGCGGGAGCGTTCCTCCGCCATTTCGATGATCTTGTCGCGCCGTGCGGCGGGCAGGTCGGCGAGCAGGTCGACGTAGTGCTGTTCCTGGGCGGTGAGTGGTTCGGCGAACGCCGTCTTGTAGGCCAGGCGTGCTGCCTCGTGTGCAGCCTCGATAGGGCCGCTGTGGTCGTAGGCGGAGCAGACCTGGCGAAGTTGCGCGGCTGCCGTGAGCGGGTCTCGGGACAGGGTGGTGTCGTAGAGGCGGAAGTTCGCCGGAAGGTCGGCGGCGGTGATCGCGGTGATCAGACACAGGGTGGCCTGGACGTCGTAGGCGAAGGCCCCGGTGCGGATGGTCGTTTCCCCGCGGGCGCGCAGGGCGGCGCGTTCGGCGTGCCAACGCAGTCGGGCTTCTTCGGCGACGCGGGCCAGGGACAGCAGGATGCTGCGAATGGGATCCACCGTGGTTACTCCTGTTCGTTAGGGGTGTTCGGGATGGATGGGTTGGGGTGGGTGCTGGTGATTGCCTGCTCGAAGACGGAGGGCGGCAGACCGGTGTGCAGGGCCTGCAGGAGCAGCACGGCGAGCTGGTAGTCGGGGTCGATCTGCAGGGCACGCTCGGCGGCCATGACGGCCAGGACACCGTCACCGCAGCGCCATGCGGTGAGCGCAAGGACGGTCGCGGGCGCTGGCACGAACGCGTCGTCGGCGCGGCGGGTGACCTCGGCCCAGAAGGTGACGTGCTCGTCGTGCGGTTGGGTGAGGTCAACGGCGAGGTCCCGCACAGGCCTGTGCGTCATCAGCACGGTCAGCCAAGCCACCTCACCATCGGTTAGGCGGCTGCCGTCGTCGTGCTGTCGCAGCGCGCCGCGGACCGCGTGGACGCCAGCTTCGAACACTGCGGTACTGCCGCTGGTTTTCAGGGCCGCCATGCGGGCGGTCGCCTCGCTCGTGGCGTGTCGGATGCCGTCACAGGTGCTGTCGACGGCGGTGAATCGGCTGGCTACTGCCGCCCGGTCCGGCCTTGCGACGAGCCCGGCGACAGTCGCGTTGACGGCGACGAGTGAGGTGGTGGGGTCGAAGGGGGTGCCCTGTGGTGGGCAGCAGGCGGGATCGTCGCAGGTGAGGCTGAAGATGCGGCTTCCGGTGACCCGCAGCAGTTCTCGCACGGCCAGCCCGGTGGCGGTAAACCCGTCGCCGACGACACGCAGCGCCGGGTCGATGTGTCCCTGAGCGCCGTAGCCGACGATCACGAGGTCGGTGATCGGCTGCTGCCGCTGCACGACCGGGACGAGCTGAGCGGTGAGGTCGCGCAGATGATGCGCGGGGGATCCGGAGGCCGGCAGGTCACCTCGGGCAGCGAACACGATCCGCCGGTCTCGGCAGGCGATCACGACGATGCTGCCGTCGCTGGGATGGAAGCCGATGAGGTACGGCACTGCGGTCGCCAGGTCGGCTGAGGATCGGACCGTCAGTTTGTTTTCGGACAACGACACGTTGATCTCCTGTCAGAGTGGGGTCCGGTAGAGGAGTGGAAGCCGGCGCGGCGGCGTAGTTGTGGCTAGCGGCACGCACTCCGCGGGTCCGCTGGCAGGTGCCAACCGCGGGCGGCTCGTGGGCGGCAGACCCGTTGACAGCTACTCAGGGACGCAGAGATTCGGCGGCGGACGACTCAGTCGCTGTCCGGTCCAGGTAGAAGTCGATGCCGTGGCCCTCGACGCTGGAGGTCACCCTGACCAGGTTGTGGTCGATTCCGGCCAGCGCCCGGGTCAGGTCTGCGCGCACGAGGGCTTCGGCTGCGGTGGTGGCGTCGGCGGGAGTGGCGTGTCCGCGTAGCCACATCTCGTACTCGTGCTGCCACGGCATCCGCCAGCCGTCCTTATCGACTGTGGCGTTCTCGGGGATGGTCCAGCCGTACGCGGTCCACGGCCGCGCCTCGTCCGGGTAGATCGTGGTGACCGCGCGCATCCGGTGTCGTGCCGCGTCGCAGGCATCGTCGGAGGTGCCGTCGCCGACCGGCAACGTGAGGTCGGCGATCACCGTGACGTGGTGTGCTTGAGGCAGGGGGTCGAGCCCGAGGTCGATGAGGAACTGGTTGACCCGCTGTGCGGCGTGCTGATAGTTGCCGCCGAACTCGTCGTCGACCAAGGCACGGATCGCGCGGGCACGGATGCTGCGACGCAGGTCGGCGAGGGCCTGTAGGGCTCTGTCACGCGCCGCCGTCGCAGCGGTGAGGCCGTCGACGTCGGTCAGCATTACCGCGCCGGCCAGGGGTCGCACATCGGTGTCCACGTCATCCGGTAGGGCCTCGTCAGGGCTGTCGGCGGTCTGCCAGGTCAGCCTGCTCAGGGTGATGCCGGCCTCGGCCAGCGCCCGCAGATGCGCGTCCATTGTTGTGCGGGTGACGTCGTGCGCGTTCGTCTCCCGGACCGCTGTGGCCCAGGTCTGGAGCATGACCTGCACGGTGATGCGGTACGGCTGCGGCCCAGGTTCGTCGCCGGCTTCGGGTGCAGGTGCCACGTCGATGACGTGTTGGGGGTAGACGGCAATCGGCGGCTGTTGCAGTCGCAGGTCGTCCGGTACACCCCAGCGCGCTTGCTGGCGGGCCTCGTCATCGTTGGTGTGCGACCGCGTGTACGACAGCTGCGCCCCGGCGGAGATGGTCCACCGTTGCGGCAGCGGGTCCAAGCCCCAGGTCGCGAGGGCATCCTCGCATCCGGGCCGGCAGATCAACCTGCTGCGCAGCGCGTCGATGAGGGCGCAACGGGCCGCGACGGCCAGAGCCGCCCGCTGCTCGATGGCAGCCGCCGTTTCGGCATGCAGAGCACTGGCCCGGTCCGCTGGGCTCCCGCAGGTCATCGTTGCACCGCTCGGCCGCCGGTGTGAGCCAAGGATCCGCCCGTGACCAACCTGCCGCACGCGGCCACCCGAGCGGTGGCCATGTAGTGGTTCAGGTGCACTCCGGTGTGTTCGCCCACAGCTGCGAAGGCGCAGCGGAGAAGGTCGAGTGCAGTGGGTTGACGGAGGTCGGGTGGGACGTCACCGTCTCTCAGGTGTCGGCTGGGACGACGCATGTTGCCCTCCTTAGGACAGCACGAAGGCGGCCACCGGTTGGTGACCGCCTGAAGGCAAGGTGGGGCCACGCCCTCGTCGCGCAGACGAACAGCATGGGGTTGGTACGTGCTAGATCCGAGGCTGGCGGCGGCGGCCGACCATGACTGGTGGGAGCGATGCCGTCGCGCGAGGCGTCAGATCAAAGGCACATGGAAAGTAAGGAGAGCCCTCAAGCTAGCCCGTCCGGGAGCGCCGTCGACGAGGCTGTCAGGTTCGGCCTCCTGGCAGAACCTGACAGCCCAGCGACGTCGACCTTGTGTCGGGTCTGCCGGCTGCAGCAGGACCCGCCGGAACTGAAGTCCGCTGGATAATCTCGGCAGCGGCGGTCAAGCCCTCTCCGGCGTCGGTCTTTCCAGGCCCGATACTCCTGGACCTGGCAAGGCTCTCAGGGGTGGCGGAGGACCAGCACGTCCTCATGCGCAACCAAGTGCACGGGGATGCCGTCGTCGCGGCTGCGGCGGACCGCCATCATCCCGAACATGCTGGCCCGGTGCACGACCTGCCCGTCGCGGACGGCGGCGAGCATCGCCGCCGTCCGCTCCACCGGGACCAGCCCGGCTGACCGTGCGGCGGCGAGCAGCTCGCCGGGCAGGTCGATCAGGTCATCGCGTTGGCGGCGTACCGGCCGAGAGGTAATCACCACGGTCCCTCCGGGACGCAGCAGCTGGGAGCTGGCGGACAAGATGGAGGCGAAACCGTCGAGTAGGCGGGACCACCCCGCGTAGGCGAGGTTGCCACGCTCCCGGTCCCCATACAGGTGGTCCCGCTTGCGCACCCCGGTCCGCGTCGTCTGGACGAGGCCATGCGTCCCGCGCCCGTACGGCGGCGAGGTCAGCACGAGACTCACCTTGCCGACCTCCGACGCGGGCACCAGGTCGAGCAACCCGGTGGCATCCCCGGTGACCGCCGTCGCCGTGCCGGCGGCACCCTGCGACGCGGCAAGGGCGACGTTGGCCTCGGCGAGTGCGGTGTAGGAGGGCTCGATGTCGATTCCGAGGCCCTGCCTGCCGAGGTGCATGGCTTCCACCAGCGTGGTGCCGCACCCGCACATCGGGTCGAACACCACATCCCCCGGCGCCGTGTATGCGCTGATCGCGTACGCGGCCAGGTGAGGCAACATCTTGGCCGGATGGCTGGAAGTCTCCCGGACGTAGCGGCCTCGCCGCTGATCACGGGCGGGTATCTGGCAGGTCAACCACACCGAGGTAATCGGCAAACTCTCAGCCACCGACTCCCCCGCTTTCTATCACGCTGCGGGTCAAAATCAGCACGTCGGTGTGGATCGCCAGCTGCGCCTGCTGGCCACGTCGGGGCAGCCGATCGGCCGCCACGATGTGCTGCAGGTACGCCAGCCCGGCCCGCTTCGCGGCGACGACGACATCGACCGGCAAGGAGACGTCGCCGTGCGCCAGCAGCACCGCCACGCAGCCGCCCGGCACAAGATGAGCGCGGCAGCGGAGGAAAAAATCGACCGCAGAGGCGTCGGCAAGCGGCCAGCCAGTGACGATCAGCGTCGCCGACTCGCGGCCCCAACCGACCGGAGGGCGGGCCGCCTGCAGATGACTACGACGGTGTGCCGCGATGATCGCGCGCGCCAACTGCGGCCCTTCGACCAAGTCGACGATGAGGTCAGACGGGTGGGTCAGGTTGTGGACCAACCGCACGCCCATCGCGTTGGACATGGTCTCCCCCTCGTGCGGGGCGGGGACCGGCCAGACAGTGATCGGCACGGGCGGGTCGCCGGGCACCACGTCCCCCACGGGAATCGGTGCATGGCGATGGTTTCTGTCGGTCATGGGCACGGTGGCCCCCGGACCGGCGGGCGTACTGACGATCCCCAGTGCGCTGCTGACAGGCCGATCGAACCCACCCCTGACCTGACAGCTTCGGTCAATCGGGCCGATCTGACAGCCACATCAGCGTGCCGGCGGTGATGAAGACAAGGGCGAACCTGACACGACCGGTCACGACCTATCCGGGTCTGACAAACGCTCGTGCTGTCAGGCCGGGCTGGCCCAATCGGAGGTCTCGGACCCTTCGCACCGGGCGAAGCGGCCCCGTAAGGGAGACATCACCATGGCAACGACCACCCGCGTGAGAACGGCCAACACGGCGCTGACCACCGCCGAGAAGGCTTTCGATCTGCTGACCTGCGAACCCGTACCGCTGGTGTTCGACGCCCGGCCGGTGCCGGGCCTGCCAGACACCACGATGCCGCTGGACGAGCTACGCAAGCTGCTCGTGTTCGGGCGCTACGACAGCGACAGCACCGACGAGTTGTGGCGGCAGCTGGCCCACCACGCCCGAGAATGGGGACCTGCCTGGGTCGTCGGCGCGATCGGCGTGGCGCTGCCCGCGCTGACGCACCTCGCGGCGAAGATCAGCCGCGGTTACGCGCGGCACGCCGACGACGTGGACTCCGAAGTCCTAGCCGGATTTTTGCAATCTCTGCGCAGTGCGGATCTCGCCCCGCCCCGACTGTGGCTGCGGCTGTGCTGGGCTGCCTGGCGCGCCGGCGCCGCAGTCGTTAAGACCGACCACGGCGAGGAACTGCCGCTGGACCTGTCCACCGGGTCGCGTTCACCACGGATGCCCTACGGGCACCCGGACCTGCTGCTCGGCCGGGCAGCCGCCACCGGCCTGATCACCGCCGAAGCCGCTGAACTGATCAGCGCCACCCGATTTGGCGACGCGCTGATCGAGCAGCTGGCTGCCGAGAGAGGCGTGACCGCACCAGTCCTTCGAATGCGCCGCCGCCGCGCCGAACGCATCGTGGCCGACGCGGTCACGCGCGGCGACCTGTCCAGCCCGACCCCCTCGTCCGGCCGCTGCGAAGTCGCGATGGCGGCCTGACAACACCACCCGCTCGCCAGCAGGCCGAGTACATAGCTAGGCACGCCGCGCAGATAGAGACCGCTTTCGACGATCAACAAGCTGCTCGGGCGCTGCTCTCGCCACCAAACCGACCACTCCAGCCGGCTAGACCTGATCACTGCGGCAATTCTTCACGCTCGGCCACCAAAAATGGAGTCGAAAGTCGCAATGATGTCACGCCAGAAGTTGGCCAGGTGTTCAGCAAGAGGCCGCAGCGCCATTTCATCTAGAATAAAATCCGGGTACCCATCCTGCGCCCCGGTGGGCAGAATTCTCCTCAAGGGCAGCGTAAGGTCGGGGCCGGCGATAGGGAAGTCCGGTGGAATAATGAACCACGGAAGCTTCCAGGCAAGAAGGCGATACTGTTCGCGGCGCAATCGAAATTCTTTTTGCTTATTGGCTGACAAGGCGTCCGCCTTGCGAAAAATCCGGGAATTTATGGGCTCAGTGTACTCGACTAGCGGATCAATTTCACGCCGCAAGAGCGGGACCATGTAGTTGTGTATCCACCTTTCCGAGAAGAGCTCTTGGAACTCCATCCAACTAAGAAGCGAGATGTTACTTTTCTCCGCCGCGAGGATCGCGCCCGACTGAAAACCCTTCAGTGAAACAAGAATTCCCCTGTTCGCCCCTGAGTCGCTTACGACGGTTCGGAAGGAATGGACTACATGCTGCGGGATTGCCACATCCCAAGTCTTGCATTCAACGATGACCGAGGAGGAGGGTGTGGTGGAGCGGTCAACGGCATAGGCGTCGACGGTCGCGGCGCCGCGAACGAGAGTGATCTCTCGCTGCAGCTCGACCGCGAAGCCGCACTCCGAAAGGATTTGGCCCACAAGCTGTTCCAACTCTTTCCACGTGCTGGGCGATCCCAGTTCTATCAGGGGCATCGACTTCGTGGTTCCTTTGTTCGTGATTTGATAGGCAGATTCTCACCCTAACAGCACCGACCCCACGGCGGCGTCGTTGCATTTGGCGGCAGCATTCTGCTCAGCGCGCTCATCTCGACATAAGCGGACGTCGGCCGGCTGACAGCCGGGAGCACACGCTGACATCTTTAAGAGCGCGTTTGGTTTGTGAGTCGGCCGGGTGTGTCGCACAGCGAGTCCGATCGATGGGCGTGCCTCGATCGGTAGACAGGCATGGATCGCGTGCGGCGGTACCCCTCCAGGGCCCCGGCGAAGTCGTTAGGTGATGCCGAGCAGTGCCAACGGGCGGGTGCTGTCGCGGGCGTGGTGTCGGTTGGCGGCGGCGATGTTGGTGACTCCGGTCAGGCGTAGGGCTCCTATCGCGGCGTTGCGGAGGGCGGCCATGACCTGGGGGCCGGTGCCGGTGCGGATCTGGCTGCGGTCTTCGTCGTAGGTGACGTCGCGAACCCAGTGGATCTTGTTCTCGATCGACCAGTGCCCGCGGATCCACGCGGCCAGTTGTGCCGGTTTCGCCTGATGGACGCGGAGATCGGTGATGGCGTAGACGGTTTCGGTGGTGAAGCGTTTTGGCTGGTCCAGGCGGCGTCTGCGGCGGCGGATCTGGATGGCTTGGACGGCGTGCGGGAAGTCGATGCCGGTGGAGATCGTCAGGATCTTGCAGCTGCGGATCTCGCGGCGGCCGTGTCCGCGGTCGGTGTCGCGGGTGGCGTCCGGGACCGCCCGCCAGGGCAGTGTGGTGAGCTGGCCGTGCTGGTGGGGCTGGTTGCCTTTGACGGTCAGGATCCAGTGCGCGCCGTGCTCGGCGAGGTAGGTGACGTGTTCGCGTTGGCAGTGCAGGGCATCAGCGGTGATCACGGTGCCGCGCAGGTCGCTGATCTGGTCGAGCAAAGGCTGGAACCGGGTGATCTCGTTGGTCTTGCCGTCGACGTCGATGCTGGCCATCACCACACCGGTGGCCTGGTCGCAGGCGGTCATCACGTGCCGGGCGACGGTGTCGCTGCTGCGGGAGCCGCGCAGGGTCTTGCCGTCGACGGCGATCGCCCGGCCGGCCGTCGAGACGGTGGCGGTGGCCCGGCCGGCGAGCCAGACACTGATCGCCGCAGTCAGTAGCTGCGGATCCATGGCCTGCAACAGCCGACGGATCATCGCCTCCGATGGGCGCCGATCCGGGGTCATGCCCAAGGCGACAGCCGTCGCGGCCGGCACGTCGGCGACCCACTCGGCGATCGCCGAGTACGAGCGGTAGCCGGCGACCACCGCACACACGGCCGCGGTGACCACGACCGTCAGCCGGTGCCGGACACCTCGCCTGGCACGTGGATCAGGCAGACCAGCGAGTACTTCGGACAGCCCACCAGCGGTTTCGGCAACGGTCAGAGCCGGTGCGCAGGACAGGGTCGAGATCAGCGATGATGGCAGCGCGGGCATGACTCACTTCGGACGATCAGCATGGCGTAGGAACCTTGATGATCTTCCGAACGGTCATGCCCGTCTTGCCGCCACCAACAACGGCGCTTCTACTCCAAGCCTCACAAGTCAGACACCATCACGACTTTGCCGGGGCCCTGGGTACCCCTCTGACCTGACCGACGCCGAGTGGGAGATCATCGAGCCGATGCTGCCGTCTCCGCAGTGGATGGGTAGGCCGGAGAAGCATCCCCGGCGGGCCGTCATCGACGCCATCTTGTACGTGGTGCGCACCGGCTGCGCGTGGCGGTACCTGCCGGTCGACTTCCCGCCGTGGCAGACCGTGTACGCGCACTTCACGCGGCTGAACAGGCGGGGCGTGACCGAGCGGATCCTGACCGAGCTACGCGAGCAGATCCGGGTGGCGCACGGCCGCGAGCCCGAGCCGACGGCGGGAATCATCGACTCGCAGAGCGTCAAAGGTGCCGACACCGTGCCGCGCGACTCCCGCGGCTACGACGCCGGGAAGAAGATCAACGACCGGAAACGGTTCATCGTCACCGACACCCTCGGCCTGCTGGTCACCGTCTGGGTCCTCGCCGCGTCCTGGCAGGACCGCGACGGCGCCAAAGGCGCACTACTGGCCACCTACGCGGCGACCCCGATCCGGCACGTCTTCGCTGACACCGGCTTCGCCGGTCGCCTCGTCGACTGGGCCCGAGACCTGCTCCGCACCACCGTCGAGATCGTCCGCAAACCCGCCGACCAGAAAGGGTTTGTCGTGCACCCGCGCCGCTGGGTCGTGGAGCGGACCCTGGCCTGGCTCACCGCCCACCGCCGCCTGGCCCGCGACTACGAAACCCACCGCGCGACGTCCGAGGCCATGATCCGATGGGCCGCCCTCGGCGGCATGCTCCGCCGCCTCGCCCGAGGCGAACCCGCCACCCGCCAACAACGCCTCACCTTCAACACACCCGACTGACAGCAAAATGAAACGCGCTCTAAGTTCGCCGAAGAAGTCTTCAAGCCCGAAGAGCCTGGTCAGAGCGATGCCCGTGGGATCAGCGTCCCAGATGACGACACGGCCGGCGCGCGACGGCGACGACTGGATAGCCGTCCGTCCAACTGGTGGCGACCCCGAGGGAACTACGTGAGCCGCTGACCGCTCTTGTCAGGTCGTGACAGGCGTCAGGCGAGTTCGATCGGTCTGACAGCCGAGTCCTGGGGGGTGCATGTCATCCACGGCATGACCGCCCGGTGGGGACCCTCATCCGGCGAGGCCAACGGTCCGGCACGGCTGGCGCGGCGTACTGACACCGCAACCCTTCGCTCAACGCAAGGGAGGAGCGCCCCCACCGGTCCAGCCGAAGCTTCGCCTTGGTCCCCACCGCGGCGGCCCGCATATTTCTTGTGGAGCGTCGCTATGCACGTGACTCTGTCAATCCTGTCCGACCTCGCTGCCACCGCGCCGCAGCCACTGGCGGCCCCGAAATCGATCAACGAGGTCATTTCCTCGATCACCTCGTGGATCATGGGCATCATCGCGCTGGTAGCGACAATGTTCCTTGTCATCGGTGGTCTCCGCTACATGGCCGCTGGCGGTGACCCCGCCCAGGTCGAGCAGGCGAAGGGCAACTTCAAGTCCGCGTTGATCGGCTACGCCTTGGCGGTTCTCTCCCCCGTGATCCTGCAGGTGCTGCAGGGCATCATCGGCGGCTGAGGGCAGCGGTCATGGTCGACTGGATGATGAATGGCCTGGTGGAATGGCTCGCCGAGCGGCTGCAAGACCTCCTCGGCGGGCTCCTGGCCTATCTGACGTCGTCGATGTTCCTGTCGCCGGACGTCACTGTCTTGCCGCAGGTGCAGACGATCGCCGAGAAGAGCACGCTGGTCGTCAACGCCTGCTACGTCCTCGCGCTGCTGACCGCCGGCGTCGTGACGATGACCAGCAGTTCGGTCGAGGTCCGATACGGCGTCAAGGAACTCGTGCCACGCCTCATTGTCGGGTTCATCCTGTCGAACGTCGCGGTCCCGCTCTGCGCCGTCCTCATCGATGTGGCCAACGCGTTGACGGTGGCCATGGTCGGCACGGCGGCGCCGACCACGCAAGCGGTCACGATGGCCCGCACTCACGTGGCCGCCGCCCTCATCGACCCTGCCAACGCCCTCATCGCCCTGGTCATCGGATTGTTGATCGTCGGGCTGATGTTCGCCCTCGTCACCGGTTGGGTTGTCCGCGTTGCGGTGCTGGTCATCCTGGCCGGGCTCGCCCCGGTCGCGTTGGCCTGCTATGGCCTGCCCTGGACGCAACCCACCGCCGACCTGTGGTGGCGCAGCCTGCTGGGCTGCCTCGGCACGGCCGTGTTGCAGGCCATCGCGTTCTCCACCGGCATCCAACTGCTCACCGATCCGGACGCGAGCATCCCGGTGCTGATCGGCCTGCCGGGATCGAACGTGTTGAACCTGCTGCTGGTCGCGGTGGTGCTGTGGATGACGGTCAAGATCCCCTCGATGATGGGCCGCTACGCCACGGGCAAGGGGTCGCCGAACGTCGGCGGGATTCTGCTGCGGGCAGTGGTCATCCAGGGCATCACCCGCCGTCTCCCGCTCGGCGGGCTACGACGTACCGCCGTGCGAGGTGGGCGATGACGATCGAGGACAACGTCCCGCGCGCCGTCGTCCCGGCCAACGTCAACGAGCCCGACCGCATCGCGTTCGGGTTGACATTCCGGCAACTGGGCATCATCGGCGGCGCCGGCCTCGTCGGGCTCGGTGTCTACCGCACGTTCGGGCAACTGCTACCGCAGGTGGCGTGGATCGTCGCCGGGGCGATGATGTTCGCGGTGGCGGTCATGCTGGCGCTCGGCCGCCGTGACGGCCTGCCGCTGGACGTGTGGCTGCGGCACGGGTTCGCGCTCAGCCGCAGGCCGCACACGCTCGCCCCGGGTAGGGCTCGAACCAGCTCGGTCGCGGTCGTGACCGGCAACCCAAGCCTTCCGGCGCCGCTGCGGTCTCCGGTCACGGCGCTCAGCCCGACCGGAGTCCTGACCAGTGAGGGCAGCGGCAAAGTCCTGATCGCCTGCGGCACGACGAACATCCACCTGCGCACCAGCGGTGAACAGGGCGCGCTGTTGGAAGGGTTTGGCCGGTTCCTCAACAGCCTGACCGGGCCGGCGCAGATCGTCGTGGCTGCGCAGCGGCACGACCTGACCGTCTACGCGCAGGCGACTGTCGACCATGCGCCGCGCCTGGCGCACCCGGCGCTGCAGGCCGCCGCCGCCGACTACGCCGAGTTCCTGCTCGACCTCGACAGCCAGCGCGATCCGTTGCGCCGCCAGGTCCTCGCCGTCGTCACCGGAGAGTTTGGGGCCGACGCCGCGGTGCGTGCGCTGTCCGGACTCGGTGTCGAAGCCGCAGCTCTGGACGGGCCGGCTGTCGCCTCCGCGCTGGCTGGCGCGGTCGATCCGTTCTCCCCGCCGGTGCCTGGCCCGCGTGCGGTACCCGGCGCCCCGATCACCCTGCGGAGCGCATCATGAACCTGTTGAAAGGGCACAAGACGAGTGACGCGGGCGGGGAGGGGATGCCCTCCCCCGCCGCGTTGTCGGTCACGCCGTGGCACGTGCAGGTCGGCGACGGGTATGCCGCCACCTACGCGGTGTGCGGGTATCCGGCCGAGGTCGGCCCAGCCTGGTTGGACCCGCTGCTGTCCTACCCGGCACGGGTCGACGTCTCGGTGCACCTGGACCCGGTGGTGCCGCAACTGGCCGCGCCGATGCTCAAGCGCCAGCGCGCCCGCCTCGAATCCTCGCGCCGTCTCGATGCTGACCAGGGTCGTCTGGGTGATCCCATGGTGGAGGCGGCCGCAGCGGATGCCGCCGATCTCGCTGAACGCGTCGCCCGCGGCGCTGCGAAGCTCTTTGAGACCGGTATCTACGTCACCATCCACGCCCGTACCGTCGATGAGCTGCGCGCCGTCACCGCGGGCGTGAAGTCCGCCGCCGCCAGCGTGCTGCTGGACCTGCAACCGGCTACGTTCCGGCACCACCAGGGCTGGATCTCCACCCTGCCGGTCGGCGTGGACCCGCTACGCATGCGCCGCATCCTCGACACCACCGCCCTCGCGGCAGCGTTTCCCCTCGCCTCGGCGGACCTCGCCGCCCCGGCCCCCGGCGCCGCCGCTGCGCCCGAAGGGCTGCTGTACGGGGTCAACACGACCAGCAACGGGGTCGTGATCTGGAACAGGTGGGCGCAGGACAACCACAACTCCGTCGTCCTGGCCCGCTCCGGCGCGGGCAAGTCGTACTTCGTCAAACTGGAGGTGCTCCGCAACCTCTACCAGGGCACGGTCGTCTCCGTCATCGACCCCGAAGACGAGTACGCGCCACTGGCCGAGCACGTCGGCGGCACCGTCGTACAGCTCGGCCAGCCAGGTGTGCGGGTCAACCCGCTCGATCTGCCCGCCGACCACCGGGCCGACACCCTCACCCGCCGCGGCCTGTACCTACACACCCTGATCGCGGTCATGCTCGGAGCGGCCCCGCCGCCCGGCGAACGCGCCGCCCTGGACCGGGCGATCACCGCCGCCTACGCCCGCGCCGGGATCAACGGCGACCCGGGCACCTGGACTAAAACCGCGCCGCTGCTGCGGGACCTCGCCGACATGCTCACCGCCGACGACGACCCCGCCGCCGGGCAGCTCGCCGCCCGGCTCGCGCCCTGGACGGTCGGGAACTTCGCCAGCCTGTTCGACGGTCCGACCACGACCGTCCCGCGCGGGCACCTGGTGGTGTGGTCGCTGCGGCACCTGCCCGACGAGCTGCGCACAGTGGGCACGCTGCTGGCGCTCGACTCGATCTGGTCGGGCATCGACACCCCGGCCACAGCCCGCCGGCGCCGCCAGCTGGTCGTGGTGGACGAGGCCTGGCTGCTGATGCGCGACGGCGAAGGCAGCCGGTTTCTGTTCCGGATGGCCAAGGCAGCCCGCAAACGGTCCGCCGGCCTGTGCGTGATCACCCAGGACGCGGCCGACGTGCTGTCGACCGACCTTGGCCTCGCTGTGGTGTCCAACGCCGCAACGCAGGTGCTGATGCGCCAGAGCACGCAGTCCATCGACGCGGTTGCCGAGGCGTTCGGCCTGACCGATGGGGAATCACGGCTGCTGCTGTCGGCGCCACGCGGCGAAGGGCTGCTTGTTGCCGGGCGTAGCCGGATCCCGTTCCGCGCGGTTGGCTCGGCGGCCGAGCACAGGATCGCGGTAACCGGGATCGGGGAGGCCGACTGATGACCACCCCGACCTGGCCTACCGACATCGGGCACTGGATCATCGCCCGGCCATGGCTCGGCTTCATCGCCGCCGCCGCGATCCTCGCAGCGGTGTTGGGCCACGACCGGCTACTCACCTGGCGGCACCAGCGGCTCGCGGCGGGCGCGCGGTGGCTGACCATCGCCGCACCGCCGGAGGTTAGCGCCGAGGCCGCCGCCGCGTTCTGGACGACGCTCATGGGCGTGCTGACACCGTCGGTGTGGCGGCGCAGGGTGTACGGGTACCCACACGTCGGGTGGGAGTACACCTGGACCGGCCGTGCCCTGACCATCCGGGTCTGGGTGCCGGGCACGGTGCCGCCCGGCGCGGTCGAAGCCGCCATCCGGGCGGCCTGGCCCGCCGCGACCCTCACCACCGCGGATGCCGCCGCGCCGATCCCGGCCGAGGTGGGCGAGCAGGTGGGCGGGGCGCACTGGCCGCAACACACCGACAGGCTGCCGCTGCGCAGTGAGCACGACACCGACCCGCTGCGGGCGTTGCTTGCCGCCGGGGCCGAGGTCCGATTCCGCGAACACGCGTGCGTGCAGATCCTCGCCCGCCCGGCACCCGCCCGTCGTGTGCGGGCGGCCCGCCGGGCGGCGGCCACCATGAGCAACCATCCGCACGGGCGGCCCGACGTCGCGGCGCAGGCTGTGTCGGGTGCGGCGCGGTTGGCCATCGAGCCTCTGCTGTGGCTCGTGGAGGTGTTCATGCCTGGCCCGTCCCGGCCGCGAAGCCCGTCGCGCGCCACAGCGGGGCGGGCAGCCGACCGGGACCCGGTAGCCATCGCCGACGCCCGCACCGTCGTGGACAAGGCCGTGCGGGTGCCGCACTTCGAGATCGCGGTCCGGTTCGCCGTCGCCGCCGACCCCGACCGCTCACTGGTGGACAAGGAGCGGGCCGGACGGGTTCGCGAACGCCTCGTCGGGCTCGGGCACACCATCGCCTCGGCCGCCGCGGCGTACACCGGCCCGAACCGGCTGCGGCGGATGAAGATGCCCCACCCGGTGGCCACGATCGCCGGACGGCGGCTGCGGCGCGGGTTCCTGGCCACCGTTCCGGAACTCGCGGCCCTGGCCGCGCTGCCGCAAGACCTCGCCGTGCCGGGCCTCGACCGGGCGAGGGCCAAGGCCGTGCCGGCACCCGTGCAGGTCCCCTCCGGCGGGCGGAGCGTGAAGGTGCTGGGCCGCTCACAGATCGGCCACCACAGCATCGGCCTCACTGTCACTGATGCCCGGCAGCACGTGCACGTCGTCGGTAAGACCGGCGTCGGTAAGTCCACGCTGCTGCTGAACATGATCCTCGGCGACATCAAGGCCGGGCGCGGGACCGTGGTCATCGACCCACGCGGGGACCTGATCACCGACATCCTCGACCGCTTACCCGCCTCCTATGCCAAGAAGATCGTGATCATCGACCCAGACCAGGAGAACCCCGGCTGCTTCAACCCCCTCGACGACGGCGGCGATCCGCACCTCGCCGTGGACAACCTCGTCGGCATCTTCGCCAAGATCTTTCAAGGCCAGTGGGGGCCCCGCATGGACGACACCATGCGCGTCGCCTGCCTCACCCTGATGCGCCACGCGAAACCCACCCTGAGTCTGGTCCCGTCGTTGCTGCAGGACCGAGATTTCCGGGCCCGGTTTACCCACGGCCTGGACGACCCGGACGGCCTCGGCGGGTTCTGGCTCTGGTACGACGGCATCAACGAACAGTTCCGGGGCCAGGTCATCGCACCCGTCCTCGCCCGACTCCGGGCCTTCCTGCTGCGCGACTTCGTCAAGAGCGTGATCGGTAACGCCCACTCGTCGTTCGACATGGGTCGGGTACTCGACGGCGGGGTGCTGCTCTGCCGGCTACCCAAGGGCATCCTCGGCGAGGAGACCAGCCGCATCCTCGGCTCGATGATCGTCGCCCGGGTCTGGCAGGCCGCCATCGCCCGCGCCAGCGTCCCCGAAGACCAGCGCAAAGACGCCAACCTCTACGTAGATGAGTGCCACAACTTCCTCACCCTGCCCGGCAGCGTCGGGGACATGCTGGCCGAGGCACGCGGTTTTCGGCTCGGACTCGTCCTGGCCCACCAGGACCTGGCGCAACTGCCCAACGACATCGCCTCGGCGGTGTCGGCCAACGCGCGAACGAAGCTGTTCTTCAACGTCGACCCCGCCGACGCGCGGGACCTGTCCCGACACACCAAACCCGAGCTGGACGAACACGACCTCGCGCACCTCGACGTCTACACCGCCGCAGCCCGGCTGCTGGTCGGCAACCGGGAGCTACCCGCGTTCACGTTCGTGACCAACCCGCCGGCGCCGCCGGTGGGTGAAGCGACCGCGATCCGGCAGGAGTGCGCCGCCGCCCACAGCCGCACCGGTGATGAGCCGCCGATGCAGCAGCTCGCCCGCACCGCGATGAAGCGGCGCATGACCGACCGCGACCGCTGAACGCTCCGGCTCGCATAAGGGCTCGGCTGGGTGCGGCACCGGGGACTCGTCTGGGGGTGTCCGCGACACGAGACCCCACACGAGTCCCACGCCCCTGGCCTGTCAGGTTCCTGACCTGCCCCAACCCGCCTGACGCCAGAGCCGGAATAGAGATCAACTCATCCAGACTCCCTACGGGACTCTCTCTCCAGGGGTGTATCCACATGCCGCAATCACGATCGGTCAGCCTCCTGACCATCTATCCCCACATCACCAGCCGTGACCGCCGGCTTCTGCAGCTGCTCGACGACCACCAGGTCCTCACCACCGATCAGATCCACCGCATGCTGTTCCTCGCCCGCCGGACCTGTCAGATCCGCCTCGGTGAGCTGGCCGCATTGGGCCTGCTGGACCGGTTCCGGTTCGCCCGCGCCGGGGGTGGTAGCCATCCGTGGCACTGGACGCTCGGCCACCAGGGGCACCGGTTCCAGGCCGCCGCGCACCGCCGGCCCGAACCCACCGTGCGCACCAGCCGTCAGATCGTCGACCGGCTCTCGGCCAACCCGAGTCTGAACCACCTGCTCGCGGCCAACGAATTCTTCGTCCGGCTCACCGCGCGCACCCGCCAGCACCCCGAGGCACGGCTGGACCGTTGGTGGTCCGAGACGATGACCACGAAGCAGTTCCGCACCATCACCGCCGACGGGCACGGCCTGTGGAGCGTCGCCGACGCCACCGTGGGGTTCTTCCTGGAGGCCGACACCGGCACCGAACCCCTCGGCCGGGTGGTGGCCAAACTCGACCGGTACGACCAGCTGATCCGCCGCGGCGGTCCCCGCTACCCGGTGCTGTTCTGGCTCGGCAGCGAACCTCGTGAGGAGCACCTGCACCGGCTCCTACGCGGCCGGATCAGCGGCGTTCCCGTCGCCACCGCAACCCACGCCTGCGACCCGACCGAGGCAGTGTGGTTGCCCGGCGGCGGCACCGGCCGGGTCCGGCTCGCCGAGCTGCCGAGCGACCACGGGCAGCCTGTAGCGGACAACCCCAACTACGACGAGGGCGTCTTCGTGCCCTGACAGACCCTGACACGCCTGCGGCGGTTCCTGTCAGCGCAGCTCACGGCCAGGTCCGAGGTTCCTGACAACGCTGGGGCTGTCAGGTCGCACAGCTACGGTGCAGCTTCACTTCTCTGCTCGCACCGCCGCCCGTCTGGTCCTCCTCGGATCTGCCCGCGCCAGCGGGATCACCCACAGCCCACCCTCGGTCGGCTCGTGATCCACGCTCCGCGCCTCTCACGGCAGCTTTCCCGGTCCAGACGCGCGCTTCGGTGGCACCACCGCGCTTCCCCCACCCCACGCCCTCTGTTTCGCGAAGGGAGCACCCCGTCATGCCCACGCGCACCCCGCTCGCCGCTTCGGTGATCACCGTCTGCTTCGCCCCCGGCGAGGACGCCGACTGGTTCGCCGCCTCGGAGAAAGTCAACGATCTTCTGCACGCCAACGGCACCCCCGCCCGCCGCTACCACGTCCGCCACCGCCGCCTCATCGGCTGGCTGACCCGCTTCCTCGGCTACTACCTGCTCGACGCCGCCCGCCGCTTCGGCGCGGTCACCATGGCCGCCGGAGGCCGCAAGGGTCGCCTCGACCTGACCGGCACCGCCGCCAAAGCCTCCCACCACGCCGCGTTGCGCTGGCGTGCCTGGAACACCCACATCGCCGCGACCACCCGTCCGGCCCGTCCCTTCGAGGACTACCTCGCCCAGCACCACGCCGACCCGGCCAAGGTCAGCGCCGCTGAGGCCCGCCGCCGCTTCGAGCAACAGCCACGCGTCCTGGCGATGCTCGCCCTGTCCTTCGACCCGTACGAGCTGTCCGTCTACCAGGCCGGCGAAGCCACCTACGTCGGCCTGCACTGGCGCATCGCGCTGATCGGCGACGCGCTGATCACCACCGACGGCCGCCTACTCACCCCGACCAGCGACTCCGTCGCCGACCGGTTCCGCTTCCTCAACGAGGCATGCGCCTACGTGCGCGGCCTGCGCTCCAGCGCCCGACTGTGCGCCGTCGCCATCGCCTAAGCACCAACCGCCTGAACACCCAAGGCCGGTCGCAGCTCCGCCGCGACCGGCCTTCGCCACGCCCACAACCCAACCGTCTGCGAAGGAGAACCCTCGTGTTCCTGACCGATCCCGCCCTACGGCGCATCGCCGCCGACACCAACGACGTCCTGCCCGAGCACCTGTGGCGCCACGACACCGCCACCCCCGATCCGCTCGGCGACCTCGCCCGGATCCTGCAAAAGACCGCCATCGACTTCACCGACAGCACCACCACCCTCGACCAGGCCCTCGCCCGGGTGGGTGTGCTCGCCGAGACGGCACGGCAAGGGTTGGCCGCCCGCGCCGGCCTGCACATTGCCGGCTATCACCAAACTCTCACCGACGCGCTCGTCGCCAGCGAACGGCACAGCGTCCTCGGGGCCACGCTCGTCACCTGCTACCACGCCTGGAGCAACCACCGGCCGATCGGCGACGGCGACGAGCGGTACCTGCTCCTGCGGCGCTGCGATCCGTCACGCGGCGTCGCGACCCTGCAGCGGAAGAACCCGCACACGTGGCTGGTGGTGCCCGACGTCGAAGCCGCCACTGCGTTCGATATCCCCTACCCGGATCGTGTCGTCGGCGAGGTCACCAGGGCCGAGCACCGGTGGACACCCACCGCGTACATCCCCCGGCCGCACCACCAGGCCCCGCTCGCCACGGTGTATCAGCTGCCTGCGTGCGGTGACCTCACCACGGCCTGCCGGTCGCTGCTGCGTTGGTGGCACCTGCGCCACTCCGACGCCTGGCGCAACCGCACCCCCGCCCAGCTCACCCCCGCTGAACTCGCCCACCTCACCTGTTAGAGCGGGGGCACCTGAAGCTGCCCTCGACACGATCGGCCGACCGCGACCGGCCGCACCCTCGACCAACACGCCGCCGACCCCGTCTCCGCCCGCCGCGCGCCTGCCCGAAGCCGCCGCCAATCTGCGGCACCCGCGCACCGAGCTGCTGCTCGCGGCGGACCGACTGGGCGCCCTACCAATCAGCGAAGACGACGTGAGCGGTTCCATCAGCACGGTCGCCGGTCTTGGTAGAGACCGTTGGGGAGCTGGTCCGGGAGTACGTGTACGCCCGCAAGTGGGTCGACACCTTCATCAGCGACGAGGCTCGGGCCGCGTACGCCGAGGCGAACCCGGGCTGGCCGATGCTGCGGCAACCCCGGCGCCACGGTCATGGTCGTTCTGCCGCACACCGACTCCTGCCGCCGGCAGAACCTCGCCGGACACGTCCCCCACATCAAGGGCAGCACGTCCGACGCCAGGCTTCGCCCGACCGGGAGCGTCAACCCGCTGTCGCTGTCCCAAGCCGACGCCGGGATCTACCGCGACCCGACCGAGAACCGCCTGTTCATCCTGCAGGCCGCGGCCGACGAGGCCCTCCCCCGCCACTGACGGGCCGACGCATCACCACCCACCCCACGAGCACCCGTCCGCGCCTGGGCAGCACCCCTCGGCGGCGCACCACGTCACGCGCCTGCCGCCCTGACCGTTGCCCGCGACCCGGCACACCACCGCCCGGCACGCCACCGTGCCCGGCGCCCACCAGTTCCCACGGAAGGAAACCCTGATGGAACAGCTGTCGCTGACGCCTGCCACGCAGGCCGTCCTCGACGCCCTGACCGACCTCGGTCAGGGCGACGTCCACGAGTTGGCCGACAAGTCCGGCAAGGCCCGCTCGACCACCGACAAGGCGATCAAGACCCTGGCCGACGCCGGTGTCATCGTCGCGGTGGACCCCGACGCCGATCCGGCCGAGGGCACCCCCGCCCGGTGGACCCTCGCCACGCCGGGCAACGCCGATACATTCTTGCCCGCCGACGCGGCCGGCGAGACCGAGATCGGCGACCCGGACCCCGACGACACGGCAGACCATCCGCACATGGAGGTAGGCCACCAGCCCACAGATGCGGTCCACGGCAGCGACGCCGAGACCGATCGACCGGACGACGGCAGCGATGCCGCCGTCGACACGCCTGACACCGAGACGGCGGACCAATCAGGCAGCCACAGCGACAGCGACGACGCGACCGAGTTCGACGGCGCAACCGTGGACGACGCCGACCCTGGCGAGGACGAGCAGGCACCGATCGTCGCGGTCGTGCAGGCCGCCCGCCCTGGTGACCGCAAGGTCATGGCCATCAAGGGCGTCCTGGCCGACTACGGAGACATCGGCGCCACGCTGGACCTGATCGTGGGCGAGAGCGGTATCAGTCACCCGACCGCCTCTCGGCTGCTGACCGCTATGGAGCAGGCTGACGCCGCTCGCCGGCTGCCCGGCCTGCCGCAGCGGTGGATCGCCGGCCCGACCAAGGCCAGCGAGGTCGACCCGAACCCGGAACCGCCCCGCTGCCCGCTGTGCTACCAGGTCATCCGTGGCCTGGCGACCGCGCCGACTGCCACGGCGGCGGTGCTGCCCTTGATCCGCCCAGACGGCACGCTGCACGTCGTCGCGCCGGACGGCGAAACCCACGTCGTCACCCTGCCCCGTCGCACTCCGCCGCGCGCGCCGGGCATCACTGCGAGTGTGGGCCGCGGTGACGCGACCGCCAACGCCGACGGCAGCCAGCCGTTCGGCCGGGGCGAGTTGGAGAAGCTGACTCTCGACGTCCTGGCCGCGAACCCGGGCCGGCCGATGAGTCCACAGGACATCGCCACCGCCATCAGCGGGCAGCTCGGCCGCGCGGTCAGCTCCGGGGCCGTCCGCAACAACTGCACCAAGGCCGCCGCCGCCGGCCGGATCCTCCTGGTCTCCGATGCGCCACTGACCTTCACCTACCCGGCCCAGTCGGACCCGAGCCCCACCGGGAGTACCAGCGCGCACCACCCCGACCTGGACGACAACGACGCCGATCAGTCCTGACCCCCACCATCCCCAACTCATCGCGGGGGCCGAGCGGGTGCGCTCGGCCCCCGCGGGCATATCGAGAAGGAGAACCCCGTGCCCCACGAACTGGAAACGTTCGTCGACGGAACGACCGCCTTCGCCAGCGCACGTCTGTCGGCCTGGCACCAGCTGGGCACCGTCACCCAGGACACGATGAAGGCCGAGGAGATCATGGCCGCCGCCCGGCTCGGCGACTGGGGCGTGCGGACCATCCGCACCGTCGGCATCGACATCGTCGACGGAGTCGAGGTGCAGATCCCCGCGGACGACAAGCGCATGACCGTGCGCCGCAACCCGGTCACCGGCGAGACCGAGTACCTGGGCATCGTCGGCACCGACTACACCGTGGTCCAGAACGAGCAGTGCGCCGAGATGCTCGACCGCCTCGTCGATCAGGTGGGCGGCGCCCACTTCGAAACAGCCGGCAGCCTCCGTCGCGGCAAGTCGGTGTTCGTCACGATGAAGCTGCCGACGGCTATGGAAATCGCTGGAGTGGACCGGCTGGATCTCTACCTGATTGGCACAACTTCGCACGACGGCACCGCGGCGCTGCGGGTGGACGCCAGCCCGATCAGGGTCGTGTGCGCGAACACCCAACGCGCCGCGTTTACCCACTCTGCCGGGCACTACACGTTCCGACACACCTCCAACGTCAACTCCCAAATCAGCCAGGCCCGCGAGGCGCTGGGCCTGATGTGGACATACATGGAGACGTTCGAAAAGGCCGCCGAGGGAATGCTCCAGACCGAGCTGACCATGCGCGAGTTCGAGAAAGTCGTCGCCGAGGTCTGGCCGGTC
This sequence comes from Micromonospora sp. WMMD1155, assembly GCF_029581275.1. Taxonomy (NCBI): domain Bacteria; kingdom Bacillati; phylum Actinomycetota; class Actinomycetes; order Micromonosporales; family Micromonosporaceae; genus Micromonospora; species Micromonospora sp. WMMD1155. The sequence goes on from NZ_CP120742.1 coordinate 169,363, forward strand.
AAGGACACCGCGTCCGAGCAGACCCACAACAACGCCAAGCAGCGCCTTGGCACCCTCAAATACCTGATCCGCGAGGCCGACACCCAGAAAGCCATCACCGGCACCCGGTGGGCCGGCTACCAGGCCATCACCGAGTACCTCGACCACTACCAGCCCGCCAAAAACGAGTTCGCCCGCGCCAACCGGGTGCTCACCGGCAACGTCGGCGAGCTGAAGGTGGCCGCTTTCGACCTGCTGAAGGTCTGACCGCACCTCGACCCGTCGGGGCAGCGGTCCACAGACCGCTGCCCCGACCTGCACCCAGAGGACCATCCATGGCGCTGCCGAGCACGACCCGGCGCGCGTCAGACCGGACGGACCGCCGATGATCCGCCACATCCGTCACCCCCACGACCTCCGACAGTCGGTGTGTGGGCTGCCCGCTGCCGACGTTCAGCGATGGGAGACCGAAGACCCGCCGAGCGTCGAGTCAACCTGCGAAGACTGCTACACCCTGCTCCCCGAAGCCGCCCGACCCGACGACGCCAACCACCCACCCGGAGATCCCACGCTCATCGACACGCTGCGGCGTATCGTCGCCAACCGGCAGCACGCCAAGATCGACGGCATCCTCGTCGACCTGTGGTCAGCCAGCGTCACCGTCCTCATCTGGGACCACCTCCGCGACGACAAGCGGCAACAGCTGCTGACCCTGCCATCACACGAGCTGATCCTGCGCTGCATCGCGATCTACACCTGCCTCACCGCGAAGAAGGACCACCAGTAACCGGCCCTCACGTACCTGAATGGTTCCACTTCAGGCCGTGGGTGTTCTCGATCGACGCCGCGCAGGCGCTGATCGCGGCGTCGCCCCGCGACACCCGACCCCCTTGGACGTGCCAGCGTAGGCCCGCCGCAAACGGCCTTGCCCATCTCGACAACCCCAACCCGTGGGCAACCAGCCTCAAGCGTCAACGAACCGCCGCCCGCCACGCTGCCCATCGACAGGACCCACCGCCTCGACCGCGCCTGACGCAGAACACATGCCGCAACTGCCAGCCTACGTGCTCACCGTCGAGGGACCCCGCCAGATCCAGGACGACCTGCTCCCCCGACCACGTGGCACCTCCACCATCCCGCCGTCGAACCCATGCCGGCCTGACACCCCCAACCCACCGCGTACGCCTCGGAAGCCGCCCCAACGCCGGCGGCGACCGAGGCGTACGCGCATTCACCCCTTGCCGAGGAACCCGTGACGTACACGCCACCGTGGCGCAGGGTCTGCGACTGCCGCTGCATCATTCACCACCGCCTGCCGCGCACCACCTACAACGAGCCCGGCTGCGCCTGCACCATCACCTGCGCCACCCAGCCACTCACGCTGCTGGTCCACCAGCTGGGCCGCGCATTCTTCCTCGACCAGGGCGGAGACCTCTGGCACGTCCCCGCCATGACCCAGGGCACTTGGGACTGGGACAACGCCGCAAGGGTCGACACTGGCGCCGACGGCTACGACGCCGGCTCCGTCATCGAGCAACTGCTACGCCAGGCCGCCAACGTCCTCGGCACGTCCACCGACTGACCCGACCGCTCAAGGTGGGCCGTCCATGCGGGCGGCCCACGACGACCTTTTCGTGCTTCACGACTAAGGAAGACATCTCTGCACCGCGCCTACCGCAACGCCCGCGAACGCGCCTGCGACTGCCGCTGCCCGATCCACCACGACCAACCGCGCTCGATCTACAACAACCCCGACTGCCACTGCCTGGCCAACCCATGACCCCGCTCGCCCCACAGATCAACGGCGTCGGGTTCCTCGATGACGCCAACGCCCTCTGGTACCTGCCCAGCTTGGAGCCCGGCCATTGGGACTGGCGCTACGCCACCCCCGTCGACGTGGACCCGCTGTTCCCGGCCAGCACCCTGTTCACCGGTCTCCTCCGCAAGACCCACGCCGCGCTGCTCCCCGTTCTCTACCGCCTCTAAAACTCACGACGCGGCGTCCAGCCGTGCACCCGCACGCAGACCGACCCCTTCCGGCTATCCCGAGAGGCCACCACCATGACAAAGATCATCATCAGTGTCGTTACCGTCGTCGTCATCGCCTGTTTCGGCCTACCCCTCCTGCTGCTGTCCTACGTCACCGGCGGCGGCCCTGGCGGATGTGCCATCGCCGCCCCACCCGGCCGCCCCTCTGGGCAGCCGCCCGGCCCTGGCCGATGGGACGCGGAGCAACTCGACATCGCCGCCACGATCATCGACGTCGGGGTCGCCAAAGGCGTACCCCGCTGGGGCTGGATCGTCGCCGTCGCTACCGCCATGCAGGAATCCGGCCTGCGTAACCTGCCCTTCCTCGGCGACCGCAACGACCACGACTCCATCGGCGTCTTCCAGCAACGCCCCAGCCAAGGCTGGGGCACCATCGCACAACTGTCCAGGCCCGCCTACCAGGCCGGCACGTTCTTCGACAAGCTCCAGACCGTGCCCGGCTGGAAGACGATGCCGCTCACCCAGGCCGCGCAAGCCGTCCAGGTGTCCGCCTTCCCTGACGCCTACGCCACGTGGACCGACGACGCCCTGCACCTCGTAGAGCAGTTGACCAGCACCCTTGCCGACTGCGCCACCGACGCCCTGGACGCGCTCCCCGCCGGGTTCGCGTTACCCGCCAACACCCCACCCGCCGTAACAACCGCCATCTCCTGGGCCGTGAACCAACTGGGCGCGCCCTACCACTTCGGCGGCTCCTGCACCGACCCGCACTCCGGCGACCCCGACAAACAATGCGACTGCTCCTCGCTCATGCAATCGGCCTACCGGGCCGCCGGCATCACCATCCCACGCGTCACCACCGACCAAGTCGATGCCGGACAGCCGGTGGCCGACCCGACGCTTCTGCGACCCGGCGACCTCGTGTTCATCCCCGGCAGCCAAGGCACCGGGGCCAATCCCCGCCATGTCGGTATGTACATCGGGAAGGAATTAATCCTTCAAGCGCCAAGAACCGGCGACGTGGTCAAGATTTCGCGGCTCAGCAACTGGTTGGGCCAGATCGCCGCCATCAGGCGGGTTGGGCCGTAACAACATCGTTGGACGTCACCTCGATCCCGCTTGGAGCCCCATCACTGCAGCCTTGGTGAGCGAACCGCAGCAGATCCGGATGTCCTGATCAAGCCTGGCCTGCCTCCGGCTGCGTCCATGACGGGTTGAAGCTGAACGAGGATCATCCAGTTATCACCATCGGCGCAGTACGTCGCCCGGACACGGTATTCGCTCGGGCGTAGATCGATCACGAGGTGGTTGTCGAGCTCCAACTCCGGTACGGGCCACGTCGACCCGGTCGATGTGCAGCGCCGACTGCACCGGATGTGCCGGCGGCTCGACTGGGTGTACGACGAACTGTGTCTGTCTTTCTCCCACCGACTCGCTTAATACCTCTCGGTCGAAGCACCAACTGTTGCCTCACGGTCGCCCCGGCGAGTTGTTTGCTCTGTTCGAAGATCGGTCATGCCTTGGCCTCCCGGCCGCGCGTGGCCTTCAGTAGGCGCCAGGACGTCAGCGCCTCGTTGGTGAGGTCAGACAAGAGCATCTGCCGGTGTGTCATCCCGCGAGCCTATTGGCCGACCCAGGCATTCGCCTTCTGCCGTCAGGCCTGGGTTGCGCCCGGGGTTTAGGTCAACCCCGGCGCGCTTCAGCACGGCAGGTACCTCCGCAGTCCCGACCACAGGGCTGGCCTTCGCCGGCTCATTCACTCACGCTTGGGCATGCAATCCGGTGCGGACGGCGGCACTTGCCTCCTCACCCACGGATGCTGCCTTTCACACCGCCAGCACCCCAGCGTCCCGCCTACTGCCTCGGACAGCATCTCCTCTTGCTGACGGGGGCAGTAAGCCACCCAGACGAAGCGACCGTGGACGCCGCCGTCATCTTCGACGTCTTCTGCGCGCCTTATTTGATCCATTCTTGCACCCTCTTCCGATGATCGGTTTCATGCGATGCCACCTTTCCATGGACTGGTACATCGACATTCTCGGGATCGAACTCGAGCCCAGTCCAACCGTAGCCATGCCGCTCGTCATTCGCAAGCCATTCATCGTCGCACGCGAATGGGTACGCCGACTCGGCGCACTCTTAAAGTCCCCTGACCAGCCACAACACCCTGAGAAGGAATTTCCCAGCCCTCAAGGGTCGGCCATGTGGGGGTACACGCAAGTTAGTTCGACGATTTATAGGCTATTCAAACTACAGAAAGAGCCCACAGCTAATAATGATCGGCCCGAAAGCCGGTTCCGCGACTTCTCCCCATACGGCTACTTACGCCTACCGTCTCTCAGGCTTACCTACGACAGTCAGCTCATCGACATGAGCGGATGCTATTGCCTGTTATCGAGAGCCAGATGCGTTCCGCCGCCGTTCTTTGAGGTTCTGATGAAGTGCTGGGGCGAGCGCAGCGCCGGCAACCAAGAACGATCTGAGTGGCATGAAGGCTCCGCCTACGAGGCGACCGATGCCTCGGAGGTTGATGGCGGTGGCCGTCGCATGACCCAGGCCAAACGAGGACGAACAAGTCCGGCTTCCCGCCACACCCGCCACACGGAGGTGACCAGGTCGAGCTGGTCGGGCCGGCAGCAGGAAGGGGGGTAAGCGCGGTGGCGGTTTCGACGGCCTACGGCGACGTGCTGATGCACGGGCCCGGACGGGGTGCGGCGAACGGACCGGGGGGACGGCGTTGAAACGTGCGCGGTGCGGCCTGGCGGGAGACGGTCAGCTCTCGTCCGGGCTGCTTCGTAGCTGTATGGCGAGTGCGATGGTGTCTTCGTGCGGTTCGGCGTCAAGGTCGGCGAGAGCTTTGGTCAGGGCGCGCAACAGGGTTCGGATGCCGCTGGCATCGCCGAGGGCATGTCGGGTGTGCATCGCCTTGGCATAGAGGGCTTCGTTGTAGCGATCGAGTCCGATGGCCTTGTCGAGCAGGTCAGATGCGGCCTGCGGGTTGCTGTCCAGCAAGTCCTCGGCGAGCAGTAGGTGGGCTTCGGTGCCCCACCGGCGAACCGTCTCGCGGTGGGGCTGCAGCCACTCGTAGTCCTGGCCTTCCGCGAGGGGTGCGGTGTAGAGGTCGCAGGCGGCGGTGAGGAGTTCGCGGCGGCGCGGCTCGGTGGCGATGGTGGCGCTGCGCATCAGGTCGCGCAGGGTCCAAAGGTCGACGTCCACGGTCGTCGGGTCGAGCAGGTACCGTCCGGCGGATTTGATGACGTAGGCGTTCTTGGTCTCGGCGGTACCGGCGCGACCGAGGACGTGTCGCAGGTTCGAGGCGTTGGTGTGGACGCGTTGGTCGGCTTGGCTGATGCGGGCGTCGGGTTCGAGGTATTCGCCGATGTCGCGGGTGCCGGCTCCGTCGGGGTGGACGGCGAGGTAGACCGCGAGTTCTAGGGCTTTGGCTCGGAGCGGCCGGCCTTCGGCGGTGATGCCTTCGATGCGCGGAGGGCCGAGCACGCGCAGCCGCGCCCGCCCCGACTCGGCGTCGACGGCGGGCTTGACGGTAGTCGGGGTAGCCCGGCCCGTGGCGATGGGCGTGATCTCGGTGCGGCTGGCGTGCAGGGGCACGATTGTGGCTGGCACGGCTGGTGAGGTGATGGCGGGCGGTTCGCCGGTCTGCGCCTCGCGCAGCGTGGTCAGGATCTGGATGGCGGCGGCCGGTTCGAGCACCGGAAGGCGCGGCGGCACGGGTTCGGCGGGCTGCCCTGCGATGAGCCTGGTGTGTCCGTCCGGGGTGACTTCGACGGTGGGTCCGTAGGCCCATTCGCCGAGCAGCATTGCGGATACGTGCAGCCCCTCGCCCAAGGCGAGGCTGACCTTGGTGCGCACGCGGGCACTGGCGGGTGGGGTCTCGGTGATGAGCATGACGGGCGGTAGCGCTTCCTCGTCGGGCGCTGTCCGTCGCAGCTCGTCAAGGTCGGTCAGGGCGTGTTCGTCGAGGATGCGGCTGCGGTACAGCAGCCGGGACTCGATCATGGTGAGCGCGTCGTTGATGCTGTCGGTTACGCGCAGGCGCGGCCATGGGCTGAGGAGGGTCACCGCGTCCGGGCCGAGCAGCGTGGTCAGGGTGGTGACGTCGATGACGACCTCGCTGCGGGCGTCGGGCTGGTGCGGGTCGCCGGAGGCCAGCACGGCGACGAGGGCGGCGCGGGCGGCAGCGTGTGCGCCGTCTCCGACGATTCCGGATCCGCCGCCTGGCAGTAGCCCGAGTTCGGGTGCGAGAGCGGGCGGCTGGCCGTCGTCGCTGCTCGTATCCGATGCCTCGGGGTTACGGGCAGCCACGGCGCGGCGGACCTGGGCCACGGTCGGGGGCAGATCGGTGGGCGGATCATCGTCAGGCTCGACCTTGTATCGACGGCGGCGTTGGAGCCAGAGCATCGCGGCGGCGGCGCTGATGGCGGCGGCGAGCGACCAGGACAGCCAGCCGGAGCCCGACAGATCAACACCCTGGTCGTCTGTGGCCGCTGTTGGACTGTTTATGGCGGGCGCTGACGTGGCGGGGTTGGGGATTCCCGACGATGGTGTTGGCGACGAAATGGGCCCGCTTGGGGCTGCGGACCGCGTGGTGGTGGGAGTAGTGGTCGACGGTTGGGGCGCGGTGGGATCGGGCGGGTCCGGGGAGGCGCTCGGCAATGCGGGTGGTGTCGCGGGCCGGCCTGACCGGGGTGTGGTGGGTGTGGCGGCTTGTGGTGGCCGGGCGTCGGCAGGGAGGCGAAGCTCCCAGCCGGGGTAGATGAGGTCGCAGTCACGCAGCACACCGCCGACAGGGAAGTGGCGGTGCTTGTTCAGGCTGCAGACCTCCGGCCACCGACTCGCGTCGCCGAGCCACTCCTTTGCGATCTTGGACAGGGTGTCGTGTCGCTCAACGGTGTAGAGGTATCGCTGCTCGCCAACGTGGATGACGGCGGGTCCACGGGCTGCGGCTTGCCGGGGAACGTCGGCGTGTTCCGTCGCGGTGGCGGGCGTAGACGGCCGGTCCGCGTGCGCCGCCGCATTGAGGGGGCCGGCGGGGGTGACGGCTAGCGCGGCGGTGCCGGCCAGACCGAACACGAGCCGGTGCAACGGGGTCGGCAGCCTGAGTATGGGGATACGCCAGCGGGTCACCGCCGCGAGGATCTCGGCGAGCAGGAGCAGGGCGAACACGCCCCACAGCAACCACATCGCCCAGAACGCCGCGCCGATGAGGAAGTCCGGGGTGAACCGCCCGCTGGAGCGCGCGAACCAGTCGGGGATCTGCGACCAGGCCGGCAGTCGGCGCATCGGGTTCCCACCCGCAGCCCACAACAGCGCCGGAATGGTGACCAGGAAGAGGCTGGCACCGATGACGCCGCGAACGACCCCTCCGAGGGACCGCCTCGCGCGGCGCGGCCGTGCTTCTAACGGAGTGCGGACGGTGGCTCGTGCACCATACTCGGCGAGTTTGTCGACTCTGCCCCGGCGCGTCTGCGGCACCCGTCCCCCTGCCGTTGATCCTCGATCTTCCAAATACACGAGGGTGAGTGTCTTGGGCTATCCCATCGGGAGAGATTCTCACCATCCGCGTACAGCGAGTCACTTTCTGCGGATCGTGGTTGACACCCGGTTGCCCTCAGGGGCGAGACTGCCCCTCATGCCAAGCGGGGGCACTGTGCTGTCGATCGACTTAAGTTCGTCGGCCATCGCGGCCACTGCCAGCCGGCAAGGCCTGAAGATCCCCATCCTCATCGACGGTCGCCCCGTTATGCCGCCTGGCGTCGTTATCGGGCCCGCAGGGGAAATCTACGTCGGTCTCGACACCACGACCGCGATGTCCTTGCCGGTAGACCACCGGTTCATCGATAACCCGACGGACCTCCTCGGCCGGCCCATCAGCGCCGCCGACGAAGCGCAACCCGACCCGGTGGATCTACTCGCCACCGTGCTGCGGCACGTCACCCATCACGCTGCCGTCCACGTCAACGGGCCGATCACCGCGCTCACCGTGACCATTCCGCCGAGCTGGGGACCACGCCGCTGCGGACACATCAGCGAGGCAGCAGCCCGCGCAGGATTTCCTCCTCCCGCCCTGGTCACCGCCCCCGCCGCCCTCGCCGCCTACGCCACGATGCTCGGCGTAACCATGTCGGACGGCTCCTGCGTGCTGGTATGCCAGGCAGACCGCGAACCGGCAACCCTGACCGTCCTGCAGACCGCCGCTGACGGCTTCCGCGAACTGGCGACACAGCAGATCAGCCTTGCTCATGGCCTCAACCACCTCATCGCCCAACACGTCGTCCAGGCGGCCACCGCAGACTCCGACCCGCTCCAAGCGACGATCACCGCGGCCGGTAGCAACGAGGCAGACGTCGAACGTGCCCTCCTGGAATCTGTCCGCACCGCCCGGCAGCTACTCACGACCCAAGACAAAGCCCCGATCCTGCTGCCCGTGCCCCGCCAACCGGCCGTCATCACCCGCGACGACGTCACCGCCGCTGTACAGCCCCTCCTCGACCAGATCCCCCGCGCAGTCGGCGGAATCCTCGACGCGGCCGACATCGACACAACGCACCTCGCGCAGGTGGTCCTCAGACCAGCCCTGGGCGTAACCGCGCTGGCCGAAACGCTCGCCGCTGCCACCGGTACAACCCCCACGCTCATCGACCACACTCACGCCCTCGCCGACGGGGCACTCCCCCTCACCATCGTCCAAGAAGCAGGCGCGGCGGCCGACGCGCGGCTACCCCGCGTGCGTCTACGTGTCAGCGACCTCACCGGCGCCCTGCTGCTCGGTGCCTGTTCCCTGATCCTGCTCCTGCAAGCTGTTCTCACCGCTTACATCTCCACCTACAGCACCTGGGTCGTCGGCGTCCGCACCTCACTACCGCAACTCGGCACCGCCGGCGCCCTCGTCATGCTCACCGCGCTCGCCGTGGCGCACCTCGCCCCGACCACCCTGCTCGCCGGAACACCCACCGCATCAACACCCGAACCCACCACAGGCAGCCTCATTCGACGCGGCTACCTCACCACCGTCGTCGGCGGCATCATCACCGCAGCGCTCTATGGCCTCGCCACCGGCACCGCCGTCGAATACGACTACACCCCCTACCTCAAATGGACCCTCGGCGCTGCCCTGCCCCTCGCAGCCTGCGCCGCCCTCATCGCCGCCACCGCGCCCCGCATCCCCGCCGACGCACTACCCGCGTGGCTCGTCATGACTCGCCCCGCCGTCACCCACGCGATCACCGCCACCGCCGGCATCTACCTCATGCGCGCCGCGCTCACCCTCTCCACACCCATCTCCACGAACACCATCGCCCCCATCGCCGGCAGCATCGGCGCAGCCCTTGTCGGCATCGCCACCGCCCTCACCATCAGCCGCAGCCGCACGATCCGCGCTATCACCGCACCCGGCCTCGCCGTCGGCTACGCCCTCGTCTTCACCGCCGACACCACCAGCGCCCTCATCGTCGGCTATCTCATCGCCCTCACCTGGTGGGGCATCCGACTCACCGCACACACCCTGCGGCTTGCCTTCCCCCAGCCAGGAACAGCGCTGCGCCGCCTCGCTGATCGGACAGGCGGCTGAGGGATCGCGAACCCACTCGGGCCGCTACCACCGCACCTACATCGCGGATGACACCGACGCGAATCGCATCGACCATCTGCGCAGCTTCCTACCTCACCGCGCCGCGGCATCGAAGCCAGCAGCCCACCGGTTCAACAAACGACTAGATAAGCCCTGACCCACTCGTCGATGAGAGGCAGGCGAAGCGGCCACGGTCACAGGATGCAATTCATAGTTCAAGGATGAGTGCCGGTTGAGTGAAATGCTCAACCGGCACTCACCTTTTCGTCAATTCCAAGCCAGCGGAATTCTGGTATCAGGCTCGGCCAGCGTGATCGCTGGCCGAGCCTGAGCGGAACGCACCGAGCGGCTGATGTCGCGGAATTTCGAGCCAGCCGGCCCTTCAGGCACACAGGACCAGAACCCGGTCAGCCTGCTGATCTCAAAGTCCTCCAACAACTCGGCCTCCCTGGCAGACGTACGAAACGTCGCTGCTAAGCACCACTGCCGGGGCGAACGCGGTCACCACACCTCACCGAAAGGCCACAACATGCGAACCCTCCAAGACTTCCGATCCCTCACCCATGTCGAGCGGGCCACGCGGATGCGTCCTACCGCTTGCTCGTCAAACTTCTACGCACCTCAGCCTCGCGTGTCCCTCCGCAATGCCGCACCACTTCTCGGCGAAGAGTCGGCAGGAAAGCGCAAGACACCGATGTCGAGCCTTGCAATTCAAGACGATTATTTTCGCCCAGACAAGCCGCGATGCCCGCAGCACCTCGTCATTACTGCAATCAACGAGATGCTTGACACCCTAAGAACAAGACGGGTGGATGAACATTCACAGTCGATGAATTCCGCGACCCGGCACAGCAGCCACAGCGACCCCCGCCACCAATCACCGCGGGATCCTGAAAGGACATATCAGCCATGCCCGCCCCACCCCCACACCGCCTCCGATTCCGCCCCGCCAGGTGGCCGGCAACCTGCCGGCCGCGTCACGGGACACCGACTGCCCGACTGCACCAACACGCTGGGCCGGCGATGAACGGCCCCGCCGCCTCGGAATGGCGGCCAGACCCTCTCCTGACCATCGACGACGTCGCCTCCTGGCTGGGCAAGCCCAAGAACACCCTCTACGCCTGGCACAGCCGCGGCAAGGGACCCCGCGCCATCCGCGTCGGCAACACCCTGCGCTACCGGCGCAGCGAAGTCGAACGCTGGCTCGACGACCACACTGACGCGGAGCGATGACTCATGGCCCGACCCGAACTGCCCATCGGCACCTGGGGCAACATCCGCACCCAGAAACTCGGACCCAACCGCTTCCGCGCTCGAGCGCGGTTCCGCGACTACGACGGCAAGACCCGCGACATCGAGGCCACCGGCACCACCGGCCCGGCCGCCGAACGAGCGCTCAAGGTCAAACTCCGAGACCGCACCACCCCCAACGACGACGAGATCACCCGGGAGACCCGCGTCAGCACACTCGCCGACCTGTGGATCGAAGAGATCACCACCGAGGAACGGATCGCACCACAAACCATCCAGCGATACGAGACCAGCGCGCGCAACGCAATCCGGCCCGCCCTGGGCAACCTGCGAATCAGAGAAGCCAGCGTCGGGCGCCTGGATCGGTTCCTGCGCGACATCGCGAAGGATCGCCCCTCGGCAGCCAAAGGCGCGAAGGTCGTCCTAAGCCAGATGTTCGCCCTAGCGGTGCGCCACGGCGCGATCCCCACCAACCCGGTACGCGACACCGGCCGGCTCCGCAAACCCCGCCGCGCTGTCGTCGCCCTCACTGACGAGAATCTCCAGGCCGTCCGGACGGCTATCCGCGACTGGCAGCGACCCGTCCCCGGAAAGCCCGGACCACGGCACAGCGGCGACCTGGCGGACGTCGTCGACCTGATGCTCGCTACCGGCGCCCGCATCGGCGAGATCCTCGCCCTGCGATGGGAGGACCTCGACCTCGCCGCCGAACGCCCCACCCTGACGATCTGCGGCACGCTCGTCTTCGTCAAGGGCCAGGGCTTCTTCCGCCAACCCTGGACCAAGAGCGACGCCGGCTGGCGGATGGTCGTCCTCCCCCGGTTCGCCGTCGGCATGATCATGGCCCGCAAGCTCGTCGCCGCCGACAACCCCCACGACGCGATCTTCGCCTCCCGACGCGGCACCTGGCTGTCACCCAACAACGTCCGCCGTCAGTGGCGTGAAGCTCGCGCCGACACCGACCTCGCCTGGGTCACTCCCCACACCTTCCGCAAGACCGTCGCCACCCTCATCAAGGAAGAGACCGACACGAAAAGCGCCGCAGCGCAGCTCGGACACTCCAGCGAGGAGGTCACCGCCACGTACTACATCGCCAAGCCCGCCCAAGCCCCGGACGTCTCGGACATCCTCGAGCGACTCGGCACCGATCACGGCAAGCGACACAGCCCCGCACCCACAGCACCCAACGATGCCCATGGATGACAAATCTGGTTGCCGACCCCGGTAAAAGGGGGGTTTTCGGGGGGCGGTTCAAAACCCCATAGACAAACTTAAAGCCCTGACCAGCGTTTCCGCTGGTCAGGGCTTTTTTGTCTGTCGGGACGGCCGGATTCGAACCGACGACCCCTTGACCCCCAGTCAAGTGCGCTACCAAGCTGCGCCACGTCCCGCCCTCGCGTGGTTTTCCACTGCGACAGCCGGTACAGCTTAGCGCAGCAGTCGCGCCCCTTTCGCACAGGCCCCACCTGCGCCACGCAGCGACCGGACCACCCCACACCTGGCCACCTCACACTCCCTAAACCGTCCTAGGAGGGTGGGGTAGGAGGAATGCCGGACGGGCAGTCTCGCCCATCCGGCATTCCTGGAGCAGAACTGCAGACGCGTCAGCCGTGTGCCTTGCCTCGACCGCCGGGGCCGAGCTTCTTCCTCGGACGGACCGAGATCTCGATGGGGCTGCCCTCGTACCCGAACTCCTCGCGGAGCTTGCGCTCGACGAAGCGTTGGTAACCGGCGTCGAGCGGGCCGGTGGTGAAGAGCACGAATCGGGGCGGTGCCACGCCGGCCTGCGTCGCGAACAGGATTCGCGGCGCCCGACCGCCACGCACCGGGTGGGGGGTGGCCTGCACCAGCGCGGTCAACCACTGGTTGAGCTGCGCGGTCGGCACCCGGGTCTCCCAGCTCGCCAGGGCCCTGTTCAGGGCCGGGGCCAGCTTGTCCACCGCGCGGCCGGTCATCGCGGACAGGTTGAGGCGGATCGCCCAGGGGATGCGGCGCAGCTCCCGGTCGATCTCCTTGTCCAGGTAGTACCGACGGTCGGCGTCGACCAGGTCCCACTTGTTGAACGCGATGACCAGCGCCCGGCCGGCCTCGGTCACCATCGTCAGGATCCGCTGGTCCTGCTCGCTGATCGGCTCGCTGGCGTCCAGCAGCACCACGGCCACCTCGGCGGCCTCGATCGCACCGGCGGTACGCAGGCTGGCGTAGTACTCGGTGCCGCTGGCCTTGCCGACCCGCTTGCGCAACCCGGCCGTGTCGACCAGCTGCCAGGTCTGCCCGCCGATGTCGACCAGGCTGTCCACCGGGTCCACAGTGGTGCCCGCGACCGAGTCGACGACCGCCCGCTCCTCTCCGGAGAACCGGTTGAGCAGGCTGGACTTGCCGACGTTCGGCCGCCCGACGAGCGCCACCCGGCGCGGCCCACGCGGACGGTTCTCCACGATCGTCGGCGCCTCCGGCAGCGCGGCGAGGATGGCGTCCAGCAGGTCACCGGAGCCACGCCCGTGCAGCGCGGAGACCGGGAACGGCTCACCGAGACCGAGCGACCACAGCGAGGTGGCCTCCATCTCGATGGAGTTGTTGTCGGCCTTGTTCGCCACCAGGATCACCGGCTTGGCGCTGCGCCGCAGCATCTTCACCGCGGCTTCGTCCACGTCGGTGGAGCCCACCATCGCGTCGACCACGAAGAGCACCACGTCGGCGGTGACGACCGCCGTCTCGGCCTGCGCCGCGATGGCCGCGGCGCGGTCCTTCGCGTCCGGCTCCCAACCGCCGGTGTCCACCACTGTGAACGCCCGACCGTTCCACTGCGCGTCGTACGGCACGCGGTCCCGGGTCACGCCCGGGACGTCCTCGACGACCGCCTGGCGGCGGCCGATGATCCGGTTGACCAGAGTGGACTTACCGACGTTCGGGCGACCGACCACGGCCACCACCGGCTGCGGGCCGCTCGGTTCCTCGACGGCGACGTCGGGCTCCCGCAGCTCGACCCACCCACCTGGATCGCTCATGCCGCTCCTCCGCTGCGCTCCGGACCGCCATGAGACACGTCCACACCCCGCTCGGTGAGCAGGTCGCGCAGTCGGGCCACGACCTCGTCGATGCCCAGCTCGGTGGTGTCGAGCACCACGGCGTCGGGGGCCTGCGCCAACGGGTTGACCTTGCGGGTCGAGTCGAGCCGGTCCCGGCGTGCCAGGTCGGCGGCGGTGGCCGCCACGTCGGCGGCGTCCTCGGCGCTGCGCCGGGCGGCGCGGGCCGCCTCGGAGGCGGTGAGGAAGACCTTCAGGTCGGCGTCCGGCGCCACGACCGAGCCGATGTCCCGACCCTCGACCACCATCCGACCGGCGTTGACGATCAACTCACGTTGCCGGGCGACCAGCAGCTCACGGACGGCCGCCACGGCGGCGACCGCGGAGACCGCCCCGGTCACCTCGGGGCCCCGGATGTCGGCGTCCACGCCCACGCCGTCGACGGTCACGGCGTACCCCTGGGGGTCGGTGCCGATGCGCAGATCCACCTCGCCGGCGACCTTGGCCACCGACGCGGCGTCGGTGAGATCCACGCCGGAGCGCAGCACGGCCCACGTGATCGCCCGGTACATCGCCCCGGTGTCCAGGTAGCGCGCACCGATGGCGGCGGCGAGCCGCCGCGACACGGTGGACTTACCCGAACCGGACGGCCCGTCCACAGCGACCACACATCGCCCGGCCCGTACGTTTTCCTCCACCGTGTCCTCCTCAGCCCGTACCTCACGGATCGCCCGGTGATTCGGCGCCGCAAGCGGTTCGTCAATCGTCATCAATCATGCCCGGGCCCTCTGGCGGACCCGCACGCGACGCCACCGGAGGCGACCCACGCCACCTCCAGCGGCCGTCGTCCGGCCGTCGGTGGAGCCTACCGGCAGCCGTACCCCGGAACCGGGGGTCAGTCACCCACCGCGGTGAACAGGGCGGCGACCTCCGCGTTGGTCAGCCTCCGGATCCGCCCGGTGCGCAGGTCACCCAGCCGGATCGGCCCGATCGAGGTACGCACCAGACGGGTGACCGGGTGCCCGACCTCGTCCATCAACCGCCGGACGATGTGCTTGCGCCCTTCGTGCAGGCTCAGCTCCACCTGGGCGCTCTTGCCCAGGGTGCCGACCACCTTGAACGAGTCGACAGTGACCGGCCCGTCCTCCAGCTCGACGCCCGCGAGGAGCCGCTTGCCCAGGTTGCGCGGGATCGGCCCGACCACCTCGGCCAGGTAGGTCTTCAGCACCTCGTACGAGGGGTGCATGAGCTTGTGGGCGAGGGTGCCGTCGTTGGTGAGCAGCAGCAGGCCCTCGCTGTCGGCGTCGAGCCGCCCGACGTGGTAGACCCGCTGGTCCAGCCGCCTGCCGATGAACTCGGCCAGCTCGTTTCGGCCCTTGTCGTCCGCCATGGTGGTCACCACACCGCGCGGCTTGTTCATCGCCACGTAGACCAGGCGGGTGTCGACCTGGAGGCGCTCGCCGTCCACGTGGATCACGGCGGTGGCCGGGTCGACCTTGTCGCCGAGCTTGGCGACCCGCCCGTCCACGGTGACCCGGCGGCGGAAGATCAGGTCCTCGCAGGCGCGCCGGGAACCCACACCGGCGGCGGCGAGCACCTTCTGCAGGCGCTCCGCCCCCTCGAAGACGGGGGCGTCGGGTTTGGGGGAACGGTTATCGGGTCGCATCAGCAAGCTCTTCTACGTCGTCGGGCAGGAAGGGTGCGAGGGGCGGCAGCTCGTGAACGGTGTTCAGCCCGAGCTTCTCCAGGAACAGCGTGGTGGTCTTGTACAGGAACGCCCCGCTGTCCGTTTCGGTGCCGCACTCCTCGACGAGGCCGCGAGTGACCAGCGTACGGATGACCCCGTCGCAGTTCACACCCCGGATGGCTGAGATTCGCGAACGGGTCACCGGTTGCTTGTAGGCGACCACGGCGAGCGTCTCCAACGCCGCCTGGGTCAGCCGTACGGACTGCCCGTCCAGAACGAACCGCTCGACGTACGTAGCGTATTCCGGCCTGGTGTAGAGCCGCCACCCGCCGGCCGCCCGGCGCAACTCGAACCCGTGCCCGGCGGCGGTGTAACCGGCGGCGATGTCGTCGAGCATCGGGCCGACCCGCTCGGCCGGTTGCTCCAGCACCTGGGCCAGCACCAGCTCGCTGACCGGCTCGTCGACGACCAGCAGGATGGCCTCCAGAGCGCCGCGCAGCTCGGCGTCGGACAGCTCCGGGGCGGGCTCCGGCGCGGCCGTCACCCGCCGTCGCCCGGCCGCCTGCCGAGGGGGTACGTCCCGCGCACCGCCCGTCTCCCGTGCCGCGACCGGCTCCGGGGCGTCCTGGCCCGATCCGGGCGGCGTGGCCGGTTCGGCGGCGACCTCGGGTTCGGCGGTCTCGGAGACGAGTTCAGGGTCAGGGGTCTCGGGTGCGGGCTGCCGGGGGCGCTCCCACGGGGGAACCCACGCGGCGGCCTGGTCGGCCAGCGAGTCCCGGCGTTGCTCGTCACTCATCCCGCTCATCCTCCGTGGTTCCCGTCCCGTCCGGCCCGCCGGTCTCCCCTGCCGGGGTGCCGGCGTACTCGTCGACGTGCAGTTCGGTGTCCCCGTCGGCCGGGCCGGTCCAGCGCACTGTCAGCTCCTCCAGGGCCTGCTCCTGGACGAAGGACACCAGGCCCTCCCGGTACAGCTCCAGCAGCGCGAGGAACCGGGCCACCACCTCCAGGGTGGCCTCGCAGTCGGCGCAGAGCAGCGAGAACGTGGCCGTGCCGGCCCGGCGCAGCCGGTCGGTGAGGATCGCGGCGTGTTCGCGGACACTGACCCGGACCATGTGCACGTGGGCGATGGACACCTCGGGCACCGGTTTCGGGGTCATCGCCTTCACGGCCAGCTTCAGCAGTCGCTGTGGGCCGATGCCGAGCACCAGGTCGGGCAGCGCCTCCGCGTAGCGGGGTTCCAGACTGACCGCTCGCGGGTAGCGTCGGCCGCCGACGGCCTCCAGTTCGGCGATGTGCGCCGCCGCCTCCTTGTACGCCTTGTACTGCAACAGCCGAGCGAAGAGCAGGTCCCGGGCCTCCAGCAGGGCGAGGTCGGCCTCGTCCTCGACCTCGGCGGAGGGCAGCAGCCGGGCCGCCTTCAGGTCCAGCAGGGTCGCGGCGATGAGCAGGAACTCGCTGGCCTCGTCCAGGTCCCAGTCGTCGCCCATGGCCCGGATGTAGGCGATGAACTCGTCGGTGACCGTGTGCAGGGCGACTTCGGTGACGTCGAGCTTGTGCTTGCCGATCAGTTGCAGCAGCAGGTCGAACGGGCCGGTGAAGTTCGCCAGCCGCACCGTGAACCCGGTGGCGGCGGGGTCGCCGGGCGGCACACCATCGACCACGGGCGCAGCGGCGGCCTCGGGTGGGTCAACTGGTGGCGCGGTCACCGCACGACCGTAGTCCACGACAGCGGCACCGGGCGTTCCGGCTACCGCTCCGACTGGGCGGCGATCACCTCGCGGGCCAGCTGACGGTAGTTACGTGCCCCGGAGGACGCCGGGTCCATCGTCGTGATGGGGGCACCGGCCACGGTGGACTCGGGGAACTTCACCGTCTTGGTGATGACCGTCTGGTAGACCTTGTCGCCGAACGCCTCGACCACCCGCTGCAGCACCTGACGGCAGTGCGTGGTGCGGCTGTCGTACATGGTGGCGAGGATGCCTTCCAGCTCCAGGTCGAAGTTGAGCCGCTCGCGCACCTTGTCGATGGTGTCCAGCAGCAGGGCCACCCCGCGCAGGCTGAAGAACTCGCATTCGAGGGGGATGAGCACACCGTGCGCGACGGTCAACGCGTTGATCGCCAGCAGGCCGAGTGACGGCTGGCAGTCGATCAGGATGTAGTCGTACTCCTTGCGGACCGTGCGCAGCACCCGGGCCAGGGCCATCTCCCGGGCCACCTCGTTGACGAGCTGGATCTCGGCGGCGGAGAGGTCGATGTTGGCCGGCAGCAGGTGCAGGCCCGCCACGTCGGTCTTGATGAGGACGTCCTCGGCGGTCACGTCGTCCTGCATGAGCAGGTTGTAGACGGACAGGTCGAGGTTGTGCGGGTTGACGCCCAACCCGACCGAGAGCGCGCCCTGCGGGTCGAAGTCGACGAGCAGCACCTTGCGGCCGTACTCGGCGAGGGCCGCGCCCAGGTTGATCGTGGTGGTGGTCTTGCCGACGCCACCCTTCTGGTTGGCCATCGCGATGATGCGCGCGGGGCCGTGCCGGTCGGTGGGCATCGGCTCGGGGATGGGCTTGCGCATCGTGTAGGCGGCCGGATCCGCCGGACCCAGATCCGCGCCGAGCGTGGCCTGCTGCTCGCGGAGCTCCGACGTCCAGGTCTCGGCACGGTCACCGTTGCCTGCCATGTCCTCGTTGCCCCCTCCCGACGACCCACCCGGCGTCGGAGCCGTCCGACGTCCTTCGCGGCGCCGCTGCGCACCCCGGTCGTGTCGCTCCAGGAGGTCCGCGCCGATGCCGACTGTACGCCACCGACCAGCAGGGGGTTCGGCACCGGCCCGGCGTGTCGGGTCCGACCGCGACCGGGTTCAGCCGCGGGCGCGTGGGTGGGCGGTGGCGTACACCTCACGCAGCCGCTCCACGGTGACCAACGTGTAGACCTGGGTGGTGGTCACCGACGCGTGGCCGAGCAACTCCTGGACCACCCGGACGTCGGCGCCGCCGTCGAGGAGATGGGTGGCGTACGAGTGCCGCAGGGTGTGCGGGGACACGGCGGCGGGCCCGTCGACCGGCAGCCCGGCCCGCTCGGCGGCGCGCCGCAGGATGCCCCAGGCGCCCTGGCGGGACAGCGCGCCGCCGCGGGCGTTGAGGAAGACCGCCGGGGTTCCCCGACCGGCGGCGGCCAATGTGGGGCGGGCCCGCACCAGGTAGGCGCGGACCGCGTCGACGGCGTACCCGCCGATCGGCACCAGCCGCACCCGGCCGCCCTTGCCGCGCAGCACCACGGTGCCCTCGTCGGTGTCGAGGTCGTCCACGGCCGCGCCGACCGCCTCGGAGATCCGCGCGCCGGTGCCGTACAGGAACTCCAGCAACGCCCGGTCCCGCAGCGCACGGGGGGCGTCATCGCCGGTAGCGGCGACCGGGCCGGCGAGGTCCAGCAGCCGGGCCACGTCGTCGACCGGCAGGGCCCGGGGCAACCGGCGCGGCGGGGTGGGCGGGCGGACGTCACGGCTGGGGTCGGCCCCGGCCAGCCCTTCGCGCATCGCGAAGCGGTGCAGGCCGCGCACCGCGCTGGCCGCGCGGGCGGCGGACGAGACCGCCAGCGGCGGGTGCGCGTCGTCGCCCGCGCGCAGTCGCGCCAGGTGCGATTCGACCAGGCCGGGGCCGACCGACGCGAGGTCGGCGACCCCGGCGTCGGCGAGCGTCGTCAGATAGCGGTCCAGATCCCGGCGGTACGAGGTGAGCGTGTTCGCGGAGAGGCCACGTTCGACGGTGAGGTGGTCGAGGTAACCGCGCACGGCGCGGCGCAACGCCGGCGCGGGCCCGGTGCCCACGCCGGCGGCGTCCGTGCCGCTGGTCAGCTCGCCACCGCTCAGGCCAGCACCTCGGTCAGCGGGAGCACGTCCATGCCGTGCGCCTCGGCGACCGGGCCGTAGGTGACCCGACCGTCGTGGGTGTTCAGGCCCAGCGCCAGCGCCGGGTCGTTGCGCAGCGCCTGCCGCCACCCCTGGTTGGCCAGCTCCAGGGCGTACGGAAGGGTGACGTTGGTCAGCGCGTAGGTGCTGGTGTTCGGCACCGCGCCGGGCATGTTCGCCACGCAGTAGAAGATCGACTCGTGCACCTTGTAGACCGGGTCGGCGTGCGTGGTGGGGCGCGAGTCCTCGAAGCAGCCGCCCTGGTCGATGGCGATGTCGACGAGCACACTGCCCGGCTTCATCCGGGAGACCAGCTCGTTGCTGATCAGCTTCGGGGCCTTCGCACCGGGCACCAGCACCGCGCCGATGACCAGGTCGGCGTCGAGCACGGCCCGCTCGACCTCGTACGCGTTGGAGGCGATGGTCTGCAGGTGACCCCGGTAGATGGCGTCGGCCGCGCGCAGCCGGGCGACGTTCTTGTCCAGCAGCAGCACCTCGGACTGCAGGCCCAGCGCGATCGCGGCGGCGTTCAGGCCGGACACGCCGGCGCCGATGACGACGGTCTTGGCCGCGTACACGCCGGAGACACCGCCGGGCAGCACACCCCGACCGCCACCGGTACGCATCATGTAGAACGCGCCGACCTGCGGGGCGAGCCGACCGGCGACCTCGGACATCGGGGCGAGCAGCGGCAACGACCGGTCGGGCAGCTCCACCGTCTCGTACGCGATGCCGGTGACCCTGCGGTCGACCAGCGCGTCGGTGCACTCCTTGGAGGCGGCCAGGTGCAGGTAGGTGAAGAGCACCTGCCCCTCGCGCATCCGGTGGTACTCCTCCGCGATCGGCTCCTTGACCTTGAGCACCAGCTCGGCGGTCTCCCACACCTCGTCGGCGGTGGCCAGGATCTTCGCGCCGGCGGCGGCGAACTCCTCGTCGGTGATGCTGGAGCCCTCACCGGCGCCGGACTCGACGAAGACCTGGTGGCCGCTGCGGGTGAACTCGTTGACGCCCGCCGGCGTGATCGCCACGCGGTACTCGTGGTTCTTGACCTCGCGTGGGATTCCGACCTTCACGATGCAGACACCTCTCTTCGGGGCCGCTCTCCCCCGACTGCTCGGTGCCGCAGCGGCCCCTTTGCCACCGCGGTCCACCGGTCCCGCCGGCGGCAGTCTAGGCGTGCTCCGCGCCGCCGAGAGCCAGCACAGTGACATCCGGTGCCCGAGTGTCCTGACGATCTGTCAGGCATCGAACCGGATTCGGCGGCGGATGGTCGCCTCAGCCGTCAGGACAGTGTTCGACCATCATCGTCCCACTTGTCGGGTGGCGCTGCGGACAGCGGACAAGTGGATCACTAGTGTGTCCGCCCATGACCACTCCTCCTTACCAGCCCGGTTACCCCCAGCCGGGCTACCCGCAGGGCGTCTCCGACAAGAGCAAGGTCGTCGCCGGGGTCCTCGGCATCCTGCTCGGCTTCTTCGGCGCCGGCCGGTTCTACATCGGCGACATCAAGATCGGTGTCCTCCAGCTCGTCGTGAGTGTCTGCACCCTCGGCTTCGGCAGCATCTGGGGCCTCATCGACGGCATCCTCATCCTGGTCAACGGCGGCACCGACGCGCAGGGCCGACCGCTGCGCGACTGATCCACCAGACGACGAACAGGGGTCCCGCGGCTGACCGCGGGGCCCCTGTCGTCGTACTCCCTCACCGGTGCGAACCGGCGGCGATGCTCAGCGGGGCAGCGGCGCGTCCGCCCGACGCAGCGTCGACCAACCGGTGTCCCGGGAGCGGGCCGCGGCGAGCAGCCCGGCCACCGCGGACGCGTTGGTGATCTCACCGGCCAGGACCATCGCGACGGCCTCGTCCAGGTCGATGCGGACGACCTGGAGGTCGGCCTCCTCGTCGTGGCGCTCGTGGCGCTCGTCGGCCGGCACCTCGCCGATGTCCCGGGCCAGGAAGACCCGCACCACCTCGTTGGTGAACCCCGGCGAGCTGTGCAGGTCGACGAGCACGTCGACCTGGCCGGCGGTGAGATCCGCCTCCTCGGCCAGCTCCCGCAACGCGGCGGCCGGCAACTCCTCACCGGAGACGTCCATCAGCCCGGCGGGCAGCTCCCACAGGTGCCGCCCCACCGGGTGCCGGTACTGCCGGATCAGCACCACCTGACCGGCGTCGTCGAGCGCCACCACGGCCACCGCACCGACGTGCCGGACCAGGTCCCGCACCCCGGTCCCGCCGCCCGGCATGGTCACCTCCTCGGTGACCACGTCGAAGATCCGCCCCCGGTAGCGCTCCTGCCGGGACCGCACCTCGTAGCGGTGCTCCACCCCGCTCACGCCGTCGCCTCGATGCGCTCGACGACGGCGCGAGGCGCCACGCTGCTGAGCCTGATGATTCGCTCGCCGCGCTCGCTCACGACGCCGACGCGGCCTTCGTCGCGGCGCCGTTGCGGGCGGCCTTGCGCGTCGTCGGGGCCTCCGCCGTCGCGTCCAGGTCGACGGGCAGCTGGTCGGCCTGCGAGTACGCCACCGCGGCCTTGACGAACGACGCGAACAGCGGGTGCGGACGGGTCGGACGGCTCTTCAGCTCCGGGTGCGCCTGGGTGGCCACGAAGAACGGGTGCAGGCTACGGTCCAACTCGACGAACTCGACCAGCCGACCGTCCGGCGAGGTGCCGGAGATGTGCAGACCGGCCTTCGTCAGCGCGTCCCGGTACGCGTTGTTGACCTCGTAGCGGTGGCGGTGCCGCTCGCTGATCTCGGTGCTGCCGTACGCCTCGGCGACGAGCGAACCCTCGGTCAGCGTCGCCGGGTACGCCCCGAGCCGCATGGTGCCGCCCAGGTCGCCCTTGCCGGCGACGATGTCCTCCTGGTCGGCCATCGTGGCGATCACCGGGTGCGTGGCCTTCTCGTCGAACTCCGCCGAGTTCGCGCCGTCCAGACCGGCCAGGTGACGGGCCACCTCGATGGTCATGCACTGCAGGCCGAGGCACAGGCCGAGCAGCGGGATGCCGTTCTCCCGGGCGTACCGGGCGGTGCCGATCTTGCCCTCGATGCCGCGCACGCCGAAGCCGCCGGGGATGAGGATCCCGTCGACGCCCGCCAGGGCCGCCGCCGCACCGGCCGGGGTGACGCACTCGTCGCTGGGCACCCACCTGAGCTGCACCCGGGCCCGGTGACCGAAGCCGGCCGCCCGGATCGCCTCACTCACCGACAGGTACGCGTCGGGCAGGTCGACGTACTTGCCGACCACCGCGACGGTGACCGTGTGCCGAGGGCGGTGCACCCGCTCCAGCAGGTCGTCCCAGCTGGCCCAGTCCACGTCCCGGAAGGAGAGGCCGAGCCGACGCACCACGTACGCGTCGAGGCCCTCCCGGTGCAGCACCTTCGGGATGTCGTAGATGCTCGGGGCGTCCGGAGCGGCGACGACCGCCTCGGCGTCCACGTCGCAGTAGAGCGACAGCTTCTCCTTGAGCTTCACCGGGATCTCCCGGTCGCAGCGCAACACGATGGCGTCCGGCTGGATACCGATGTTGCGCAGCTGCGCCACCGAGTGCTGGGTCGGCTTGGTCTTCAGCTCACCCGACGGCGCCAGGTACGGCACCAGGGAGACGTGCAGGTAGAAGCAGTTGTCCCGGCCGAGGTCGTGGCGGACCTGGCGGATCGCCTCCAGGAACGGCAGCGACTCGATGTCGCCGACGGTGCCGCCGACCTCGGTGATCACCACGTCGGGGAGCTGACCGTCCTCGTCCGGGTCGGCCATCGCCAGGATCCGCGACTTGATCTCGTTGGTGATGTGCGGGATGACCTGGACGGTGTCGCCCAGGTACTCGCCGCGCCGCTCCTTGGCGATCACGTCGGAGTAGATCTGACCGGTGGTGACGTTCGCCTTGCCGGACAGCGCCCGGTCGAGGAACCGCTCGTAGTGCCCGACGTCGAGGTCGGTCTCCGCGCCGTCCTCGGTGACGAAGACCTCACCGTGCTGGAACGGGTTCATCGTCCCCGGGTCGACGTTCAGGTAGGGGTCGAGCTTCTGCATCACCACGCGCAGACCGCGCGCGGTCAGCAGGTTGCCGAGGCTGGAGGCGGTGAGGCCCTTGCCCAGCGAGGAGGCGACGCCCCCGGTGACGAAAATGTGCCTGGTCGTCCGTGCTGATGGGGCCAAGGCCTGCTCCCGTGTCGTCTGTCGCGGTCATGCAGACCGCCGTGCTCGATCAGCAAAGTGATCACGCGATCCACGGGATTCGACGGTAACACCTCCCAGGCGGGTACTCGCAGGCCGCACCCCGGCTACGACACCTGCGGGTCATCCGGACGAGGTCCGGCGCTCAGGAGGCGGCAACCCCGCTCGACGACCGGGTGACCTGTCGGGGCGGCCCGACGGACCCGCCCCCGGCCGGTTCCGCCAGACCGTCTGAGTCGGCGTCGGCGTCGGCGTCGGCGTCGGCGGCACGATCGGTCACGGCGTCCGGGTTCGTGACCACCGGTGGGGCGCTCGCGGGCGGGCCGCTGATCGGCCGGGGATGGGCCGCACCCAGCGGCCCACCCCCGGTCGGGCCGTCACCGCCGCCGGTCGGAGAGACCCCGCCGGAGCCCGAGTCGTCGTCGGCGCCGCTCTCCCGGAACCGGCCCGGAACCGGACGGGTCCGGTCCGCGGCGTGCCCCAGCACCCGTAGCGACGCCAGGACGGCCATCGGCACCACCAACGCGGCGGCGGCGCCCAGCACGTCCAGCGCCGCCCCGTCGAGCAGACCACCGAGCACCGCGGCGACCACCGTCCCGGCCATCGCCGCCCGCACCGCCGGGTAGATGCCGAACAACCGCATCAGCCCACCCCAGGGCTGCAACAGGGCGAACCACACCAGCAACCCGGCGGCGACCGCCAGCACGGTCAGCGGGCTGTTGACCAACGTCTCGAAGTTCTCCGTGCTGGACCGGTGCACGGTGAACCCGCCGGTGCCGTCGCCGAGCGCGGAGAGGAACCGCCCGAGGTTCCCCCGCTCCGCCGGCGGGCGACGCAGGTCCACCACACCGAAGCCGATACCGACCGCCAGGGCGGCCATGCTGGCCCACGCCAGCCGGCTGATCGTCAACCAGCCGCCCGCGCTGATCACTGCGGCGACGCTCACCCCGGCGGTGAGCGCGATCGCGCCGACCGGATCGGCGCCCAGGAACGCGCTGCCGACCACCACCACCGCGAGACCGCCCACGGCCACCGTCACCGCCGGCCGCCAACCCCGGTGCACCCGTTGGGCGAGCCAACCCCCGGCGAGCAACGCACCGGCGAGGAACACCCCCAACCCCACGGTGCTCAGCCCGGAGTACCGGCCGCCCTGCAACGCGGAATACCCGACCACACCGTTGAGCTGCAGGCGGGCCCCGGTGAGCACGTCCAACCCGACGACGAGGGTGGTGAGACCGGCCACCGCACCCAGCGGCCCGAGGGTGCCCGCGTACCCGGGGGCGAACCGCACCGCCGCGGTGCCCGCGGCCACCAGCAGCGCCGTCACCCCCGCGAAGATCCACCCGGGATGGTCGCCCTGCCACCAGGGCACCGCGTCGGCCAGCAACGCCGCCGGTACCGTCAACGCCACGGCGACGAGCAGCAGCTCCACCACCGCCGTGACCCGCCGGGAGACGGGATTCGGGCCGGTCGGCCCGGTGTGCGGGCGGGCCCGGCGCAGCAACGGCAGGACCCCGACCGCCAACAGCACCTGCACCCCGGCCAGCAGCGTGAAGAACACCCCGGAGACCTCACGCTGCGCGGCGGCCTCCCGATCGGCGTCGGCCGGTGCGTCGATCGCCTCGGCCAGATCGGCGGGACGCCCACCGGTGCTCACCGCCGGACGGCCCAGGAACAGCCGCTCCGGCATCGGCCGACCCAGCGCGGCGAGAGCGGTCGGCGCGAGGTCGACCAGTTGCAGGTAACCGTCGCGGCCGGTGCTGGCCGAAGTCAGCCACCCCCGCTCCCAACCCGGCCCGTCGGCGACCGCCACGTGCAGCCGCGACGGCTGGGCGGTGTCGGAGATCCCCGCGACCAGCACCAACGACCGCGGCGGCCGGGCCGCCACCACCCGGGCCAGTTGCGCGTCCGCCGCCCGGGCCTCCTCGGCACGGGTCGCCGGGTCGGTCCCCTCGACGGTGCCGAGGTCGACGATGCTCAGCACGCAGGAACCGAGCAGCGTCCGCGGGTCGGCGGGCAACGCCGGGGCGTACCTGTCCACACGGCCGAACGGACGCGCGGCGGCCACCGCCGCACCCGGGCCCACCGCCACGGAGCAGCGCACCGACTCCGACAACGAACCGGGCAGGGCCCCCCACGGCAGGCGCTGCTGGTTGTACTGGACCACGCTCTCCTGGTCCGGCAGGTTCGCGCCGATGCCGTCCGGTTGCTCGACGGTCACCCCGGCCGGTGGACACCCGTCCGGTGACCGGCTGCCGTTCCACGCGGCGAAGCTGCCCGCACCCAGCGTCAGCCAGCCGTCCACCGGGCAGGTGGGTCGATGCGCGGAGCGCACCGACAGTGAGCCGATCGACCCCTCCTGGGCCATCCGCCACAACGTCGGGGTGCGCTGCGGATCCACGTCCTCCCACCGCAAACCCGCGATCCCGGCGAGCACCACGAAGTCGGCGGTGCGTCGCGGGCTGTCCTGCGGCGGGCGGGCGGCGAGCGCGGCGACGCCCAGCGACACCACGAGGATGGTCAGCAGGGCGGGGGTGATTCGGCGCAGCATCACCGGTGTCCCGTTCTGGGGGCGTCGGAGCCCGGGGTGGCTGCCGGGCCGCCGCGGTCGGCGCCCAGCTCGGCGTAGAGGGCGGCCAGCACGGCCACGGTGTCCGTCTCGGTCGGCCACGTCGCGGCTCGTTCCGCGCCACGGCGGCCCAGCTCGGCCCGGGCCGCCGGGTCGTCCAGCAGCGCCCGGACCGCCGCGTCGACCGCGTCGACGTCCCCGGCGGGGATCAGCGTGGCGGCGTCGCCGACCAGGTCCGGCAGCCCGCCGACAGCGGTCGCGACCAGGGGTACGCCGGCGCGCAACGCCTCCTGCGCGAAGAGCTGCCGGGCCTCCCAGTCGCTGGTCACCACCGCGAGGTCGGCACCGGCGAGCAGGTCGGCCACGTCGGTGCGGTGCCCCAGCAGGGTCACCGGGGCGCGGGCCGCCGAGGTCCGCGCGGCCAGCGGCAGATACGCCGGCCCACTGCCCGCGATCACCACGACCGGCGGTGGGGTACGCGTCCGCCAGCGGGCCGCCGCGTCGATCAGCACGTCGTAGCGCTTCTGCGGGTGCAGCCGACCGACCGAGAGGATCAACGGCTGGTCCGGGCGCACCCCGAACTCGGCGCGGACCGCCGCCGGACGTCGACGTGGCGCGGGCAGCGTCGGCGCGGCGACCGGGGCGAGCCGGGCGTCGGCGGCACCCAGCGCGGCGGCTCGGGAGACCAGGTCCATGGACGCGCCGAGGGCCACCCGCGCACCCCGGGCCACCACGCGTTCCACGAGTCGGGACACCCCGCCGCGCAGGCCGCCCGCGAGCACCGCGTTGTGCCAGGTGACGATCAGCGGCGCGGCCGGACGGGCCAGCACGGCGACCAACCCGGCCCGCAGACCGTGGGCGTGCACGACGTCGACCCGCGTGGCGGTGAGGACCCGGCGCAGGGTGAGCACCGCCCGGGTGTCGGCCGGCGTCGGGCTGGCCGGGATCTCCACCGGCTCGAAACGCGCGCCGACAGCGGTGAAGTCGAACTGCTCCTGGGTGGCCGCCGGTCCGCAGACCAGGACGGATGCGCCCCCGGCGACGAGGCCACGGGCCACCGACCGGACGTGCTGGCCGACCCCGCCGGTGCTGGACGCGAGCACCAACGCGACGGTGCCCGACCACCCGGCGGACAGAGCTGGCTCAGTCATCGCGTCGCCGTCTCCTTCCCATCGCCCCGCTCCGGGGAGACCGCACCGGGCGTCGGACCGCCACCCCGCGGCCCGCGCCGACCCAGCCGCCGCAGCACCCCGGCGAGCAGTGGCGCCACGTCCCGCCGGTCGACGAACCAGAGCACGGCGAGGAACACCGCCCCAACCAGAGCCCCGGACAGCATGCCCTGACCGAGTGCCGCCGCCATCGTCGGGGTGCCGCCGCCCGGCGCGTCGAGCAGAAGGCCGAGGCCCAGCCCGGCGAGCGCGGCGAGCACACCGGCCAGCACACCGGCGGCCGAGGCCCGCGCCGCACCGGCCAGCGCCGGTCGACCCGCGCTGCGCCGCACCGCCACCAGCAGCAACGCCCCGAGCACCAGCATCCCCACCGAGTTGGCCGACGTCACCGCGAACACCCGGTCCCGCAGCGGCAGCAACGCGCCGAACAGCACGACGACGACCGGCACCACCAGGAAACCGACAGCGGTGGCGGCGGTCGCCGCCCGGGTCTCCCCCCGCGCGTAGAGCGCCCGGGTGAGCACCGCGAACAGCCCGTAACCGACCAGGCCGGGGGCGTACCCGATGATCGCGGCGGCGGCCGTGGACGCGGTGGACGCCGGGAAGAAGAAGTGCCCGACCGGGCCGGCGGTGCCGATCAACGCCGCGGTGCCGAGGCAACTGAACAGCAGCACCCCGCGCACGGCCGGCGCCAACGTCGCCCGGTAGGTGTCCTCGTCACCGGCGGCCCGCGCCGCCGCCAGCGTCGGGTACGCCGCGATGGCCAGCGGCACCGCCAGCACCGCCCACGGCAACAGGTAGACGGTCTGTGCCAGGTTGTAGACACCCGGGTTGCTCCGCGCACCGGCGGTGACCTGGTTCAGGCTGACGATCAGGGCGATCTGCTGCGTGGTGACGGTGACCGCGCCGGCCACCGCCAGCCCGCCGACGCGGGCCCGCGCGTCGGCCGGGAACCCGAACCCGGGCCGCAGCCCCAGGCGCAGTCGGCTGACCGGGACGAGCAGGGACAACGACAGCACCACCACACCGAGTGTCGTGCCGGCCGACAGCAGCAACTCGCCACCGGGGCTCACCCCGCCGACTGTCGCGTTGCGGCCCTGCGTGGCGGTGAACCCCAGGTAGACGACGATCACGGTGAGGCTGGACAGCAGCGGCGCGAGCACCGGCCAGGCGAAGCGCCGGTGTGCCTGGAGCACCCCGGTGAGCACGATGCCCACCCCGTACAGCGGCAACTGGGGTGCGAAGACCCGCAACATCCGGATGCCGCTCTGCTGCTGGGCGGCGGTCAGGTGGTGCCCGAGCGACTCGACCACCGGCTCGGCGAGCAGCACCACCAGCACCGCGAGCGGCACCAGCAGGGCCAGCGTCCAGGTCAGCAGCGCACCGGTGGTCCGGGCGACGGTCGCCCGGTCACCGACCGCGACCGCCCCGGCCAGCAGCGGCACGACGAGGCTGGCCAGCGCCCCACCGGCGACGATCTCGAAGATGAAGTTCGGTACCGCGTTGGCCACCACGTAGGTACCACCGAGATCGGTGGTCCCCAGGGTCCAGGTGAACACGGCGGTGCGGCCGAAACCGGCCAGCCGGCTGGCCACGGTGAGGACGGCGATGAGCGCGGCTGCCCCGGCCAACCGGCCGGCGCCGACGAGGGGGGCCGGTCGGGTCACGTCAGTCGGCGCGTCGGCCCAGTGCGTCGAGCTCCCGCAACCCCGGGGTCCGCTGGATCACCGCCGTGAAGCTGACCTTCTCGCTGGCGGCGGTGAGCCCGGCCAGCACCGCGAGCAGACCCGCCCGCCCGAGCGGGCCGGTACGGGCGGCGAGCGCGACACCGAGCACCGCCCCGAGCGCGTTCGCGCCGCTGTCGCCGAGCATCACGTCCTCGGCGAGGTCGTCGCCGAGCAGACCGGCGGCGGCTCCGGCGGCGCCCGCGGCGATCCCGCCGTGCGGGCCACCGGCCAACGGCGCGGCGAGCAGCAGACCGGACTTGATCGCCCGACCCGGTCGCAGGTCGAGCAGGTTGAGCAGGTTGGCCGTGCCGGCGATGACCCCGGCGCCGAGGAGCACGTCGACGCCCCGACCGAACGCGCCGTGACGCTGCCGACGCGGATGCGCCGCGACCCGGCGGTCGGCGGCCAGCAGCGCCGCCGCGCCCAGCCCGGCGGCGCCCACCCCGGCGACCTTGACCAGACCGGCGGTGACCCGCCCCTCGCGCAACGCGGCGAGGTGCCCGGCGAAGCCCTTCGCCGCCTTCTGCTCCGGCCGCGCGCCGACCACGTCGTCGTACAGACCGACGGCGCCCGCACCGAGACCGGCGACCACCGCCGCCCCACCGGACGCGCCGCCGGTCGCACCGAACGCGCCGACGGCCGCCGCGCCCCCGGCCAGCGCCGGACCGGCGGCCAGGCTGACCGTGCGGCCACGGAAGTTGGTGCGCTCCAACGCCGGCCCCGCCGGCGAGCTGCGGACCTCACGCAGCGCGTAGCGGGCCACCGCCGCGCCGGCGCCGGCGAGCAGCAGCCGACCCAACGTGCTCATGCCGCCACCCCGCCGCACCGCACGCTCGCCCGCCCACCTACGTCGGATCCGGACACCCGGTTACGTCGTTCGCTCACTGGGGCAGTCTAGGCAACAGCCCGGAGGCGGCGTTGTCACCGACGCCGTACTGCCCGGCCTTCTTCTCGACGAGCTGCTGCACCAGGGCGAGGGCGCTCACGAACTGACCCTGCCCGGTGTTGGCGTTGTCGACGGTCGAGATGGTCTGGGCGAGCACCGGGTCACCCCGGACCACGGACACCAGGTTGCCGCCGACGGAGCCGTTGCCGGCGACCACGATCGAACCGGTCCGGTCGAACTGCTCGGCGATCTTGACCACCGACTCGTCCCGCTTCTCGGAGTCCTTGTCGACGTACGGCTGACCGCTGACCACCACGACCGCCTCCGCCGAGCCGGTGACCTTGTTGCTGTCGGTGGTCAGGTAACCCGCGTTGTTGTACGCGGCGAGCACCGCCCGCCGGTCGGCGTCGCTGACCGGCGCGACGCCCTGGGCCCGGTCCAGCAGGACGCTGGCCAGCAGCGCGCTGGACGTCTCCACCCCGTGACCGTTACCCGGCAGGCCGGTGGTCTGCGCGGTCGGACGGGCCGCGGTGACGGCCAACTCCAGCAGGTTGGAGTTGTTGTCCGGGTTGACGAACTTGTCCTGCAGGTCGACCCGACCGGTGATGGTGGCCCCGGCGAGCTGGAGCTTCTTGAGCACGCCCTCGGTGTGGTCGCGACCGTTGGGCAGGCTGAGCACCACCACCCGACGCCCGGTGAGGGTGCCCGGCAGGACGACCTGGGACACCTCCTCGGCGAACTCCTCCTCCAGCCCGAGCTGCTTCTCCATGTTGCTGACCGTCTGACGCCAGTGCTGGTTGTCCTTGCGCAGACCGGTGACCTGCCCCTCCAGCGAGTCGGCGACGGGGCCGTTGAGAGCGGCCGTGCCGACCACCAGGCCGATCGCCAGAGCCAGGAAGACCGCGGTGAGGGACACCACGTGGTAGCGGAAGTTGATCACGCTTGCAGCCTCTTGATCGGTCGGGAACTAGAAGAGCCGGTACAGCTGGAACACGAAATTGTCCCACCATTCGGCGACCACGCCCAGGTACGCCTTCCCGACGGTGGAGACGGCCACCGCGGACGCCATCGCCGCGATCGCCGACAACACCAGCAGGAGCAGCGACGAACCGGAGATGCTCTGCCGGTAGAGCCGGCTCACACCCTTGGCGTCGACCAGCTTGCCACCGACCTTGAGCCGGGTCAGGAACGTCGAGGCCATTCCGCCGCGCCCCTTGTCGAGGAACTCGACCAGGGTGGCGTGGGTGCCGACCGCGACCAGCAGCGACGCGCCCTTCTCGTCGGCGAGCAACATCGCCAGGTCCTCGCTCGTCGCCGCCGCCGGGAACGTGATCGCCGGCACACCCAGGCCGTTGACCCGGGGAAGACCCGGCGCACGCCCGTCCGGGTACGCGTGCACGATCACCTCGGCACCGCAGCGCAGCACGTCGTCGGTGACCGAATCCATGTCGCCGATGATCATGTCCGGGGTGTACCCGGCCTCGACCAGCGCGTCCGCGCCGCCGTCGACACCGATGAGGACCGGCTTGAACTCCCTGATGTACGGGCGCAGCACGTCCAGGTCGGCCTTGTAGTCGTAACCGCGCACCACGATCAGGCAGTGCCGACCCTGCATCTGGGTCTCGATGTCCGGCACGCCCACACCGTCGAGCAGCAGGTCGCGCTCCTGGCGGAGGTAGTCCATCGTGTTGGCGGCGAACGCCTCCAACTGCACCGACAGCCCCTCCCGGGCATCGGCCATCGACTTCGCGACCGACTCGGCGTCCTGCAGGCTGCCGTGCGCCACCGGCTCGTCACCGGCGAAGACCGTGTTGCCCTCGATGCGCACCTGGTCGCCTTCGCGGATCCGCTCGAAGACGCCCTCACCCAGGTCGTCCAGGAGCGGAATGCCGGCGGCGATCAGGACCTCCGGGCCCAGATTGGGGTAACGGCCGGAGACCGACGGTTTGGCGTTGAGCACCGCGGCGACACCGACAGCGACCAGAGAATCCGCCGCCACCCGGTCCAGGTCGACGTGGTCGATCACCGCGATGTCACCAGGGCGCAGCCGACCGACCAGGCGTTTCGTCCGGCGGTCAAGGCGCGCGGTGCCGAGGACTCTGCCCGGTTCGGAGTTCCGGTTCCGGCGCAACGTGGGTAGACGCATCGTGACCATCCTGGCATGTGAGGCAGGCTTTTCTGTCGCGACATGCCTGAGCAGGGCCGCCTACCCAGGGAAGCACACGTCGGCACAAGCCGGTGTGCTTGCGCTCACAATACGCGGCGTCACAACCGCCTTTCCTTGGCGGCCACGGCCAACAACTCCTCGGCGTGGGCGATACCCAGATCCGAATCCGGCAAACCCGCCAGCATCCGGGCCAGCTCCCGCGCCCGCTCGGTGTCCTCCACGACCCGCACACCGCTCGTCGTCACCGCGCCACCGGTGTCCTTCGCCACCACCAGGTGCCGGTCGGCGAACGCGGCCACCTGCGGCAGGTGGGTGACGACCAACACCTGGTGACTGCGCGCCAACCGGGCCAACCGCCGACCGATCTCCACCGCCGCCTGACCACCGACACCCGCGTCGACCTCGTCGAAGACCAACGTGGGCGGCCCACCCGACCCGGCGAACACCACCTCGATCGCGAGCATCACCCGGGACAACTCACCGCCGGACGCCCCACGCTGCAGCGGCAACGACGGCGCGCCGGGGTGCGCCAACAACCGCAGCTCCACCTCATCGCCACCGTCCGGCGTGACACCCACCTCGACACCGTTCACCGACAGCGTGGGCTCCGCACGCCCCGTCGGGCGCGGCAGCACCGCCACCTCGATCCGCGCGTGCGGCATCGCCAGACCGGCCAACTCCACCGTCACCTGGTCGGCGAAACGGATCGCCGCCTCCTGCCGCGACGCCGACACCCGCCCGGCCAGGTCGGCCACCTCGACGGCGAGCCGCTGACCCTCCCGCTCCAACTCGTCCAACAGATCATCGGAGGTGTCCAGATCGGACAGCCGGGTCCGCGCCCGATCCGCCCAGGCGATCACCCCGTCGACGTCGTCGGCGTACTTGCGCGTCAACGCCCGCAGCGCCGCCCGCCGCTCGTAGACGTGCTGCAACCGGGCCGGGTCCGCGTCGAGCGTCGCCAGGTACGCCGACAGCTCCGCCGACACGTCGGTGACCAGTGTCGCCGCCTCCTCCAGACGCGACGCCAACTCACCCAACGCCGGGTCGGTGGCGGCCTGCGCCTCCAGAGTCCGCCGGGCCGTGCCCAGCAACGACGCCGCGTCCGGCGTCTCGTCGGTGGCCTCCGCACCGCCCGCCACACACTGCTGGGCGATCTGCGCGGCCGTGCGCAACCCCTCGGCGTGCTCCAGCCGCTGCGCCTCGGTCTTCAGCTCGTCGTCCTCACCGGGCTGCGGATCGACCCGGGTGATCTCGTCGAGGCCCAGCCGCAGCAGATCGGCCTCCTGGTTGCGCTCGCGGGCGTTGCGCCGCCGGTCGGCCAGGTCGTCGACCACCCGCCGCCACCCCGTGTACGCCTCCCGCAACGCGTCGAGCAGCTTCTCGTGCGCGGGACCGGCGAACCGGTCCAACGCCGCCCGCTGCTCGGCCGGACGCAGCAGCCGCAACTGGTCGGACTGCCCGTGCACCGCGACCGCCTGCTCGCCGACCTCACTGAGCATCGACACCGGCATGCTCCGGCCACCGACATGGGCACGCGAGCGCCCCTCCACCGTCACCGTGCGGCTCAGCAGCACCGAGCCGTCCTCGTCGGGCTCCCCACCGGCCTCGGTGATCCGCGCGTGCACGGCGTCGGCGACCCGCCCGAGCAGGCGCAACCGCCCCTCCACCACCGCCCGGCCCGGTTGGGCACGAACCCGACCGGCGTCGGCCCGACCGCCGAAGAGCAGGCCGAGGCCGGTGACCACCATCGTCTTACCCGCACCGGTCTCGCCGGTGATGACGTTCATGCCGCCGGTCAACGGCAGCGTGGTGTCCTCGATGACGCCCAGTCCGGTGATACGCAGCTCTTCCAGCACAGCCACCGACAGTAGACGCGAGGGCCGACAGTTGACCAGCCGACGGGCCCCGGCGCGGCCGACACCCGGCCGACGTACAGTTCTGCCCCGTGTTGGACGTGATCGGCCTGACCTCGGCTGAGGAGGAGCTCTACCGCTGCCTGCTCCAGCTCACCGCGGCGCGCGTCGACGACCTGGTCCGTCGTCTGCACCGACCGCGCGAGCAGGTTCTCGCCCAGGTCGAGACGCTGCGCGCCAAGGGGCTGGTGCAACCCACCGACGTCGACCCGGACGCGCCGCTGCGTCCGACCGCACCGGACGTCGCCCTCGGCGGGGCGCTGCTGCGCCGCCAGGAGGACCTGGAGGCCGCCCGACGGCGGGTCACCCAACTGGCCGAGGAGTACCGGTCCGGGCTGCGCCGACACCACGTCGACCATCTCGTCGAGGTGATCGCCGGCGCCCGGGTCCTCCGCGACCGGCTGCGCGACCTGCAGAACTCGGCGCGTACCGAGGTGCTGTGGTTCTGCCGGGCCAACCCCCTCGCCATGGCCGGGCCGGAGAACGTCGAGGAGTTCGACGCGCTGGCCCGCGGGGTCAGCTACCGGGCCATCTACGAACGTGACCTGCTGCTGGAACCGGGAGCCCTCGCCGACCTGGCCAAGGGCGTCGCCGCCGGCGAACAAGCCCGGGTGCTCGACCGACTGCCGGTCCGACTGGCCATCGTGGACGCCAGCACGGCCATCTGCCCGCTGGTGCCCGACCGCGACGGCGGGGAGCCGAGCGCCGCCGTGATCGGCCGCAGCCAACTGCTCGACGCGCTGCTCGCCCTCTTCGAGAGCCACTGGCGGGTGGCCACCAGACTGCGGCTCGACGACCCCCTCACCGTCGCCGCCACCGAGGGGCGGCGGCCGGACCCCGAGGACCGCCCCGGCGACGGCTACCAGCCGGACGCCGACGAGGCGCGGCTGCTGTCGCTGTTCGTGGCCGGCGTACCCGACAAGTCCATCGCCTCGCAGCTCGGGGTGAGCCGCCGCACCGTGCAACGACGCATCGCCGACCTGATGGCCGCCGCCGGGGTGGACACCCGACCCGGGTTGGCGTTCCAGGTCGCCCGCCGCGGCTGGCTCTGACGCGTCGGGCCCGCCGTCGGTCGACGGCGGGCCCGACGGCGTGGGGTGGGACGGCCGGCGGCCGCCCCACCCCACTCCGATCAGCGCAGCCCGTACGCCTGGAGCACCGTCTGGTCGACGGTGTTCCCGGCCCGGTCGGCGGCGTGCACCCGCAGCGACACCGTTCCGCGCCCCGCCGGCACGGTCACCGTGTACCGGGTACCCGACCCCTTCGTGTGCGCGTTGCGCCATGTGACGCCCCCGTCGAAGGAGATCTGCACCCGGACGTCGGCGCCCTTCGGGGCGGGCACTCCGGCCGGTTGACGCAGGGTCAGCCCCACCTGGTGCGGCCGGTTGCCGCGCACCGTGCCGAGCAGGTCGGCCGGCACCTGGTAGTCCACCTGCAACAGCGACAGCGGTGTGGCGGCCTCGCCCGCCGGCCGGGCCGAGGTGAACTCCCAGGCCGTGTCGGTACGGGTGCCGTACCGCCACTCCGCCGAGGAGCGCTTCGTGGTCAGGTCCAGCCGGTAGCGCGCCCGCCCCGGCGTGGTGGGCACCGGAGCCCACCCACCGGACAGGTCGGCGATCTGCTTCCCGTCCCGGCTGACCCGCGCCTCGACCGTGTCCGCCTCCTCGCTGTTGCCGGCCACCGTGTGGTTTCCGCCGGCGTCGACGAACTCGGGCACCCGCAGATCCAGGCTGTCACCGGTACGGGTGGGCACCGGCGCCCCCCGGGCCGGCACGGCCGGGCGGACCACCGGCGTGTGCCAGGTCTCGGTCTCCCGGTCGTCGGCGGCGTAGCGTCGGGGCTCCTGGGTCAGGCCGCCGGTCAACTTCCCCCACTGCATGAACATCGACTTGTGCAGCACCCGGTGCTGCCACCAGTCGTCCCCGGCACTGACGAACTCCTGCCGGGTGGTGCCGTTGCGGACGATGCGCTGGTCGTCGTTCCAGGCGTACTCCTGCCACGGTCGCCACCCGAACCGCTCCTCCGTGGCCCACCCGGCGCCCATGTCGCCGTAGCTCGCCGTCACCTCGGCGGTGTTCTTCGCGGTGACCGTGTGCACGACGCGCTCCGGCACCCGGCCCTTCGACACCTGCCACACGTCGTACAGGTAGGGGCTGTCCACGGTCAGCGTCAGGTCGAGCGTCGCCCGACCCGTACGCGCCGCCGCGATCAACCGCTGCCCGTCGTCGTACGCCACCACCATCGCCGGGATCGGCAGCCGCTCCTCGGCGGGCCGCCAGACCGTCCACGCGGTCTGGTCCTGCGGGCGGACGATCAACACCACGGCGGCACCGGCTGCCGCGGCGGCGGCGACCTGGTCCTCCTCCGCGCGGTCCGGGTCGGCGGTGAGAAGGGCGGCGGCGCCCCGCACCCGGGCCAGCTCGGCGGGAGTGCCGACACCGGCCCAGACCAGCGGCAGCTTGCGCCGACCGGTCGGCGCCGGGGACCTACCGAGCAGGTTGACGTCCGACGGACCGGACACCCCGCTGACCGTCGCGTCCACCATCGGCGCGACGAGCTGCCAGCGCGACGCGAACTCGAACTCGCCCTGGCGCACCTGCCGGGTCGGCGTCACGTTGACCTGCTGGACGGTGCTGTACGCCATCACCCCGTGGTCGATCTGCCGACCGTTGCCCAACACCCGGTGCACGTAGTAGCTGAGCGTGGCCCGCTGCTCGCTGGGCTTCGGCGTCTCGATCCGCACCGGCGTGCCCTTACGGGCGTCGAGCACCACCGTCAGGTCCCGGTCGACGACCAGTTCCGGCTCGACGGTCTGGGTCATCTGCTCGTCCAGGGGAGCGCCGTGCTCCACCAGCGCGGTCAGCAGGTACGTGCCCTCCTCGACCCGCAGGGTGCCCTCTCCCGGCCACCAGCCCCAGAAGTCCGACTCGGGCTGCTCACCGAACATGGTGAACGCCGGAGACAGGGCGGGCTGACCCTTGAGGTCCAACACCTTCACGGTGACCTCGTGCAAGGGGCCGCTGACGGTCAGCCCGACCGGCGTACGCACCGCCACGCCGTCCGCACCGGTCGCCACCAGCCAACCACCGTGCGGGCCCCGGGCCAGCTTCGCCGGGTCGGCCCGCAGGGGCACCGTCACGCTGCCACCCGCCGCGACGGTCACCGTGGCGGAGCCGACGTCGACCCCGTCGGCCTCGGCCGCACCGCTGTCCAGGTTGCGCAGGTCCAGAGCGAGCCGCAGGGTCTGCGCGGCGGTCGTGCCGTTGGTGTACGTCACGGTCCGCTCCACCGCCGCACCGCCGGTGGAGATCCGACCGAAGTCGACGGTGGCCGACCCGTACACCCGCTGGTTGAGCGCCCGCGCCACGTCGACCCGACCGCCACCCTGCTCGAACACCGTCAACGCCGGGTTGGCCTTCGTGCTGCTCACCAGCGCGTCCTTGAGCTTCCCGGCAGCCCAGTCCGGGTGCTCCTGAGCGAGGATCGCCGCGGCGCCCGCCACGTGCGGGGTCGCCATCGACGTCCCGGACGCGGTCGTGTACAAGTCGCCCACCGGCGTACCCATCGTGGTGCCGGCGGCCCGCGCGGCGACGATGTCGACACCGGGCGCGGTGATCTCCGGCTTGAGGCCGTTGTCGCCGACCCGCGGACCACGGCTGGAGAAGTCGGCGAGGTCGTCGTCGCGGTCCACCGCGCCGACGGTGAGCGCCGCCGCCGCCGCGCCGGGCGAGCCGACGGTACGCGCCGCACCCGCGTTGCCGGCCGCGACCACGAAGAGCGCGCCGGTCTCGGCGGACAGGTCGTTGACCGCCTGACTCATCGGGTCGGTGCCGTCGGTCGGGGCACCGCCGAGGCTCATGCTGACCACCTTCGCGCCGGAGTGGGCGGCCCACTCCATGCCCGCGATGATGGACGAGTCGTAGCCGGAACCACCGTCGTCGAGCACCTTGCCGACCAGCAGCTGCGCGCCCGGGGCGACGCCCTTGCGCAACCCGGCGGACGCGGCGCCGCTGCCGGCGATGGTCGCCGCGACATGGGTGCCGTGGCCGTGCCCGTCGCGGGCGCTCCCACTGCCGGAGAAGTCCTGCGCCTCGGCGATCCGCCCGGCCAGGTCGGGGTGGGTGGAGTCGACGCCGGTGTCGAGGACCGCCACCTTCACGCCGCTGCCGTCGCGGCCCGCCGCCCAGGCGGTGGGCGCACCGATCTGCGGCACGCTGTGCTCCAGCGTCGGGCGGACCTTCCCGTCCAGCCAGATCCGGGCGATGCCACCGCCCAACCGGGGCGCGGCATCCGTCGTCCGGGCGGTGGGCGCACCGGCGAGCGTGCCCCACAGGCCACCGAGGTCACCCTTGCCGACCCGCAGCGCCGCGCCGTTGATGCTCTCCAACGCACGGGCGTCGGTGGCGCCCGCGAGGGGTCGCACCCGGCCGGCGGCCGGCTCCTGGTAGCGCACGATCAGCGGCAGGTTGCCCCGCGCGGCGTCGCCGTAGCCGTCGGCCGCCAACTCCTGCACGTCGAACAGGTCGGCGTCGAGGACCCCACTGCTCACGTAGGGCAGGGCGTCGCTGGGAAGCACCCGCAGCGTTCCGTCGACCTGCACGGTCTGAAAGAAGATCCGTTCCCGCCCGGGCCCCGGGCGGACGGTGGCGGCGACCCGACCGGGTGCCGCCGTCACCAGGTCGACCTGGTCACCGGTGATCAGCGTGATACGAACGGGCGCGGCGCCCGGGGTGGGAGTGCCCGATGTCGGGCCGGTGGGCCGGGCGGGCGGTTCGGCGGACGCCGGTGCGGCGAGGCCGACCACCAACGCGCCGACCGCACCGACGGCCAGCCAGCGTGGGGACCAGTGCATGCGATGTGCTCCTCTACTCCTCCAGGCCCGCCATCCGTAGACGAGGGCCGATCGGAGTCTGCGTCGGAGCGTGTCACCGGGTCACTAGTCACCAGCCGCCGCAGCGGCGACATGTCGTCAGGTGGACACCCGACGTCCACCGAGGGTGTGCGTCACCGTCACCGGCGGCTGTCGCGCCGGCCAGCCACGGCCGGGCGGTCAGCGGCGGGTGCCGGGCCGGCCGTGCACGAACAGGCGATCAGCGGCGGCTGCCGCGCCAACCGTGCACCGGCAGACCGAACTTGGCGACCAGCCGGTCGGTGAACGGCCGGGGCCGCAACCGCACGATGCGGACCGGCAGGGCACCCCGACGCACCGTCACCCGGGCACCCGGCGGCAGGTCGAAGACCCGACGCCCGTCGCAGGAGAGCACGGCGAGGGTCGTGAACGGGTCGACCGTGATCACGAAGGTGGACGTCGGCGCCGTGACCAGCGGGCGGCTGAACAACGCGTGCGCGCTGATCGGCACCAACAGCAGCGCCTCCACCTCCGGCCAGACCACCGGGCCGCCGCCGGAGAACGCGTACGCGGTGGAGCCGGTCGGGGTGGCGCAGACGACACCGTCGCAGCCGTAGCGGGACAACGGACGCCCGTCCACGTCGACGAGCAGTTCGAGCATCTGCGCCCGCTCGCCCTTCTCGATGCTGATCTCGTTGAGCGCCCAGGACTCGATCGTCGGCCCACCGTCGAACTCGGCGGTGACGTCCAGGGTGAGCCGCTCGTCGACGGTGTAGTTGCGGCTCACCACGTCGCGCACCGCGACGTCCAGGTCGTCGATCTCCGCCTCGGCCAGGAAACCCACCTTGCCGAGGTTGATGCCGAGCAGGGGCACCTTCGCCGGTCGGGCCAACTCGGCGGCGCGCAGGAACGTGCCGTCCCCACCGAGCGCGAAGACGATCTCCGCGCCCTCGGCGGCCTGCTGGCCGGCGACCGGCACCACCCCGGGTAGGTCGAGATCATCGGCCTCGTCGGCGACCACCCGTACCTCGAAACCCGCGTCGATCAGGTCGGCCGCGACCGACCGGGCGTGCTCCGTGCTCCGGCGACGCCCGGTGTGGGTCACCAGCAGAGCGGTCCGGCTCATCGGATCGCCCCGCCACAACCGCGCGTCGTCGTGGTGCCCTCGCTGCGCGCGTTCACCCTGCGACCTCCTCCGCCGCCGTCACGTCCGGCACGTCACCGGCCGCCGTCGGGCCGTCCGGCCCGGCCGCCACCACGGCCCGTACCCGTTGCGGGTCGGCCGGCGGTGCGCCCCGGCGCAACCATACGAAGAACTCCACATTGCCGCTCGGCCCGGGCAGAGGGCTGGCCGCCACGTCGGCCAACCCGAGACCGAGACCGGCGGCCGTGGCGGCCACGTCCAGAACCGCCTCGGCGCGCAACTCCGGGTCGCGCACCACCCCACCGGCGCCGACCCGCTCCTTGCCCACCTCGAACTGCGGCTTCACCATCAACGCCAGATCACCGTCGTCGCGGGTGCAGGCGGCCAACGCCGGCAACACCAACCGCAGCGAGATGAACGACAGGTCCGCCACCGTCAGGTCGACCGCCCCACCGATCGTGTCCGGGACGAGGGTACGAACGTTCGTGCGTTCCAGGACCCGCACCCGCTCGTCGGTGCGCAGCGACCAGGCGAGCTGCCCGTAGCCGACGTCCACGGCCACCACCTCGGCCGCGTCGGCGCGCAACAGCACGTCGGTGAAGCCACCGGTCGAGGCACCGGCGTCCAGGCAGCGCCGCCCGGCGACCCGAAGCCCACCGAACGCGGCCAGCGCGCCGGCCAGCTTGTGCCCGCCCCGGGAGACGTACTCGTCGGTCGGATCCTCGCCCGTCACCAACAGCGGATCGGCGGGGTCGACCATCGCGGCGGCCTTGCGCGCGACCACCCCGCGCAGGTGGACCCGGCCGGCCTCCACCAGCCCGGCGGCCTGCTCCCGCGAGCGGGCCAGACCGCGGCGGACGAGTTCGGCGTCCAACCGGTTACGACGTGCCATGGGTGGTTCTCCGGTCTGCTTCAGGACTGGTCGTGCCGCTCACGTCTGGTCGATGGTGGCGAGGGTTTCCCGCAGCGTCTCGTAGGCCGCCTCGTACTGCGCGATCTGGTCGGCCGGGGCGAGCGTCGCCGCGTTGGCCATGGCCTGCACGGCCGCGTCCACCGCCGGATGGCGCGCGTCGTCCCCGACGTCCGGCAGCGGACCGGGACGGACACCAGCGGGCGGCCCCGGCCGGGGCGGGAACGACCCACCGGCCGGCGGACCGGGACGCGCCGGGAACGAGCCGCCCGTCGGCGGACCGGGACGCGCCGGGGACCCGCCACCGGGCGGGTGGGGCCCGCTCATTCGGCGGCGCCCGGCGGCTGCTTACGGACCGCCTTCTTGGCGGGCATGGCCACCGGGGTCGGGGCCTCGTCCTCGGTCCGGCTGATCGTCGCCGGCGGCTTCTTCGCGATGGCCTTCTTGGCGACGGCCTTCTTCGCGACCGCCTTCTTCGCCACCGGCTGCTCGGCCGCAGGCTTGTCGGCCGCAGGCTTGTCGGCCGGATGTGCGGAGACCGGAGCGCCCGCCGGGCCGTCGGACGGCACCAGACGATCTCCGGAACGGTCGGCGACGGTCGGGGCCGGTCGCCCCGACGGGCCGGCGGGCGGCGTGGTCGTCGGCTCGACGGCGCGCGCCTCGCGCAGTCGCCGTTCCAGGTCGTGCACCCGCCGGGTCAGCTCGGCCACCTCGTCGGCGGTGGCCAGGCCGACCGCCCCGAGGGCCCGGTCGACCTCGAAGCGGACCAGCTTGGTCAGCGCCTCCCGGTTGGCCGCACTGGTGCTGACCAGCTCCTCGCCGAGCGCCTGGAGTTGGGCGGCGGTCGCACCACCGGAGCCGACGAGGCGTCGTGCCACGTCCTGGGCCTTCTTCCGGGGCGCCTCCGTGAGGCCCATGGCCAGTTCGAGGTAGGCGCGCCACGCGTCCTGCATGCCTGAGTCCTTCCGCGGGGCGGGGTGTGCAGGTGTCACGCTACCGGGCACCCCGGACCGTGCCGTGCGGTACGGTGCCGAGGACGGCGTGGCGATCGGCGAGGGGGACATGTGGCCAGCGTGGACGAGTGCCGGCAGGCGTTGCAGGAGCTGGCAGCCCGGCTGGACCGCAACGCGGAGACGGTGCGCGAACGGATCGACCTGGACCGGACGCTGGCCTGCCGGATCACCGACCTGGACGCCGCGTTCCACGGCCGCATCACCGGGGGTCGGCTGGTC
Organism: Micromonospora sp. WMMD1155; assembly: GCF_029581275.1. Classification (NCBI taxonomy): domain Bacteria; kingdom Bacillati; phylum Actinomycetota; class Actinomycetes; order Micromonosporales; family Micromonosporaceae; genus Micromonospora; species Micromonospora sp. WMMD1155. Next base: position 211,525 of record NZ_CP120742.1, read on the forward strand.
GAGCTGACCGACGGCGACGACCCCAAAGCCAAGATCGCGTTGAGTACGTCAAGCGACGACCTACTCGCCCTGGTCCGCGGTGACCTGGACGTCACCAACGCGGTGACCACCCGCCGAGTGTCGATCAAGGCGAACCCGTTCGACCTGCTGAAGCTACGCAAACTGCTCTGACGAACGCCGCACGCTGACCCGGTTCGGGCAGCGGTGTGGCCAGGCGATGCGGCCAGCGGTCAGGCGGTGGCGGTCAGGCCGAGGCTCTCCACGGCGTGCGCCGCGTCCGGGCCGATCGGGCGGATCTTCGGCAGCGTCGGCTCCGACGCCGACCAGGCCACCGCGCAGAGCGCCGGCAGGGCGTCCAGCGGCCGACCCGACCCCGCCAACTCCAGCGCACCGTCGTGGTCGGTCACCGACCATCCGACGGCGTCCGCCGGGCCCGGGACCCGCACGACGGCGGCCGGGTCGAAGAGCCCCGCCAGGTCCCTCGCGACGTACGTGGGCCGCCGCCGCGGTTCCGCGGCCAACAGATCCGGTACGCCATGGACGCCGGTGAGCACCAGCAGACTGTCCAGGCCGGCGCGGCGGGCACCCTCGATGTCGGTGTCCAACCGGTCACCCACCACCAGGCTCCGGCCACCACCCGCGCGCCGGGCGGCGGTCTCGAACAGCGCCGACTCAGGCTTCCCGACCACCACGTCGGGGTCCCGCTCCAGCGCCGTGCGCAGCACCGCCACCAGGGAGCCGTTGCCCGGCAGTGGGCCACGCCCGCTGGGCAGCGTCCGGTCGGTGTTGGTGGCGATCCAGAGCGCACCGGCCCGTACCGCGACCGAAGCCTCGGCCAGGTCGGCCCACCCCACCTGCGGGCCGTACCCCTGCACCACCGCTGCCGGATTCTCGTCGGCCTTGCTGACCGGGGTCAGGCCGACCGCGCGCAGCTCCGCGCGCAGGGCCTCCGCACCGACCACCAGCACCGGAGCGCCGGCGGGAAGCCGGTCACGCAGCAACTCGGCCGACGCCGCGGCGGAGGTGAGCACCTCCTCCGGTCGCGCCGGCACACCCATCCCCCTCAGCAGGGCGGCGACCTCGCTGGAGCGACGGGACGCGTTGTTGGTGGCGTACGCCACCGCCACGTTCCCGTCGTGCAGCCGGGCCACCGCCTCGACGGCGCCGGGGATCGGCCGGTCGATCAGGTAGATCACGCCGTCCAGGTCGAAGACGACCAGGGTGTACCCGTCGACCAACCGCTCCCCGACGTCAGCGCTCATCGCTGCGTCGACCCCGACGCGTCATCCCCGGCCGGAGCGCTCCGGTCGGCGTTCGCCACGCTGCCGGACGGCGCGACGTCCCGGGAGTCGGTGTCCGCGTTGCGCGCGGCCTCGTCCGGGTGACGGTCCTCGTCCTCGTCGTCGAAACCCTCGTCGTCACCGGCGCTGCCCACGACGTCGTCCCGCTCGTCGTCGTCGAAGTCCTCGCGGTCCTCGTCGTCGTCCTCGCGGTCGTCGTCGTCCTCGCGGTCGTCGTCGTCCTCGTCGTCGCGGTCGTCGTCCTCGTCGTCGCCGGTCAGGTCGGCGTCGGGTCGGGCCGGGACCGCGCCGGGAGCACCCGGCCCTGCGGCGATCTCCTCCGCGGCCTCGTCCTCCTCGTCGCCCTCGATGACGACACCGTCGAGTTCCAGCAGCCGCTCGGCCGCGTCGGTCTCGCCCTCGGTGTCGACGTCGGCCGCGCGGGAGAACCACTCGCGGGCCTCCTCACGCCGGCCCACGGCGAGCAGCGCGTCGGCGTATGCGTACCGCAGTCGAGCCGTCCACGGCGCCGTGGCCTCGCTGGTGAGGTCCGGGACCTGGAGCATCGCGACCGCGGCGTCCTTCTGCCCGAGGTCCCCCCGCGCACCGGCGGCGACGATCAACAGCTCGATCGCCACTGCCTGGTCCAGCTTCTCCCGGTCGGCACCACGGAACAGGTCGATCGCCCGCTCCGGCCGACCCAGAGCCCGCTCGCAGTCCGCGAGCACGGCCAGGTGGCTCTGCAGCCCGCTCATCCGGTGGTACGTGCGCAGCTCGGCGATCGCCGTCTGCCACTCCCCCGCGTGGTACGCGGCCAGGCCGACCGCCTCGCGGACGGCCGAGATACGCGACGCGAGCCGCCGTGCGGCCAGCGCGTGCGCCAACGCCTCCGCCGGGTCCTCGTCGATCAACTGACCGGTCGCGACCAGGTGCCGGGCAACCGTCTCGGCGACCGGCTTGTTCAGCGAGAGCAACTCAGCGCGAACGTCCTTGTCGAGGTCGGTCGCGTGGATGTCGTCCGGCAGAGCCGGCGCGGAGCTACGGCCACCCTCGAACGACTCGCCGCCGGCGGCGCGGTCGTCGCGGCGGAACTCGCCCTCGCGACGCGGCCGCTCGTCGGCGCGGGGAGCACCCGCCAGGTCACCGCCACGGAAACCACCCTCGCGGTCACCGCTACGGAACCCGCCTTCGCGACGGTCACCGCCACGGAACCCGCCCTCGCGGGGCGCGCCGCCTTCGCGCGGTCCACCCGGTCGAGAGCTGTCCCGGTCACCGCCACGGAAACCACCCTCGCGACGGTCGCCACCCCGGAAGCCACCCTCGCGGTCACCACCACGGAACCCGCCGCCCTCACGACGGTCACCGCCACGGAAGCTGCCGCCGTCACGGGAGGCACCCGGCCGAGATCCCTCGCGGAAGCCGCCTTCACGACGGTCGCCACCGCGGAAGCCACCCTCGCGGTCACCACCGCGGAACCCGCCTTCACGACGGTCACCGCCACGGAAACCACCCTCACGGTCACCACCACGGAAACCGCCGCCGTCACGGGGGGCACCCGGCCGAGATCCCTCGCGGAAGCCGCCTTCGCGACGGTCACCGCCACGGAAGCCACCCTCACGGTCACCACCACGGAAACCGCCGCCGTCACGGGGGGCACCCGGCCGAGATCCCTCGCGGAAGCCGCCTTCGCGACGGTCGCCACCGCGGAAACCGCCTTCACGACGGTCGCCACCGCGGAAGCCACCCTCGCGGTCACCACCACGGAACCCGCCTTCACGACGGTCGCCACCGCGGAAGCCACCCTCGCGGTCACCACCACGGAAACCGCCGCTCTCGCGGGATGGGCCGGAACGCGGGCGGTCTCCGCCGCCCTGATGGCCGCCTTCACGACGGTCACCGCCCCGGAAACCGCCCTCGCGGTCACCACCACGGAACCCGCCTTCACGACGGTCACCGCTCCGGAAGCCACCCTCGCGGTCACCACCACGGAAGCCACCCTCACGGTCACCACCACGGAACCCGCCTTCACGACGGTCGCCACCCCGGAAGCCACCCTCGCGGTCACCACCACGGAACCCGCCTTCACGACGGTCGCCACCGCGGAAGCCACCCTCGCGGTCACCACCACGGAACCCGCCTTCACGACGGTCACCGCTCCGGAAGCCACCCTCGCGGTCACCACCACGGAACCCGCCTTCACGACGGTCGCCACCGCGGAAGCCACCCTCACGGTCACCACCACGGAACCCGCCTTCACGACGGTCACCACCGCGGAAGCCACCCTCACGGTCACCACCACGGAAACCGCCTTCACGACGGTCGCCACCGCGGAAGCCACCCTCACGGGGAGCACCGGAGCGAGATCCGTCGCGGTCGCCGCCGCGGAAGCCGCCCTCGCGACGGTCGCCGCCGCGGAAACCGCCCTCACGGGGAGCACCGGAGCGCGAGTTGTCCCGGTCTCCGCCACGGGAACCGGAGTCGCGACCGCCGGCGTATCCGCCTCGGCTGCCGCTGTCGCGGTCTCCCCGGTACGGGGGCCGGTCCCGGTCGTCGCGGCGTGGGCCGCGGTCGCGTCCGCCCGCACCGTCGGTACGGTCTTCGTAACGACGGGGACGGTCTCCGCCCTGCGGTCCTGAACTCACAGGTACATCCTTCCTGATTGCGCCACCAATGGCGCTACGCAGTCGAGGGCCGACCCGGATGGGGCGGCCCTCGACTGGAAGATTGTCCGGCGGCGTCCTACTCTCCCACACCCTCACGAGTGCAGTACCATCGGCGCTGGAGGGCTTAGCTTCCGGGTTCGGAATGTAACCGGGCGTTTCCCCTCCGCCATGACCGCCGTAACTCTATGAACATATCAAACAACCCCGGCAAACAGTTCACGGGTGTTCGCTTGTTCAGAGTTGCACAGTGGACGCGTAGCAGCTTAGTAGTCAAGTCCTCGGCCTATTAGTACCGGTCAACTGAACCCGTTACCGGGCTTACATTTCCGGCCTATCAACCCAGTCGTCTAGCTGGGGGCCTTACCCCACCAAAGGTGGGTGGGATACCTCATCTTGAAGCAGGCTTCCCGCTTAGATGCTTTCAGCGGTTATCCCTTCCGAACGTAGCTAACCAGCCGTGCCCTTGGCAGGACAACTGGCACACCAGAGGTTCGTCCGTCCCGGTCCTCTCGTACTAGGGACAGCCCTTCTCAAGTATCCTACGCGCACGGCGGATAGGGACCGAACTGTCTCACGACGTTCTAAACCCAGCTCGCGTACCGCTTTAATGGGCGAACAGCCCAACCCTTGGGACCTGCTACAGCCCCAGGATGCGACGAGCCGACATCGAGGTGCCAAACCATCCCGTCGATATGGACTCTTGGGGAAGATCAGCCTGTTATCCCCGGGGTACCTTTTATCCGTTGAGCGACACCGCTTCCACTCGCAAGTGCCGGATCACTAGTCCCGACTTTCGTCCCTGCTCGACCTGTCAGTCTCACAGTCAAGCTCCCTTGTGTACTTGCACTCAACACCTGATTGCCAACCAGGCTGAGGGAACCTTTGGGCGCCTCCGTTACCCTTTAGGAGGCAACCGCCCCAGTTAAACTACCCACCAGACACTGTCCCTGAACCGGATAACGGTCCGAAGTTAGATACCCAAATCAACCAGAGTGGTATTTCAAGATTGCCTCCACCCATACTGGCGTATGGACTTCACCGGCTCCCACCTATCCTACACAAGCTAATTCGAGTACCAATGTCAAGCTATAGTAAAGGTCCCGGGGTCTTTCCGTCCTGCCGCGCGTAACGAGCATCTTTACTCGTACTGCAATTTCGCCGGGCCTGTGGTTGAGACAGTGGGGAAGTCGTTACGCCATTCGTGCAGGTCGGAACTTACCCGACAAGGAATTTCGCTACCTTAGGATGGTTATAGTTACCACCGCCGTTTACTGGCGCTTAAGTTCTCCGCTTCGCCCCGAAGAGCTAACAGGTCCCCTTAACGTTCCAGCACCGGGCAGGCGTCAGTCCATATACATCGAATTACTTCTTCGCATGGACCTGTGTTTTTAGTAAACAGTCGCTTCCCCCTGCTCTCTGCGGCCATACAACGCTCCACCCGCGCGGGGCTTCACGTCTCCGGCCCCCCTTCTCCCTAAGTTACGGGGGCAATTTGCCGAGTTCCTTAACCACAGTTCGCCCGATCGCCTCGGTATTCTCTACCTGACCACCTGTGTCGGTTTGGGGTACGGGCCGCTAAGAACTCGCTAGAGGCTTTTCTCGGCAGCATAGGATCACTGACTTCACCTGAATCGGCTCGGCATCACGTCTCAGCCCCATGCGGTGCGGATTTGCCTACACCACGGCCTACACGCTTACCCCGGCACAACCACCGGCCGGGCTCAGCTACCTTCCTGCGTCACCCCATCGCTTGACTACTACCCGCCAGGTTCCCACGCTCCCCACCATTGACCCGAAGGTCGCCGGCAGTTCGGGTGGTTAGCACAACGAGGTTCATCAGGGACGCTCTTTCGCGGGTACGGGAATATCAACCCGTTGTCCATCGACTACGCCTCTCGGCCTCGCCTTAGGTCCCGACTCACCCAGGGCGGATTAGCCTGGCCCTGGAACCCTTGGTCATCCGGCGGAAGGGTTTCTCACCCTTCTTTCGCTACTCATGCCTGCATTCTCACTCGTGCCGCGTCCACAACTAG
>NZ_CP120742.1:3860000-4090000 GCF_029581275.1 Micromonospora sp. WMMD1155
GGTTTGGCCGGCGGTCTGACCCTGCCGGCGGTCACCACACTGGCCATGGCCGGCGCGACCGACGCGGACGCCGGGCTCGCCTCCGGCCTCGCCAACACCACCCAGCAGGTCGGCGGAGCTGTCGGCCTGGCCGTGCTGGCCACCCTGGCCGCCAGTCGCAGCGACGGCCTACGGGCCGCCGGCTGGGCCGAGACCGCCGCGCTCGCCGGCGGCTACCGGACCGCGTTCGCCGTGGCCGCCGGGCTGGTGGTCACCGCACTGCTGGTGGCGGTGACGACACTGCCCCGACGCTCGGCCGGGTCGTCGCCGGACGCCGAACCGTCGGGCCCGGGCGGGTCGTGGCCGGACGCCGAACCGTCGGGCCCGGCCACGACGAGCACCGACGACGATCGGCAGGTCCGGTTGACCGGCGGCACCGGGGCCGGGAGGGTGGTCGGGTGAGCAAGGCTGACGAGACCCGGGACGGCGTGGCCCTGACCAATCTGGACCAGCCGCTGTCCGACCGCGACGACGCGACGAAGCGTGAACTGATCGACTACCTCGACGCGGTCCACGACCGCATCCTCCCGCACCTGGCCGGCCGGCCGCTGTCGGTGATCCGGGTCCGCCCCGGCCAGCCGCCGTTCATGCAGAAGAACCTGCCCCGCTACACCCCGGAGTGGGTGCGTCGGACGTCGGTCTGGGCGGAGGCGTCGCAGCGCGAGATCTCGTACGCCCTCTGCGACGACCGGCGCACCCTGCTCTGGTTCGCCAACCAGCGGGCGGTGGAGTACCACCCGACGCTGGCGACCACGGCTGACCTGCACCGCCCGACCCATCTGGTGCTCGACCTGGACCCACCCGAGGGCGACGGGTTCCGCGCGGCGGTCGGCGCGGCCCTGCTGGTCCGTCAGGCGCTCGCCGACGCCGGTCTGGCCGGTGCGGTCAAGACCAGCGGCGCCAAGGGCGTGCACGTCTTCGTCCCGGTGACCGAGGAGCCGACGGCCGAGGAGTTGGCCGCCGCCACCCGGGCACTCGCCGTCCGCGCCGAGCGGCTCGACCCGACGCTGGCGACCACGGCGTACATCAAGGAGGACCGGGGCGGTCGGGTGTTCGTGGACGCCACCCGCGCGGGCGGTGCGACGGTCGCCGCCGCGTACAGCCCTCGGCTGCGCCCCGGGATGCCGGTCTCGTTCCCGGTCGACTGGGCCGACCTGACCGAGGTGACCCCCGCCGACTTCACCATCCGGACCGCGCCGAGGCTGCTCGCCGACGGCGACCCGTGGGCGGCGCTGATGCCGGCCCCGCAGTCACTCCCCGCCGACCTGATCGCCGAGGGCCGGACCATCCCGGTGGCCCGGGTGCAGGCCATGCACGAGGGGAAGCGCCGCGCCCGCGCCCGGCGCGAGGCCGGCTGATCAGGCTCGACCGCCGCGCTCGCGGCCGGGCTGAATCGGCCTCCCTGGCCGCGCTCGCGGCCGGCTGACCAGGCTCGGCGGCCGCGCTCGCGGCCGGCTGGCGGCCGATTGTCGGTGGGTTGTGGCACGATCTGCCAGGTGAGCAGCAGGACTGACGCGACCCAGCGCCTCGCCGACCTCGCGGTGCTGCGTCGGGTCCGCGACCGGATCGACAGGGAGTACGCGTCTCCGCTGGACGTCGAGGCGCTCGCCCGCGGTGCGCACATGTCGGCCGGGCACCTCAGCCGCGAGTTCCGGCTGGCCTATGGCGAATCCCCCTACAGCTACCTCATGACTCGCCGGATCGAGCGGGCGATGGCCCTGCTGCGTCGTGGCGACCAGAGTGTCACCGATGTCTGTTTCGCCGTCGGTTGTTCGTCGCTGGGCACCTTCAGCACCCGCTTCACCGAGCTGGTCGGTGTGCCGCCGAGCGTCTACCGGCGGCAGGCGGCACAGGCGACGGCGGGGATGCCGTCGTGCGTGGCGAAGCAGGTGACCAGACCGGTCAGGAATCGAGAAGCGCGGCCCGCCGAGCCGCAGTTAGCGTGACCGGCATGGACATCACCATTCACTCGAGCTTCCTTCCGCACACCGACCCGGAGGCCTCGCTGGCCTTCTACCGGGACGTCCTCGGCTTCGAGGTCCGCCTCGACGTCGGGTACGAGGGGATGCGCTGGATCACGGTCGGGCCGGCCGGCCAGCCCAGCACGTCCATCGTCCTGCACCCGCCGGCCGCCAACCCGGGCATCACCGACGACGAGCGGCAGACCATCCTCGAGTTGATGGCCAAGGGCAGCTACTTCGGCGTCAACCTCGCCACCACCGACCTCGACGCCACCTTCGCCAAGCTGGAGGCCAGCGACGCCGAGGTGGTTCAGGAGCCGACCGAGCAGCCGTACGGCGTGCGGGACTGTGCCTTCCGCGACCCGGCGGGCAACATGGTCCGCATCCAGGAAGTGCGCTGAGTCATCCGCGCCCGACAGATGGAGACACGATGAGCACGGCCATCCAGCCGTCCACGCCACACGTCGCCGACAGTCACGACCTGATCCGCGTGCAGGGCGCACGCGTCAACAACCTCAGGGACGTCAGCGTCGAGATCCCGAAGCGGCGGCTGACGGTGTTCACCGGTGTCTCCGGCTCCGGCAAGAGCTCGCTGGTGTTCGGCACCATCGCCGCCGAGTCGCAGCGGATGATCAACGAGACGTACAGCGCGTTCGTGCAGGGCTTCATGCCGACGCTGGCACGCCCCGAGGTCGACCTGCTGGACGGTCTGACGACGGCGATCATCGTGGACCAGGAGCGGATGGGCGCCAACTCCCGGTCCACCGTGGGCACCGCCACCGACGCCAACGCGATGCTGCGCATCCTGTTCAGCCGGCTCGGGCAGCCGCACATCGGCTCGCCCAACGCGTACTCCTTCAACGTCCCCTCGGTGAAGGCCACCGGCGCGATCACCGTCGAGCGGGGTGCCGGCAAGACGAAGACCGAGAAGGCGACCTTCACCCGACTCGGTGGCATGTGCCCCCGGTGTGAGGGCATGGGCGCGGTCACCGACATCGACCTGACCGCGCTCTACGACGACAAGCTCTCGCTCAACGAGGGTGCGATCACGATCCCCGGTTACAGCATGGAGGGCTGGTACGGCCGGATCTTCCGGGGCTGCGGTTACTTCGACCCGGACAAGCCGATCGGCAAGTTCACCAAGCGGGAGCAGCACGACCTGCTCCACCGGGAGCCCACCAAGATCAAGATCGACGGCATCAACCTGACGTACGCGGGCCTCATCCCGTCGATCCAGAAGTCCTTCCTCTCCAAGGACATCGACGCGTTGCAACCGCACATCCGCGCCTTCGTCGAGCGGGCGGTGACGTTCACGACCTGCCCCGAGTGCGCCGGCACCCGGCTCAGCCAGGAGGCCCGGTCGTCGAAGATCAAGGGTAAGAACATCGCCGACGCCTGCGCGATGCAGATCAGCGACCTCGCCGCCTGGGTGCGCGGCATCGACGAGCCGTCGGTGGCCCCGCTGCTGGCCGGGCTGCAACACCTTCTCGACTCGTTCGAGGAGATCGGGCTGGGCTACCTCTCGCTGGACCGGCCGTCGGGCACCCTCTCCGGCGGTGAGGCGCAGCGCACCAAGATGATCCGTCACCTCGGCTCGTCGCTCACCGATGTCACCTACGTCTTCGACGAGCCGACGATCGGGCTGCACCCGCACGACATCCAGCGGATGAACGAGCTGCTGCTCCAACTGCGCGACAAGGGCAACACCGTGCTCGTCGTGGAGCACAAGCCGGAGGCCATCGCCATCGCCGACCACGTCGTCGACCTCGGGCCCGGCGCCGGCACCGACGGCGGCACCGTCTGCTACGAGGGCAGCCTGGAGGGCCTACGCGCCAGCGGCACCATCACCGGCCGCCACCTCGACGACCGGGCAGCCCTCAAGGAGAAGGTCCGCACACCCACCGGCAAGCTGGAGATCCGTGGCGCGACCGCCAACAACCTCCGGGACGTCGACGTCGACGTACCCCTCGGAGTGCTCGTCGTGGTGACCGGGGTCGCCGGCTCCGGCAAGAGTTCCCTGGTGCACGGGTCCATCCCTCCCGGTGCGGGTGTGGTGTCGATCGACCAGGGCGCGATCCGTGGCTCGCGGCGGAGCAACCCGGCCACGTACACCGGGCTGCTGGACCCGATCCGCAAGGCGTTCGCGAAGGCCAACGGTGTGAAGCCGGCGCTGTTCAGCGCCAACTCCGAGGGCGCCTGCCCGAGCTGCAACGGCGCCGGCGTGATCTACACGGACCTGGGGATGATGGCCGGCGTCGCCGCACCCTGCGAGGACTGCGAGGGCAAGCGGTTCCAGGCGTCGGTGCTGGAGTACCGCCTCGGCGGTCGCGACATCAGCGAGGTGCTCGCGATGTCGGTGACGGAGGCGGAGAAGTTCTTCGGCGCCGGTGACGCCCGTACGCCGGCCGCGCACGCCATCCTCGACCGGCTCGCCGACGTCGGGCTCGGCTACCTCAGCCTGGGCCAACCGCTCACCACCCTGTCCGGCGGCGAGCGGCAACGCCTCAAGCTGGCCACCCACATGGCCGAGAAAGGCGGCGTCTACGTCCTCGACGAGCCGACCACCGGCCTGCACCTGGCCGACGTGGAGCAACTGCTGGGCCTCCTCGACCGCCTGGTCGACTCGGGGAAGTCGGTGATCGTCATCGAGCATCACCAGGCGGTCATGGCGCACGCCGACTGGATCATCGACCTCGGTCCCGGCGCCGGCCACGACGGTGGCCAGATCGTCTTCGAGGGCACCCCCGCCGACCTCGTCGCCAACCGCTCCACCCTCACCGGCGAACACCTGGCGGCGTACGTCGGCGACTGACGATCCGGTGCGGGCCCGTCTGCCTCTCCGGCTTTGCGGCTGACGGTCTCCGGTTCAGGCGACAGGCGGTCGGGTCTTCTCTGCCGTCCTGGTCGCGAGGGCTGCGCAGATGACGGCAATCAGCCCGAGGGCGACAGTGGCCGGAGTGACGTACCCGGGCACCGACGAGGTGACGTACGACCCGCCGCCGGTGAGGTGGCACTCGAAGTGCATCGGAAAGAGGCTGACGCCGTACCCGTCGACCATTCTCGCCACCTGCGGCCCGACCTCCCGGCAGGGTTCGATCGGGGAGGCGCCGGTTCCGCCGTCCTCCGCGCGCATCACCGCGTAGCCGAGGTTGAGCAGGCCCCAGGCGTACACGGCGACGGCCCCCGCGCCGACGAGGAGCGCTGCGGCCCACAGTCGCCCCGACTGCCTCCGGAAAACCCCTCTGAGCCCACGGACGGCGAGGATCGTCGCCGCGACGGCTCCGGCCAGTGCGGCGAGGGTCAAGCCGAGAAACAGCATGACGACATCTTGATCATGCCGGGTCGCGGATGCAAGAACCCGGGAACCAACGCCCCTTCACGAGGGCGGCCGCCATGGCCGGACGCGGCCGGACATACGAGTAAGGCCCCTGACCGGGGTTTCCCCTGGTCAAAGGCCTTTGGTGCTGGTGGAGCTTTCTTAGCAAGTGTGCCCCCGGCAGGATTCGAACCTGCGCCCCCGCCTCCGGAGGGCGGTGCTCTATCCCCTGAGCTACGGGGGCTCAGCGACTGGAGAAGACTAGCAAACCTCCCCTCCGTACGCCGAATCGGTATCGGGTGAGCCGATCGTGTCGACGACCGGCCCGCCCCGGCGGTCAGGCCGCTACCGCCCGGCGGTCAGGCCGCTACCGCCCGGCCGCAGCTGGGCAGCGGGTGCAGGACGATCCGACGTGGGAGCCGGCGCGGCCACTCGTTGCGCGGCCAGGAACCGTCCACGATCAGGTGCACGGTGCGCTGCTCCTCGCCGCTGAGCCGCAGCACGAAGTCGCGGGGGAGCGGCGGGTCCACCGTCGGCGTGGTGATCATGAAGCGCACCCGGCCACGGGACGAGACCGCCGAGATCACGTCCGCGGCCGGCATCGTGCCACGCAGCCGGACCCGGCCGATCCAGTAGACCTCCGCGAGGTGCTCCTGGGCGGCCCGGGTGATCGCCGGGTACTCGCTGCGGACCCAGCGCTCCACCGCACTGACGCAGAGCCCGCAGGCGCGCTCGCGTGGCTCGCGCGGACCCAACCCCCAGGCCCGCAGGTACGCCCCGACGGCGCCGGGCTCCAGCGGCAGGTCGAAGCGCCGCTGGATGAGCGTGGTGAGGCTCTGCCTCGTCCACAGCTCCTCGTCCAGCCCGAACTCGTCCGGGTGGACGCCCCGCAGCGCGTCGATCAGTTCGAGTTCCTGTTCGCGGCTGAGCATTCCCGGCTCGCCCTGCCGCTGTCCGCGACGGACGGCTGCCACCGCCCCGTCACCACCGATGGTGTGGCGTCGGCACCAACTGGTCACCGAACGCCGTGCGTCTCTGAGTGCAACCCCCACGTCTTGGGCAACGAGCCCGAATCGCAACTGGTCACGATATGTGTGGAGAAAACTCTCTAAGCAACGTAATCGCCTGGACCGCCCAAAAGCCCCATAAGGTGCATAAGGAGTGCAAGGGGGCGCGTAAGGGGCAAGTGGCGGCGCGGTGTGCGCCTTGGTCGACTCGCTTTCCCGGGAACCGGGGGCGTCTCGTCGCGGTGATAGGCCGGTTTCCTGAAACGCGAGTCGATCATCGGTCGGTGCCCGGTGCCCGGTGCCCGGTGCCCGGTGCCCGGTGCCCGGTGCTCTGGTGTCAGGGTGGGCGCGGAGCGTTGGGTCGGACCTGATCGACTCGGGTTCCTGAAAGTCGGGGCGTCCTGTCGCGTTGATGCCCCGGTTTCCCTGGAAGCCGAGTCGATCACCGGGTCGGCCGGGGCCAGGATGCGGATCGCCGATGTGGCGGTGTCCGGATGTCCGGAACACCGCCACATCGGCGACGTTGTGCAGATCTTGTGGATCTTGCGGACCTCGACGAGATCGGCCTCGGGCTGACGCAGACCGGTGCTGCCTCGGCCGGTCGGATCAGCCCTTGGCTGCCTGCGCCTGGAGTTGCCGGAGGTTGTTCAACTCGGTCTGCTGGGTGGCCTTCATCGTCTTCGCCACCCGCAGCACCTCGTCGTTGTCCGTCACGTCGAGCGCAGCGTCGATCATGTGGATGCCGCCCAGGTGGTGGTCGTACATCAGGGTCAGGAACTGTCTGTCGACCTCGATGCCCTGGGCGTCCCGCAGGGAGGTCATCTGCGCCGGGGTGGCCATGCCCGGCATCAGACCGTCCTTGAGGGTGGCGCCGTCGGACATCCACGACATCGGCGGCTGCGAGCCGGTCGGGCTCAGGCCCCACTCGCGGAGCCAGGTCTGCATGGCACCGATCTCGCCCTGCTGCCCGGTGGCGATGTCGACGGCGATCTGCCGCACCTCGGGGAGGGTGGCCGACCGGTACGCGATGAGGCTCATCTCCACGGCCTGCGCGTGGTGGGTCGTCATGTCCCGGGCGAAGCCCGCCTCGACTGACGAGTCACCGGGTCGGGTGAGCCGGGGGGTGAGCAGGCCGCCCGCATACCCGAGGAGCAGCCCCACCACCACCATGATGGCGAGCGCCGACACGCCGTAGCGCGCCGCCGGGGCCCGACCGCCCTCATCCGGGACGGTCGGGGTGTCGTCGTACTCGCTGTCGGTGGTGGTGGGGGCGGTCATCGGGGTCCTTACTGGGTGGGCTGCTGCTGGAGCTCACGCGGCGTGGTGCCGGTGGCGGTGATGCCGGTGTTGCAGAGCGCCGTCGGGCCCTCGACCGAGGCGTTGACCCGCAGGTCCTTGATGAACTCGTCGATCCGCGAGTCGTCGGCGTTGTCGACCTTGAGCTGGTAGCCCCACGCCTGCAGCGAGATCGGCTTGTCCAGGCCCTCGTACGGGCTCATGAAGGTCTTCTCGACGCCGCGCACCTTGCCGGCGAGCTTGTCGACCTGGTCCTGGGGCAGGTCCGGCCGGTACGTGATCCAGACGGCGCCGTGCTCCAGGCTGTGCACCGCGTGCTCGTTGGCGATCGGGGCGTCGTAGACGTCGCCCATGCAGTTCTGCCAGGCGGCGTTGTGCACCCCACCCACCGGCGGCGAGTACTTCCAGGTCAGCGGGCCCGACTTGTGCGACTCGTACTTGAGGCTGTCGGGGTCGGACTTGCGGATGTTGGCGATGCCGTCGATGGCGTTGGCCCGCTTGTCCCACGGCTTGGAGCCCTGGAAGGACGCCCAGGCGCCGTACCCGATGATGCCGGCCGCCAGCACGCCGACCGCGACGAAGAGCGCGATCGGGCCCCAGGCGCGGCCCTGGGTCACCTTGACCGGAGTGACCGGCTTGCGCGGGCCCTTGCCGCCGGCTCGGGGGGAGCCTGCCGGCTTGCCCGTCGGCTTGCCGGAACCGGCCTTGGCGCCGGACGCAGGCCGGCCCGCTGCCGGCTTCTTGCCGGTGCTGACCACGGTCGGGCGGCGCTCCGGGCCACCCGGGGTGCTGATGCTCATCGTGCCTCGTCAAGTCGGTCGGTCAGGGGAGTGGCGGGCCGGATGACGCGCAGGGGAGCCGCCGAGTGCCCGAGTCTACCCCCGATAACATGGTTGGGTGACTCCTGCAGAACTAGCCTCGGTCGTCCTTGCCGCCGCACACGCCGTCTTCGACCAGCGCGGGCTCGACCGCGCCGCGTTGCCGGAGCGCACTGTGGTGGAGCGACCGCGCAACCCTGAGCACGGCGACTACGCCTCGACGCTCGCGCTGCAGTTGAGCAAGAAGGTGGGTGTCCCGCCGCGGGAGCTGGCCACCGCTCTGGCCGACGAGCTGGGCCGGGCAGCGGGTGTCAAATCGGTGGAAATCGCCGGGCCGGGCTTCCTCAACATCCGGCTCGACGCCGCTGCCGCCGGTCAGCTCGCCCGGGTGATCGTCGAGGCCGGCGCCGAGTACGGGCGCAGCGACCGGCTCGCCGGCGAGAGGATCAACCTGGAGTTCGTCTCGGCCAACCCGACCGGCCCGGTGCACATCGGCGGGGTGCGCTGGGCGGCCGTCGGCGACGCGTTGAGCCGGCTGCTGCGGGCCACCGGCGCCGACGTCGGCACGGAGTACTACTTCAACGACGCCGGTTCGCAGATCGACCGGTTCGCCCGGTCGCTGCTGGCCGCCGCGAAGGGTGAGGCCGCGCCGGAGGACGGCTACGGCGGGGCGTACATCGCCGAGATCGCCACCGAGGTGCAGGCCCGGCGGCCGGAGGTGCGCTCGCTGGACGACGACGCCGCCCAGGAGGTCTTCCGGGTCGAGGGTGTCGCGCTGATGTTCGACGAGATCCGCTCCTCGCTGCGCGACTTCGGGGTGGAGTTCGACACCTACTTCAACGAGAAGGACCTGCACGACCGGGGCGAACTCGACCTGGCATTGAACCGGTTGCGCGCGCAGGGGCACCTCTACGAGTCCGAGGGTGCGACCTGGCTGCGCACCACCGACTTCGGTGACGACAAGGACCGGGTGCTGCGCAAGTCCAACGGCGAGTGGACGTACTTCGCCGCGGACTGCGCCTACTACCTGGACAAGCGGGAGCGCGGCTTCGAGCGGGTCGTGATCATGCTGGGCGCCGACCACCACGGCTACATCGGCCGGATGAAGGCCATGGCCGCGTGCTTCGGCGACGACCCGGAGCGCAACCTGGAGATCCTCATCGGGCAGCTGGTCAGCCTGCTGCGCGACGGCGCCCCGATGCGGATGAGCAAGCGGTTCGGCACCGTGGTGAGCCTGGAGGACTTCGTCGAGGCGATCGGCGTGGACGCCGCCCGGTACGCGCTGGCCCGCTACTCCAGCGACTCCCCGATCGACATCGACATCGAGCTGTGGACCCGGGCGACCCGCGACAACCCGGTCTACTACGTGCAGTACGTCGCCGCCCGGACGGCGGGCGTGGCCCGCAACGCCGCCGAGGTGGGGCTGGTCCCGGGTGACGCCGACGCGTTCCGTCCCGAGCTGCTCGACCACGAGAAGGAGAACGAGCTGCTCAAGGCGCTCGCCGAGTTCCCCGCGGTGGTGGCCACGGCCGCCGAGCTGCGGGAGCCGCACCGGGTGGCCCGCTACCTGGAGGAGAGCGTGGCCGCCTCCTACCACCGCTTCTACGACAACTGTCGGGTGCTGCCGCTTGGCGACGAGGAGGTCACCGACCTGCACCGGGCCCGGCTCTGGCTGAACAACGCCACCCGCACGGTGATCGCCAACGGGCTGCACCTGCTCGGCGTCTCCGCCCCCGAGAGGATGTGATCGCGTGCGAGCGCGAGGAGTGAGCTTGCGAGCCCCGCAGTCGCGAAGCGGAGACAAGTAATGCGCGCTCACGAGGCCGGTGCGCTGCACGCGGACATCAACAACCGGGGGCCGGCCTGGCTGCGTACCCCGGAGGACGTGAACGCCCTGCTGCCGACGCTGTGGCCGCGCAGCGTGACGCGCGGCGCGGACGGCGCGCTCGCCGTCGCGGGCCTGAGCGTCCGCGACATCGCGGCCGAGTTCGGCACCCCGGTGTACGTCCTCGACGAGGCCGACCTGCGGTCGCGCTGCCGCGACTTCCGGGCGGCCTTCCCGACCGAGGACGTGTTCTACGCGGGCAAGGCGTTCCTCTGCCGGGCGGTGGTCCGGATGATCGCCGAGGAGGGCCTGCACCTGGACGTCTGCACCGGAGGTGAGCTGGCCACCGCGCTGTCGGCCGGGATGCCACCGGAGCGGATCGGCTTCCACGGCAACAACAAGTCGGTCGCCGAGCTGGGCCGGGCGTTGGACGCCGGGGTGGGCCGGATCATCGTCGACTCGTTCACCGAGATCGACCGGCTCACCGCGTTGGCTCGCGAGCGCGGGGTGCGGCCCCGGGTGCTGGTCCGGGTCACCGTGGGCGTCGAGGCGCACACCCACGAGTTCATCGCCACCGCCCACGAGGACCAGAAGTTCGGCTTCTCCCTCGCGGGCGGTGCCGCCGCCAACGCCGCGTTCAAGATCCTCGATGAGGGCGTGTTGGAGCTGCGCGGTCTGCACTCGCACATCGGCTCGCAGATCTTCGACGCCAGCGGCTTCGAGGTCTCGGCCCGCCGGGTGCTCGCCCTGCAGGCGCAGATCCGCGACGCACGCGGGGTGGAGCTGCCCGAGCTGGACCTGGGCGGCGGCTTCGGCATCGCGTACACCACCCAGGACGACCCGGCCACCCCGCAGGACCTGGCCAAGCGACTACGCAAGATCGTCGATTCGGAGTGCGCGGCGGAGAACCTGGCCGTGCCGCACCTGTCGATCGAGCCGGGCCGGGCCATCGTCGGGCCGGCCGTGTTCACCCTCTACGAGGTCGGCACGGTCAAGACCCTCGACGGCATCAGGACGTACGTCAGCGTCGACGGCGGGATGAGCGACAACATCCGGACGGCCCTCTACGACGCGTCCTACTCGGCGACGCTGGCCTCGCGGGCCTCGGGCGCGCAGCCGTTGCTCGCCCGCGTGGTGGGAAAGCACTGTGAGTCCGGGGACATCGTGGTGAAGGATGAATTCCTGCCCGCCGACGTGCAGCCCGGAGATCTTGTCGCGGTGCCCGGCACCGGTGCGTACTGCCGCAGCATGGCCAGCAACTACAACCATGTGCCGCGGCCACCGGTGATCGCGGTACGCGACGGCCAGGCGCGCCTGATCGTCCGGCGGGAAACCGAAGAGGACCTGCTCGCATTGGATGTTGGATGACGTCACCTGTGCGCTTGGCGCTGCTCGGCTGCGGCACGGTCGGCCAGGAGGTGGTCCGCCTGCTGCACGAGCAGTCGGCCGACCTGGCCGCCCGGATCGGCGCTCCGCTGGAGATCGCCGGCATCGCCGTACGACGGCTCGGTCGGGACCGGGGTGACCTGCCGGTCGACGAGAGCCTGTTCACCACCGACGCGCTCGGCCTGATCAAGCGCGACGACGTGGACGTGGTGGTCGAGGTGGTCGGCGGCATCGAGCCGGCCCGAGGCTGGCTGGTCGAGGCGCTGCGCGCCGGCAAGAGCGTGGTCACCGCCAACAAGGCGCTGCTCGCCGAGGACGGCGTGGCCCTGCACGAGGCGGCGGCCGAGGGCGGCGGCGACCTCTACTACGAGGCGTCGGTGGCCGGGGCCATCCCGCTGCTGCGCCCGCTGCGCGAGTCGCTGCACGGTGACCGGATCAACCGGGTCACCGGCATCGTCAACGGCACCACCAACTTCATCCTCTCCGCGATGGACGCGACCGGCGCCGGCTTCGCCGAGGCGCTGGAGGAGGCGACCGCACTGGGGTACGCGGAGGCCGACCCGACCGCCGACGTCGAGGGCTTCGACGCGGCGGCGAAGGCGGCCATCCTCGCCTCGCTGGCGTTCCACACCCGGGTCGGCGCGGCGGACGTGCACCGGGAGGGCATCACCGAGGTGACCGCCGCGGACATGGCCAGCGCCCAGGCGATGGGCTGCACGATCAAGCTGCTCTGCATCGCGGCCCGGGGCGTCGACACCTCCGGCCGGGAGACCGTCAGCGTGCGGGTGCACCCGGCGATGATTCCGCGCAGCCACCCGCTGGCCAGCGTCGGTGACGCGTTCAACGCGGTCTTCGTGGAGGCGGACGCCGCCGGGCAACTGATGTTCTACGGCCGGGGCGCCGGGGGCGCACCGACCGCCAGCGCGGTGCTCGGTGACGTGGTCGCGGTGTCCCGCAACCGCCTCGCCGGGGTGCGCGCGGCCAGCGAGAGCGCGTACGCGGACCTGTCGGTGCGGCCGATGGGTGAGGCGCTGACCCGCTACCACGTCAGCCTCGACGTGGCCGACCGCCCCGGTGTGCTGGCCTCGGTGGCGGGCGTGTTCGCCCGGCACGACGTGTCGATCGCGACCGTGCGGCAGGGTTCGGCGGGGGGGCCGGCGAGCCGCGACGGCGACGCCGAGCTGGTCATCGTCACCCACGTGGCACCGGACGCCGCGCTCGCCGCGACGGTGGGCGAGCTGCGCGGCCTGGACATCGTCCGGTCGGTGACGAGCGTGCTGAGGGTCGAGGGCGGCGCCTGAGTCGTTGGACCGTCGACGGGATGGGCTCGGGCGTCCCGCCAGGTGGGTAAGCCGGGGTGTGCCATCGACAGCTGCGCAAGGCTGGTCCAAGGTGGCCCCGACGAGGTCGGCGCGGTGGCAGAGGCGAGGAGAACGACATGTGGCGGGGTCTGATCGAGGCGTACCGGGATCGGCTGCCGGTCACCGCGGCCACGCCGGTCGTCACGCTGCACGAGGGGAACACCCCGCTGTTGCCCGCGCCGGTGCTGTCCGCCCGGATCGGCTGCGACGTGCACCTGAAGGTGGAGGGCGCCAACCCGACCGGCTCGTTCAAGGACCGCGGCATGACCGTCGCGGTGTCCAAGGCGGTCGAGGCCGGAAACAAGGCGATCATCTGCGCCTCCACCGGCAACACCAGCGCCTCCGCCGCCGCGTACGCGGCGCGGGCCGGGCTGACCTGTGCGGTGCTGGTGCCGCAGGGCAAGATCGCACTGGGCAAGCTCGCCCAGGCGCTGGTGCACGGCGCGAAGCTCCTGCAGGTGAGCGGCAACTTCGACGACTGCCTGTCACTCGCCGCGAAGCTGGCCCAGGATCACCCGGTCGCGTTGGTCAACTCGGTGAACATCGACCGGCTGCACGGCCAGAAGACCGCCGCCTTCGAGATCGTCGAGGCGCTCGGTGACGCGCCCGACATCCACTGCCTGCCGGTCGGCAACGCCGGCAACATCTCCGCCTACTGGATGGGTTACGCGGAGGAGCGGGACGCGGGCACCACCACCCGGACGCCGAAGATGTACGGCTTCCAGGCCGCCGGGGCGGCTCCGATCGTGACCGGCAAGGTGGTGCCGGAGCCGTCGACGATCGCCACGGCGATCCGGATCGGCAACCCGGCGAGCTGGACCAAGGCGTTGGACGCCCGGGACACCTCCGGTGGGTTGATCGCCGCGGTGACCGACCGGGAGATCCTGTCGGCGTACCGGCTGCTCGCCCGGGAGGTCGGGGTCTTCGTCGAGTTGGGCAGCGCGGCCAGCGTGGCCGGTCTGCTCCAGCAGGCCGCCGCAGGCGCGGTGCCGCCCGGTTCGACCGTCGTCTGCACGGTCACCGGTCACGGTTTGAAGGACCCGGAGTGGGCGATCTCCACCGCGCCGGCCCCGTTGACCATCGCGAACGACCCGATGGCGGCGGCCCGGGCACTCGACCTGGCCTGAGCGCACCACCACCGAGGGTGGGCCGCCTCCGGGGGCGGCGGGGGTTCCGGTGATCGAGTCCGGCACACTTTCACGTATCCCCGCCCGCATTCTCGTTCAGGAGTGAGCCAGGCCGATGTCGCTGCTCGCCAGATTCAGCCTCGCCAACCGAGGGCTGATCGCCCTCATCGCGGTGGTGACCACGGTGTTCGGAGCGTTCGCCGTGCCGTCGCTGAAGCAGCAACTGCTGCCGTCGCTCGAGTTCCCGGCCGCGTTCATCGTGGCCGCCTACCCCGGTGCCGGTCCCGAGATCGTCGAGTCGCAGGTGACCGAGCCGATCGAGAACGCCCTGCAGGGCATCCCGGGGCTCGACAAGGTCACCTCCACGTCCCGCGAGGGCTCGGCCACCGTCCAGGTGACGTACGAGTTCGGCACCGACCTGGACGACGTGGTCAACAAGATGCAGACCGCGCTGAGCCGGATCGACGCCCAGTTGCCGGAGAGCGTCGACCCGCAGGTCATCGCGGGTAGCACCGACGACCTCCCGGCGGTGGTGCTGGCCGCCGCCGGCACGGCCGACGAGCGGGCGCTCGCCGAGAAGCTGCGCGCGACGGTGGTGCCCGAGTTGGAGGGCATCGAGGGGGTGCGCACGGTCGAGGTGACCGGCACCCGTGACGACGTCGTGGTGGTCACCCCGGACCCGGCGAAGCTCGCCGCGGCCCAGATCCAGCCGACGGCGATCGGCGCGGCGTTGAAGACCAACGGCGTGGCGGTGCCGGCCGGCGCGGTGACCAACGGGGCGCTGGCCCTCCCGGTCCAGGTCGGCTCGCCGATCGGCACCATCGAGGACCTGCGCGGCATCGTGGTCGCCCCGGGTGCGGCACCCGTCCGCCTCGGCGACGTGGCGACCGTCGAGCAGCAGCTCGCGCCGGCCACCGCGATCACCCGTACCAACGGCAAGGACAGCCTCGGCATCGCGGTCACCGCCGCGCCGGACGGCAACGCGGTGCAGATCTCGCACGAGATCCGCGACCGGCTCGCCGACCTGAAGGACGCGTCCGGCGCGGAGTTGACCGTCGTCTTCGACCAGGCGCCGTTCGTCGAGAAGTCGATCGAGTCGTTGACCACCGAGGGCTTGCTGGGCCTGGTGATGGCGGTCATCGTCATCCTGGTCTTCCTGCTGTCGGTGCGCTCGACGGTGGTCACCGCCGTCTCCATCCCGCTCTCCGTGCTGGTGGCGCTGATCGCCCTGTGGATCGGTGACTACTCGCTCAACCTGCTCACCCTCGGCGCGCTGACGATCGCGGTGGGCCGGGTGGTGGACGACTCGATCGTGGTGTTGGAGAACATCAAACGCCACCTGGAGTACGGCGAGGAGAAGCGGCACGCCATCATCACCGGCGTCCGTGAGGTGGCCGGCGCGGTGACCGCGTCCACCCTCACCACGGTGGCGGTGTTCGCGCCGATCGCGTTGGTCGGCGGGTTCGTGGGCCAGCTCTTCGCGCCGTTCGCGATCACCGTGACGGTGGCCCTGCTCGCGTCGCTGCTGGTGTCGCTGACCGTGATCCCGGTGCTGGCGTACTGGTTCCTCAAGCCGCGCGGCGGCACCGCGGACGACGAGGCGGTACGCCGCGACGCGGAGGAGAAGGAGCTGCGCAGCCCGTTGCAGCGGGCGTACCTGCCGGTGATCGGGTTCGCCACCCGCAAGCGGTCCACCCGCTGGATCACCGTCGGGCTCGGCCTGCTGGTGCTCTTCGGCACCTTCGGTCTGGCGCAGAAGCTGGAGACCAACTTCCTGGACGACTCCGGCCAGGACACCCTGAACATGAGCCAGGAGCTGCCGGCCGGTAGCGGCCTGGCGGCCACCGACGCGGCGGCCAAGCAGGTCGAGGCGGTGCTGTCCCGGACCAAGGGTGTCGAGACGTACCAGGTGACGGCGGGCGCCGGGGACAACCCGTGGGCGGGTGGCGGCGGCAACAACGTCGCGAACTGGTCGTTGGCGCTCGACGGCGACATCGACGCCAAGCAGATGCGCGAGGTGCTGCGCAAGGAGTTCGACAAGCTCGGCACCGGCGTGGGTGAGATCAGCTTCGGTGGTGGGCAGGAGGCGTCGACCAGCCAGCTCGAGGTCATCGTCCAGGCCAGCGACCCGGAGGTGCTGACCCGGGCCGCCGAGGAGGCACGGGCGGCGATGGCCGGTGTGCCGGACGTCGAGGACGTCTCCACCAGCCTGGCCGAGCGGGTGCCGCGGGTCGACGTGACCGTCGACCGGGTCGCCGCCGGTCGGGTCGGCCTCACCGAGGCCGCCGTCGGGCAGGTGGTGTCGCAGGCGTTCCGGGGCGCGCCGCTGGGGCAGGTCGCGCTCGACGGCCGGCAGCAGAACGTGGTGCTGCGGCTGGGAGCGAAGCCGCCGATGACGGTGGAGGAGCTGCGGGCGCTGCCGGTGGGTCCGGTCAAGCTGGACGACATCGCGGACGTCACCCAGGGCGAGGGTCCACAGCAGGTCACCCGCATCGACGGTGAGCGCAGCGTGTCGGTCACCGGTGCGGCGACCGGCTCGAACCTCGGCGCCACCAGCCAGGAGTTGCAGAAGCGCCTGGACGGCATCGACGTGCCCGGCGCCAGCTTCACCATCGGCGGTGTCAGCGCCGATCAGGCGGACGCCTTCGCCGACCTGGGCCTGGCGGTCCTGGCCGCGATCGCGATCGTCTTCCTGATCATGGTGGCGACGTTCCGTAGCCTCACCCAGTCGCTGATCCTGCTGATCTCCATCCCGTTCGCCTCGACCGGCGCGATCGGTTTGCTGCTGATCACCGGCACGCCGCTCGGCGTACCAGCGTTGATCGGTGTGCTGATGCTGGTCGGCATCGTGGTCACCAACGCGATCGTGCTGCTCGACCTGATCAACCAGTACCGCGCGCAGGGCATGGGGGTCCGGGAGGCGGTGGTCGAGGGAGGCCGACGCCGGCTGCGTCCCATCCTGATGACCGCGGTGGCGACCATCTTCGCGTTGCTGCCGATGGCGTTCGGGTTGACCGGTGAGGGCGGCTTCATCTCGCAACCGCTCGCGGTCGTGGTGATCGGCGGTCTGCTCAGCTCGACGTTGCTCACGCTGATCCTGGTGCCGACGCTGTACTCGATGGTGGAGCACACCAAGGAATCGCTGCGGGGCCGGCGTGATCGGCGGCGTTCCGGCGAGCCGGAGGTGGACGTGGCGAAGACCGACGAGGCCGACACCCCGAACCAGGTCGCCGTGCCGAGCGGTGCGTCGACCCCGGCCGCGACCGAGGGTACGAAGCCGGCGCCGCGTCGCGCCCCGTCGGGCGCGTTGGTGGAGGGCACGGACCAGTTCGAGGTGCTGCGGCTGCCCCGTAGCCGTACCTCTCCGCTGCCTCCGTCGGAGCCGACCGAGTAGGTTCCACCGCATTGCGGAACGCCCCCCGGCAGGGATCTGCCGGGGGGCGTTTCCGATTTCGCCGGACCCGACACTCCGATCCGACCGCATCTGCACGGCACGTCACATCTTGCATACTCCACATGAGGATGTGGAGGGTGCGGGTGACGCAGGACGGGCGGACGGCCGGGAGCGCACCACAGTGGACGTCGATGGTGCTCGACACCCTGGCCCGGCATCGGGTTCCGGTCACCTTCTTCCTGGTCGGGGCGCAGGTCCGGCGGCACGCCGACGTCGTCCGTGACCGGCTCGCGGGGCACGAGGCGGGCAACCACGTGGAGCGCGAGTTCCCCGACGATCCGGTCGGCCACTCCCGGCGCACCGTCGTCGATGTCAGACCGGGAACGATCGTGCTCGGTCACGATGTCGGCGCGGCCCGGAGACTGGTCGCGCTGCGCTGCCTGCCCGACATGATCGGCGGGCTGCGCGCCCGTGGCTACACCTTCGTCACCGTCTCCGCGCTGCTGGGAGCAGGCGTGCCGGACACCCCGACCAGGTAGGGTGCCGCTCCGTGACGTCCACCCTCTCGGTTCTGACCGGCAACAGGAGCTTCCGTAACCTCTTCCTCGCCGAGTTGGTGGTCTTCGGCGCCGACTGGTTCGTCATGGTGCCGCTGCTGGTCCTGCTGCCGCACCTGACCGGCAGTGGAGTCTGGGGTGCGCTGGTGCTGGCGGTGGACACCGGCATCGTGGCGCTCCTGCTGCCGTACACCGGCACGATCGCCGACCGCTTCGACCGGCGAAAGATCATGATCGCCGCGAACGTGGCGGCGCTCGCGGGCGTACTGCTGCTGCTCGGAGTACGGGGCGCGGGCACCGCCTGGTTGGCGCTCGTCGCGATCGGCGTGGTGGCGGTCGCCAAGGCGTTCTACTCGCCGGCCGCGCAGGCCGCGCTGCCCAACGTGCTGGAGCCGCACGAGTTGGCCGCCGGTAACGCCGTGGCCGGCTCCGCCTGGGGCACCATGACAGTCGTCGGTGCCTCCCTCGGCGGGGTCCTGAGCACCGTCGCCGGCCCGTACGCCTGCTTCTGGGTGGCGGCGGTGGGCCTCGTGCTGGCCGCGGGCCTCGCCACCCGGATCCGCCGCCCCCTCCAGGCGCCTCGCGACGCCGACCGACCGGCCCAGCGGACCTGGGCGGCGGTCCGTGAGGCGCTGCGCTACATCGGGCACCGGCCCCGGGTGCTCGCGCTGGTCACGGTGAAGTCGGCGGTCGGCCTGGGCAACGGTGTGCTGACCGTGTTCCCGTTGCTGGCCGGTGTGTACGGCGTCGGCCCGCTCGGCGCCGGTCTGCTCTTCGCGGTGCGGGGAGCCGGGGCGTTGGTGGGCCCGATCCTGATGCGTCGGGTGCTGACCAACCGAGCCTGGTTGCTGCCCGGGCTCGCGCTGTCCATGTCGTTGTACGGCCTGTCCTACCTGGGCACATCGGTGGTCAGGTGGTTCCCGCTGGTGCTGCTGCTGGTGTTCGTGGCGCACTTCGCGGGCGGCAGCAACTGGGTGATCTCCAACTTCGCCCTCCAGGGCGAGGTTCCGGACCACCTGCGTGGACGCGTCTTCGCCACCGACATGATGCTCGCGACGCTGGCGATCTCGGTGAGCCAACTGGCTGTGGCCCTGGTGGTCGACGTGGTGGACGAACGTGTCGTGCTCGCCGGCTGCGGGCTGATCACCGTCGTCTACGCCGTCGGCTGGCGCATCGCCACCCGTCGGCTCTCGCTCACCGAACCGGCCACCGAACCGGTCGCGGGCACCGCCGGTTGAACCCCGGCATGCCCGTCCACGGGGCGGCTCAACCGGCGCCGGACGAGGTGTGCACAGCCGCGGCGGGTCCCAGGCTGCGGACGCGGGACCGGATCGTCGGTGCCGGGCCCTAGCATGAGCGCGTGCCGACGAACTTCACCGCCGGGCCGGTTCGGGTCCGGGTTCCCGCGACCAGCGCCAACCTGGGCCCCGGCTTCGACGCGTTGGGTCTCGCCCTCGGGCTCTACGACGATCTGGCCGCCGAGGTCGCGTCCGCCGGGGTTCGGGTGACGGTGACCGGGCAGGGCGCCGGCGAGTTGCCCGACGATGATCGGCACCTGGTGGTCCACGCCATGCGTGTCGCGTTCGACGTGCTCGGCGGCCAACCCACGGGGCTGAGCGTGGAGTGCGTCAACCGGATCCCCCAGGCGCGAGGGCTCGGGTCCTCGTCCGCCGCGATCGTCGCCGGGGTGTTGCTGGCCCGCGCCCTGGTCACCGACGGGGACGACCGGCTGGACGACGCCGGCGTGCTCCGGCTGGCCGCCGAGATCGAGGGCCATCCCGACAACGTCGCGCCCTGCCTGCTCGGGGGCTTCACCGTGGCCTGGTCCGAGCCGACCGGCGCCCGGGCGGTTTCGCTGCCGGTCGCCGACGGGGTGCGGCCGGTCGTCTTCGTGCCCGCGGAACGCGGATTGACCGCCACCGCGCGGGCCGCGTTGCCGGTCTCCGTCCCGCACGGCGACGCCGCGTTGACCGCCGGGCGGGCGGCGCTGCTGGTGCACGCGCTGACCGCCGACCCGACCCTGCTGCTGCCGGCGACCGTCGACCGGCTTCACCAGGATTACCGCGCAGCCGGCATGCCCGCCACGTCTTCCCTGGTCAGCGCGTTGCGAGCGGCCGGTGTGGCAGCTGTGGTCAGTGGTGCCGGGCCCACTGTGCTGGCGCTCAGCGAGCCTCCGGCCAGCTTTCCGGCGGGAACAGACTGGCAGATCTGGCAGTTACCGATAGACGTCAGCGGCGCTCGGGTTGCTCGGGGTAGACTGGGACACGCCGAGCGGGACCCTGTTGCCGCAGGTCGGAAGAGTTGATTACGCTCTAGACCTAGCACAGCCGCGAAGCACGCGATCTCCTGCGGGGCGGCGCACCCCCGAAGCTCTCGGCGGTCAGCCCGTCAACCCCTGCCAAGGCCCACGCCGCGCCGCAGTTTCCACAGGTCGCCGCAGACGGCGAGACCTGCTCACCGACGTTGGTGAGTCGGGATACCACCGGCTGCTGTGTCACAGACTCCCGCGACGCGTCCATGCGAGGCGGGTGCACCGAGGCCGCCCGGCCACCTGAGTTCCGACTCCGGGCAGTCCCGGCCTTATCGAGGGAAGGAATCCATTGAGCGACACCACCGACGTGACGTCGGATGTTTCCAACGTCGCTGGCGATGCCACCGCCGCCGCTCCCGCCCGTCGTCGGCGTAGCGGCACCGGTCTGTCGGCGATGCTGCTGCCAGAGCTGCAGAGCCTGGCTGCGTCGCTCGGCATCTCCGGCACGGCTCGCATGCGCAAGGGCGAGCTGATCGCCGCGATCTCCGAGCGGCAGGGCGGCAACGCCGCCGGGACCCCTCGACCACGGGCCGAGGTCGCGGCCGCGGCCGCTCCCACCCGTGAGGGTGTGCGCGCCGAG
Organism: Micromonospora sp. WMMD1155; assembly: GCF_029581275.1. Lineage (NCBI taxonomy): Bacteria > Bacillati > Actinomycetota > Actinomycetes > Micromonosporales > Micromonosporaceae > Micromonospora > Micromonospora sp. WMMD1155. The sequence continues at coordinate 3,880,979 of NZ_CP120742.1, forward strand.
GTGCGGGAGACCGCCGACCGGCCGGCAGCCGAAGGGCGTGGCGCCGAGCAGGCGTCGGCCGAGCCGGCCGCCGAGACCGAGGGCCGTGGTCGCACCCGGCGGAGCCGGGCCGCAGCGACCGAGTCGCGTCCCGCCGAGTCTCGGGCGGCCGAGTCGCGTCCGACTGAGTCCCGCGCGGCCGAGTCGCGTACCGATGAGGCGGAGGCCGGCGAGCGGACCGACCGTGGCGAGACCCGCCGCGAGCGGGCCGAGCGTCCGGAGCGGGCCGAGCGGGGCGACCGTGCGGAGCGGGGCGACCGGGGCGAGCGCAACGAGCGGGGTGAGCGTGCCGACCGCGGTGAGCGGGGCGAGCGCAACGACCGGGGCGAGCGCAACGACCGGGGCGAGCGCAACGACCGGGGCGAGCGCAACGACCGCGGCGAGCGTGCCGAGCGGGGCGAGCGCAACGACCGCTCGGACCGTAACGACCGTTCGGAGCGCAACGACCGCAACGACCGCAACGACCGGGGTCAGCAGCGGGCGGAGCGCGACAGCGACGACGACGACGGTGAGGGCGGTGGTCGGCGCGGCCGGCGCAGCCGTTTCCGGGACCGTCGCCGTGGGCGCGGCGACCGCGCCGAGACCGGTGGCGACACCGGTGGGCGTGAGCCGCAGGTCGGCGAGGACGACGTGCTCGTCCCGGTGGCCGGCATCATCGACGTGCTCGACAACTACGCCTTCGTGCGGACGACCGGTTACCTGGCCGGCCCGAACGACGTGTACGTCTCGATGTCCCAGATCAAGAAGTACGGCCTGCGCCGCGGTGACGCGATCACCGGTGCGGTGCGGGCGGCCCGCGAGGGCGGCAACAGCGGCGACCAGCGGCGGGACAAGTACAACCCGCTGATGCGGCTGGACACGATCAACGGGATGGAGCCGGAGGAGGCCCGGCGTCGGCCGGAGTTCTACAAGCTCACCCCGCTCTACCCGCAGGAGCGCCTGCGCCTGGAGACCGAGCCGCACATCCTCACCACCCGGGTCATCGACCTGGTCATGCCGATCGGCAAGGGCCAGCGGGCACTCATCCAGTCGCCGCCCAAGGCGGGTAAGACGATGGTGCTGCAGGCGATCGCCAACGCGATCACCCGCAACAACCCGGAGTGCCACCTGATGGTGGTGCTGGTGGACGAGCGGCCCGAAGAGGTCACCGACATGCAGCGGTCGATCAAGGGCGAGGTCATCGCGGCCACGTTCGACCGTCCGCCGCAGGACCACACCACGGTGGCCGAGCTGGCCATCGAGCGGGCCAAGCGCCTGGTCGAGCTCGGCCACGACGTGGTCGTGCTGCTCGACTCGGTGACGCGGCTCGGCCGGTCGTACAACCTGGCGGCACCGGCCAGCGGCCGGATCATGTCGGGTGGTATCGACTCCACCGCCCTCTACCCGCCGAAGCGCTTCCTCGGCGCGGCCCGCAACATCGAGAACGGTGGGTCGTTGACCATCATCGCCACGGCGCTGGTGGAGACCGGTTCCATGGCCGACACGGTCATCTTCGAGGAATTCAAGGGCACCGGTAACGCGGAGTTGAAGCTGGACCGGAAGATCGCCGACAAGCGGACCTTCCCGGCCATCGACATCAACCCGTCCGGTACGCGTAAGGAAGAGGTCCTGCTCGCACCCGAAGAGCTGGCCATCATCCACAAGCTCCGGAAGGTCCTGCACTCGCTGGACTCGCAGGCGGCCATGGACCTGCTGCTGGACCGGCTCAAGCAGTCCCGTACCAACATCGAGTTCCTGATGCAGATCGCGAAGTCGACGCCGGGGGAGTAACGGTCCCCGGGTGACCGACGACGAAAGGGCACGGCCGTCATGGCCGTGCCCTTTCGTCATGTGTCTTCGTGTGGCTCGGCCCTGGGGAGCCTGACCCCACCAGGCCTCCCGCGCAAAGGCGGGTGGCAGGGTGGCCAGCCTCGGCGGCATCGAGGGCCTCGGCCTCGGCGGCGTCAGCCTGGGCGGCGGCCTCGGGGGCCGCGGCGCGGCGGCCGCGTGCCGAGGCCGTGCCGTGCCGTCTCAGAAGTCGCCGTCGGCCACCTGGAAGACGGTGAGACCGAGGGCCCGCCACATCTGGACCACCTGCACGCGGTCGTCGAAGACGCCGGCCACCCGGTAGCGGTCCCGGATCTCCCGGTCGTAGATCTCCCGCTTGACGATCGAGTCCTTGCGATTGTCGCCGACGGCCCGCACGTGCAGGCCGAGGTGGGGGACCCGGACGTGCCGGGCCAGCCACGCCTCGGTGGCCGAGCGGGCCGAGGCGTCCCGCCCCGAGCAGAAGACCACCCCGTACCCGGCGGCGTGCATCGCCCGGACCGCCGCGATCACCGCCGTGTTCGGCTGGTCCTCGCCGACCCGGGTCATGTCGTACGGGCTGCGGGACACGGCCAGCGCGACGGTGCCGTCGATGTCCACCAGGACGATCTCCGGTGGTTCGGCCGTCGGTGGGTGCACGGCGGCGGGGCGTCCGGTGCGGGCCTGCGGCACGGGCAACGGCAGCGACTTCCCCTCCAGGTAGCGCTCGTGCAGACGGCGGATCGCCTCCGCGCCGACCTGGTCGGCTGCCGGACGCGCCGCGTCCCGGCGCAGGCACTCGGTCAGCGGCACGTCGGTGAAGTCGTGCACCTCGAAATCCGCGCCGTGGCGGGCGGCCAGATCAGCCCAGCTCCGCAGCGTCCGCGCGCGCAGGTTGGTGTCGTCCACGCAGACGTCCGCGCGGGCCCGCAGCAGCGCCTCGACCTGCGCCCGCTGGACGACCGTCACCTGGGCCTCGGCCCACTGGGTGAAGAGCCGCTCGCCGTGCAGCATTCGGCGCAGGTCGTCCCGGTTGACCCGGACGACGGACGGCTGGAGGGTGCGGGCGAACGTCGTCTTACCCGAGGCGGGCAGCCCTCGGGTGGCGATCAGGCGGGTCATCGGCGGACCTTCGGCTCGGCGTGCGTACCCCGGGCGGGGTACCCGGCGGTGGTCCGCCGGGTGCGCGAATGCCCCGTCGGGCGGCGGGAATGCGGATGGGGAGGCGCGTGTTGACGATGCCGGACGAGGTGTGCGGCCCGATTACCGGGTCGGTTCAGGCCCATGGCACACTGGTCAATCGGCCACCGGTTCCGGTTCACGCCCGAGCCCGTCGCGTACGGCGCGACGAGCGATGACGGCGACCCGGCGACCACCAACGAGAGGACCGAGGCGAGATGAAGGCAAACATCCACCCGGAGTACGCGACCACCGAGGTCAGCTGCTCCTGTGGCAACACGTTCACGACCCGCAGCACCGCCAAGGGCGGGGCGATCCACGTCGAGACCTGCAGCGCCTGCCACCCGTTCTACACCGGTAAGCAGCGCGTTCTCGACACCGCCGGCCGGGTCGCGAAGTTCCAGCAGAAGTACGCCAAGGTTCAGGCCAAGAAGGCCAAGTAACTCCTCGTTCGGCGCCCGTGTCCGGTTCACCACCGGACGCGGGCGCCGTCCGCGTTTAACCCAGTTTCCGCCCGACCGCCGGCCATTCCGGCCGCCCGGTCCGGCGCGCACCGTCGAAGGAGCATCCGCAGCATGAGCAGCGAGCGTCTGGCCGGCCTCCTCGACGAGTACGCGGAGCTGGAGAAGCGGCTGGCCGATCCGGCGATCCACGCCGACCAGGCCACCGCCCGCCGGGTCGGCCGCCGGTACGCCGAGTTGGTGCCGCTGCACAAGGCTGCCGGCGAGCTGGAGCAGGCTCGCGCCGACCTCGTCGCGGCTCGCGAGTTGGCCGCCGAGGATCCGGCCTTCGCGGGTGAGGCGGAGTCCATCGCCGCGTCCCTTCCGGTGCTGGAGGAACGCCTCGCCGAGCTGCTCATCCCCCGCGACCCGCACGACGCCAAGGACGTGATCGTCGAGATCAAGGCCGGTGAGGGCGGCGAGGAGTCGGCGCTGTTCGCCGGTGACCTGCTCCGGATGTACACCCGCTACGCCGAGCGGCACGGCTGGGTCACCGAGGTGATCGACGCACAGGATTCCGACCTCGGCGGGGTCAAGGACGTCTCCCTGGCGATCAAGACCAAGGGTGTGCCGGACGGCGGCAACGGCGTCTGGTCGCGACTCAAGTGGGAGGGCGGCGTGCACCGGGTGCAGCGCGTCCCGGTGACCGAGTCGCAGGGACGGATCCACACCAGCGCCGCCGGGGTGCTGGTGCTGCCGGAGGCCGAGGACGTCGACGTCACCATCGACCAGAACGACCTGCGCATCGACGTGTTCCGCTCGTCCGGCCCGGGCGGTCAGTCGGTGAACACCACCGACTCGGCGGTACGGATCACCCACCTGCCGACCGGCATCGTCGTCTCCTGCCAGAACGAGAAGTCCCAGTTGCAGAACCGGGAGCAGGCGATGCGGATCCTGCGGGCACGACTCCTCGCCAACGCCCAGGAGCAGGCCGACGCCGCCGCCTCGGACGCCCGGAAGGCACAGGTGCGTACGGTGGACCGCTCCGAGCGGATCCGCACCTACAACTTCCCGCAGAACCGGATCACCGACCACCGGATCGGCTACACGGCGTACAACCTGGATCTGGCACTCGCCGGTGAACTGGACGGGGTGCTGGACGCCCTCACCGAGGCCGACCGCGCCGCCCGGCTCGCCGGCGACACCGAGCTGACCCGCCGCTGACCGCGGCCGCGAGCTGACCCGCGGCCCTCAGCTCGCGCGGGGGCGGGTCTTGGCGCGGAGCATCTCCCGGTCGGCCAGCTCGAACGCGACGCTGAGCGCGTCGCGCAACCCGCTGCCGCCGGAGACCTCCGCGAAGCCGATGCTCACCCCGACCGGCGTCCCCGGCACCAGTGACTCCCAGTCCTCCAGTCGGACCGCGGCCTCGATCCGGCGGGCCACCTCGGCGGCCTCGGCCATGTTGGTGTCCGGGAGCACCACCACGAACTCGTCACCGCCGTAGCGGGCGACGAAGTCGCCCCGGCGCATCACCCGGTTGATCACGCCGGCGATGCGTTGCAGCACCAGGTCGCCGGAGTGGTGCCCGTGCCGGGTGTTGACGGCCTTGAAGCCGTCCAGGTCACAGACGCCGATGACCACCCGTTCGCCCCGGGTGACCACGGCGGTGATGTACCGCTCCAGCCGACGCCGGTTGGGCAGCCCGGTCAGCGGGTCGGTCAGCGCCTCGCCCTCGAACCGCGCCGCCTCCCGGCGCATCTCCTCGTGGTCGATCCGGGCGGCGATGCCGTCGATGTAGACGTCGCGCAGCCGGTCGTTGCGCTGGGCGGCGAGCCGGAACGCCAGGCGGTCGGCCCGGTGCGCCGCCAGGTGGTCGCCGGCGCGGGTCAGCGCGATGCTGCGCAGCCGGGCCGGCTCGGCTGCGCCGAGCGTCTCGTTGGACACCTGGACGGTGTCGAGTCGGGTGACGGCCTCGATCGGCCGCCCGTCGGCCACCGCGAGGCACACCTGGCCGAGCTGTCGCATGTCCCGTGCGCGGGCGCTGTCCCCACCGTGGGTGATCAACCGGGCCGGCTGGGCCTCCCCGCTGCTCTCCACCCGGTCGCCGAGTGCCGCCTGCCGAGCCGCCGCGTAGCCGTACGCGGCGAGGCTGCTCGGGCGGAGGTGGCCGGCCCGACCGGTGCGCAGGAAACGGGCCAGGTCGGAGGCCACGTCCCGGAGCACCCGCAGGCAGCCGTCGCTGTCACCGTTGTGGTCCAGCGCCACCGCGTTGCGCAACCGGATGCCCGGGGCGGCGAAGGTCTCCTCCGGGATCCCGGCGGTCACCCCGAGCTGCCGGGCCCGCTCGATGGCCCCCAGGGCGTACCCGTGGAAGCTGAGGTAGCTGTAGGCCATCGCCAGGTCGTGCCAACCCCACGCGGTGTCCCGGTCCGGGTCCTCCACCGCGCCGAGGGCGCGGGCGGCCCGGACGAGGTGCATGACGCAGCGGTCCAGTGCGCCCTGGTGGTGGGCGGCGAGAGCGGCCAGCGCGTTGAGGTGCCCGTGCAGGTACGGCTCGGCGAGGTCGCGGACCGCTGCCGACGCCTCCTCGATGGCCCGGGTGAACTCCGCGGTCCGACCGAGATTGATCAGCGCGGAGAGGCGCTGCACCATCGCGTCCGCTCGCGCCGCCGGGTCGGTGGTGGTGCGGATCACACGCTCCAACAGGACGTACGCCTCCGCTGAACGGCTGGCCTCCTGCAACGCCCGGGCGTGCGTGAGCGCATCAACCTGGTCCTCGACCCGGTCGAGCCAGCCCACCCGCCAACCTCCTGCCGTGCGCCTCGGCGCACCAGTTCGTCACGTCGCCCGCGACGCTTCATGATTATGTCGTGAGTACTCTGCCGCAACACCCCCCCGAAGGGACAGGCCCCATCCGTCCGTCCGCCGCGGTGGCCCGGACGGCCCGAGTGCTCGCCGCCGCCGGGGTCGGCTCCGCCCGGGTGGAGGCCGAGGTGCTGACCGCGTACGTGCTCGGGGTGCCCCGGGGCCGGCTGGCGCTCGCCGACGATCTCGGCGTCGACCAGGTGGCGCGGCTGGACGAGTTGACGCGTCGTCGGGCCGGGCGGGAGCCGTTGCAGCATCTGACCGGTCGGGCCGGGTTCCGGCATCTGGAGCTGTCGGTCGGCCCGGGTGTCTTCGTACCCCGGCCGGAGACCGAGTTGCTCGCCGGGTGGGGTGTCGAGCAGGCTCGCGGGCGGCCCGACCCGGTGGTTGTCGACCTGTGCAGTGGCTCGGGCGCGATCGCGCTGGCGGTGGCTCAGGAGTTGCCGGGGGCGCGGGTGATCGCGGTGGAGCGGTCCCCGGAGGCGTTGGCCTGGTTGCGGCGCAACGCGGCGGAGCGGGCCGGGGCGGGGGACCGGCCGATCGAGGTGGTCGAGGCCGACGTGACCGCGCCGGATCTGCTGGCGGAGCTGGTGGGCCGGGTGGACGTGCTGCTGTGCAACCCGCCGTACGTGCCGGACGAGGTGGTGGTCCCGCCGGAGGTGGCCGCGTACGACCCGGCGGAGGCGGTCTTCGGGGGCGCGGACGGTCTGGCGGTGATCCGGCCGGTCGTCACCCGCGCGGCGGCCCTGCTGCGCCCCGGCGGCGCGTTCGGTGTCGAACACGACGACACGCACGGCTCGGCGGTGCCCAGGCTGCTCGCCGAGGAGGGCGGTTTCGACGCTGTCACCGAGCATCGGGACCTCGTCGGGCGGCCCCGCTTCGCCACCGCGTCCCGACGGGCGGACGGCCAGGACGCCACGATCGGGGCGGCGTGGCAGACTGACTCCTCGTGATGCTCTACGACTGCCGGTCGCCCGCCGACCGGGACCGCGGCATCGCTGCGGCGATCGAGGCGGTCAAGAACGGCGAGCTGGTCGTCCTCCCGACCGACACCGTGTACGGGATCGGCGCGGACGCGTTCACCCCGTACGCGGTCAAGGCGTTGCTGGATGCCAAGGGCCGGGGTCGGCAGATGCCGCCGCCGGTGCTGATCGGCTCGCGGCACACCCTGGACGGGTTGGTCTTCTCGCTGCCCACGGCCGCTCGTGATCTCGTCGAGGCGTTCTGGCCGGGTGCTCTGACGATCGTGATCGAGCACTCGCCGAGCCTGCAATGGGACCTGGGTGACAAGACGGGCACGGTGGCGGTGCGGATGCCGCTGCACCCGGTGGCGTTGGAGGTGCTGCGCGAGACCGGTCCGATGGCGGTGTCGTCGGCCAACAAGACCGGGCAGCCCGCCGCGGTGACCGCCGAGGAGGCGCGTGACCAGCTCAGCTACTCGGTGCGGGCCTACCTGGAGGCGGGCCCCTGCCCGGACCCGGTGCCCAGCACGATCGTGGATCTGACCGGTGAGGTGCCCCAACTGCTGCGCGCCGGGGCGATCCCGTTGGAGAAGCTGCGCGACGTCGTACCGGATCTCGTCGACGGTCGGGGGGTCTGAGTGCCCCCGTTCACGGTTCTGCACGTCTGCATGGGCAACATCTGCCGCTCGCCGATGGCGGAGCGGCTGCTCGCCCTGGCGGTGCGGGAGCGTTTGACGCGGCGCGCGGAGGATCCGGCCCGGGCCGAGGAGCTGGTGCACAGCCACAGCGCGGGCACCGGTGGTTGGCACGCGGGCGAGGAGATGAACCCGCCGGCGGCGCGGCAGGTGACCGGTCGTGGTGGCGACGTCGAGGGGTTCGCGGCGCGCAAGTTGCGCTCGGACCACATCGACGCCGCCGACCTGGTCCTGACCGCGACGGCCGACCAGCAGGAGTACGTGGTGGCGTTGCGGCCGGACGCGGCGGCCCGCACGTTCGTGCTCGGTGAGTTCGGCCGGATGCTGGCCGCGGTGGACGCCGCCGCGTTGCCGTCGGCCGAGGCGACCCCGGAGGCGGTGTACGCGCGGGGCGTGGCGTTGGTCGCGGCGGCTCACGACGCCCGGTTGGGGGCGTCCTCGTTGCCCACCGACGATCTGGACGACCCGTGGGGTCGCGGGGACCAGTGCTTCAGCCGGGTCGCCGACGAGATCGAGGAGACGGTCCACCCGCTGGCCGGCGCGCTGCTCCCCTGAGCCCGGTGCGAGTTTCCTCCGGGTTTGGGGAAAACCAGGGGCTAAAAGGGCATTCCGGGTCATTCTGAACGGGTCCTAGCGTGACCGGCTCCTGCGGGGAGAGCTGATGATCCGGGCCCATCTCGACAAACTGCTGACCGTGGTGATCGCCGGAGTGCTGGCCGGGTTGGTGCTGGCCGCCGCCGCCCTGCCGGCGGCGCTGGCCTTCGGGATCGGCTTCAGCAACCTGTCCACGCCGTACTCGGAGCTGCCGAACACCCTCCGGACGCCGCCGACCGCCCAGCGCTCCAACCTCTACGCCAGCGACGGCACCACCCTGATCACCTCGTTCTACCAGGAGGACCGGGTGGACGTGCCGCTGCACGAGGTGGCCCCGGTGATGCGGCAGGCGATCGTGGCCGCCGAGGACGTCCGGTTCTACCAGCACAGTGGCGTCGACCTGCGCGGCGTGGCACGCGCCTTCACCGCCAACAAGAGCGGCGGCCGGACCGTGCAGGGCGCGAGCACGCTCACCATGCAGTACGTCCGTAACGTGCTCAGCAGCGACCCACGGCTGACCGAGGCGCAGCGGATGGCCGCCACCGAGGTCACCACCGTGCGCAAACTCCAGGAGATGCGGTACGCCCTCGCGCTGGAGCGCGAACTCGACAAGGAGGAGATCCTCGCCCGCTACCTGAACATCGCGTACTTCGGCGCCGGGGCGTACGGCATCGCGGCGGCCAGCAAACGCTACTTCTCCCGGGCCCCGGCCGAGCTGACCCTGGCCCAGGCGGCGCTGCTGGCCGGCCTGGTCCGGTCTCCGGACAGCGACGACCCGATCAACGGCGACGCCGACAGCGCACTGGAGCGGCGGGCGTACGTGTTGGAGCGGCTGGTGGAGTCGGGGCAGGTGCCGGCGGACGTGGCGGCGGCGGCTCGGGCCGAACCGTTGCGGCTGCAACCCAGCGAGACCCCGAACGACTGCACGGGGGTGCCCGAGGCGCACAACGACTGGGGCTTCTTCTGCGACTGGTTCACCCGCTGGTGGAGCAGCCAGTCCGCGTTCGGGGCGAGCGCCGACGAGCGCCAGCGGGCGCTGCGCCGGGGTGGGTTCTCCATCGTGTCGTCGCTCGACCCGGCGGTGCAGCGGGCCACCACCGAGCAGGTCCTGAAGATCTACCGGCCGACGGATGCGGAGGCGGTGCCGACCGCGGTGGTGCAGCCGGGCACCGGTCGGGTGCTGGCCATGTCGGTGAACCGCGCCTACAGCGTGCAGGACAACCCGGTGGGGCAGAAGAACCGCCCGAACACGGTCAACCAGTTGGTGGCCGGTGGTGGGGCGATCGAGGGCTACCAGGGTGGCTCGACGTTCAAGCTCTTCACCATGCTCGCCGCGTTGGAATCCGGCCTGCCGCTGTCCACCGAGTTCGTGGCGCCCACCCGACTCCTCACCCGCTTCCCGGTGACCGGGCAGGCGAGCTGCGACGGCCGCTGGTGTCCGGCGAACGCCAGCCCGTCGTCGATGGACGGCCCCCGCACCATGTGGAGCGCGTTCGGACGCTCGGTGAACACGTACTTCGCCTGGCTGACCGAGAAGATCGGCGCCGACCGGGTGGTGGAGATGGCCGAGCGGCTCGGCATCGTGCTGCGGGCCGAGTCCGACGCCAACCTGGCCCGGAACGGCGCGAGGAACTGGGGTCCGTTCACCCTGGGCGTGGCCGCCACCACCCCGCTCGACCTGGCCACCGCCTACGCCACGGTGGCGGCCGAGGGAACCTGGTGTGCCCCGCTGCCGGTGGTCTCGATCACCGACTCGGGCGGTCGGCCGGTCGACGCCGCCAAGCCGGACTGCCGCCAGGTGCTCGACGCCGACGTGGCCCGGGCGGCCACCGACGCGGCGCGCTGCCCGGTCGGTGACCAGTCGATGTACGGGCGCTGCGACGGCGCCACCGCGCCGAGGCTGCGCGCGCAGGTCGGCCGCCCGGTGGCGGGCAAGACCGGAAGCTCGGAGCGGTACGAGACGGAGACGGTGGTGGCGTTCACCCCGCAGTTGGCGGTCGCCTCGATGGCGGCGAACCCGGACGACCCCCGGGACGCGGTCGGTCAGGCGGTGCAGGCCCGGATGGTGGACGCGGTCGGCGAGGTGCTCGTCGTCGGGCTGCGCGACCAACCGGTACGCGACTTCGTCCCGCCCAGCGAGCGAACCGCCTTCCAGATCACCGGAGCCCGCACCGGCAACTGACCCAGGGTCGGGTCAGGAGGGCTGTTCGGCGTTGCGGGCTATGTTGCGGGCCATTCCGCCGAAGACCACCGCGTGGAAGGGGGCCACCGAGCCCCAGTAGGTGTGCCCGGCCAGGCCACGCGGCAGGAAGACGGCGCGTTGCTGGTACCGGCTGCGGCCGTCGTCGGTCGGCACCACCCGCATCTCCAACCAGGCCCGTCCGGGCAGCCGCATCTCGGCACGCAGCCGTAGCAACTCGCCCGGGACGATCTCCTCGACCCGCCAGAAGTCCAACGCCTCACCGACCTGGAGGCGGTGCGGGTCGCGTCGGCCCCGGCGTAGCCCGACCCCGCCGACCAGCCGGTCCAGCCAGCCCCGGACGGACCAGGCGAGCGGGAACGAGTACCAGCCGTGTTCGCCGCCGACGCCCTCGACGACCCGCCAGAGCGCCGCCGGTGACGCGTCCACCGCCCGCTCGCGGACGTCGGTGTAGGCGGTGCCGCCGGACCAGTCCGGGTCGCTGGGCAGCGGTTCGGCGGGCGCGTCCGGGCCGCTCGCCGTCGACCAGCGGGTCTCCACCTGGGCGTCGCGCACCTTGGCCAGGGCCAGCGCCACCGCCTCGTCGAAGCCGGTCAGCCCGTCGGGCGGGTCGGGAACGTACCGGGCGATGTCGTGTTCGTGGGCGACCGCCTCGTGGATCAGGCTCTCCACCAGGGGGCGGGCGATCTTGTTCGGTACCGGGGTGATCAGGCCGACCCAGTGCGAGGAGAGCGACGGGGTGAGCGGGCGGACCGGCAGGATGATCCGCCGCCGCAACCCGGCCACCCGGGCGTAGCGCTGCATCATGTCGCTGAAGGTCAGCACGTCCGGCCCGCCGACGTCGAAGCCCCGGTTGACCTCCGCCGGCAGCTCGACGCAGCCGGCCAGGTAGTGCAGCACGTCGCGGACCGCGATCGGCTGGATCCGGTTGCGGACCCAGCGCGGGGTGATCATCGCGGGAAGTCGTTCGGTCAGGTAGCGCAGCATCTCGAACGACGCCGAGCCGGAACCGATGATCACCGCGGCGCGCAGCACCGCGGTGGGCACCCCGCTGGACAGCAGGATCCGGCCCACCTCGGCCCGGGAGCGCAGGTGCGGGGAGGGGACCTCCGCGTCGGCTGCCGGCTCCGGCCCACCCAGGTACACGATCCGGCGTACGCCGGCAGCGCGGGCCGCCGTCGCGAAGTTGGTCGCCGCGGTCCGGTCGGCCTCCTCGAAGTCCGGCCGGCCGAGCGAGTGGACCAGGAAGTAGGCGACGTCGACGTCGGCGAACGCGGCCGGCAGCGTCTCCGGCTTGCTGAGGTCGCCCTCGACGATCTCGGCCGCTTCCGCCCAGGGCACGTCCCGCAGTCGCATCGCCTTACGGGCCAGGCAGCGGACGGTGTGCCCGTTCGCGAGCAGCAGGGGCGTCAGCCGCCCGCCGATGTATCCGGTGGCTCCGGTGACGAGGCATCTCACGGCTCCCAGTCTGCGGCCCCCGAGGGCCTGTTGCACAAGAACTGGCCGGCCTGCGGCGGGCCCGGACGACGCCCGGCGGCGTTGCGGTCACGTCCGGATACGACACCGGTTCCGGACGTGACCGCGTCTTGCCGGATCGCCGCCCGGACTCCGCCTCGGCTCGGCCGCCCTTGTGCAACAGGCCCTAGACTCGTTCGCTGTGGAGACCGAGACGAGCACCTTCTGGGGGCCGGATTTCGCGCAGCTCAGGGCCACCGACCCGGAGATCGCCGAGGTGGTCCTCGGTGAACTGGACCGGTTGCGGGGCGGCCTTCAGCTCATCGCCAGCGAGAACCTGACCTCGCCGGCGGTGCTGGCCGCGCTCGGTTCGACGCTGACCAACAAGTACGCCGAGGGTTACCCGGGTCGGCGCTACTACGGCGGTTGCGCCGAGGTGGACCGGGCGGAGGAGATCGGCATCGCCCGCGCCAAGGAACTCTTCGGTGCCGAGCACGCCAACCTCCAGCCGCACTCCGGGGCGAGCGCCAACCTGGCCGCGTACGCCGCGTTGGTGCAGCCGGGTGACACGGTGCTGGCGATGGACCTGCCGCACGGCGGGCACCTCACCCACGGCAGCCGGGTGAACTTCTCCGGCAAGTGGTTCCACCCGGTCGGTTACCCGGTCCGGCCGGACACCGAGCTGATCGACTACGACGAGGTCCGGGACCTGGCCCGGGCCCACCGGCCCAAACTGATCATCTGTGGTGCCACCGCGTACCCCCGGCTGATCGACTTCGCCCGGTTCCGGGAGATCGCCGACGAGGTCGGCGCGTATCTGATGGCGGACGCCGCGCACTTCATCGGCCTGGTCGCCGGCCGGGCGATCCCGTCCCCGGTGCCGTACGCCGACGTCGTCTGCGCGACCACCCACAAGGTGCTGCGCGGCCCCCGCGGCGGCATGATCCTGTGCCGCGAGGGGCTGGCCCAGCGGATCGACAAGGCGGTCTTCCCGTTCACCCAGGGTGGCCCGCTGATGCACGCCGTCGCGGCCAAGGCCGTCGCGCTGCGCGAGGCCGCCCAGCCGGAGTTCCAGACGTACGCCGGTCAGGTCGTCCGCAACGCCCAGGCGCTCGCCGCCGGGCTGACCGACGAGGGGATGCGCCCGGTGTCCGGTGGCACCGACACCCATCTCGCGCTCATCGACCTGCGGGAGCTGGGCGTGACCGGCGCGGACGCCGAGCGACGCTGCGACGCCGCGTCGATCACCCTGAACAAGAACGCCATCCCCTACGACCCGCAGCCGCCGATGGTGGCCTCCGGCATCCGGGTGGGCACGCCGAGCGTCACCACCCAGGGGATGCGCGAGGGGGAGCTGCGGCAGGTGGCCACGTTGATCGCCCGTGCGGTACGCACCGATCCCGGCACGCCCGGTGGCACCGACGAACTGACTCGGCTGGGCGCCGAGGTGGCCGAGCTGGTCGCGGCGTTTCCGGCGTACCCCCGTGGCTGAGCCCGGGGTGGTCGAGCCGGACAGCGACCGGCGCTGGCGGCTGCGACACCTGCCGGTGTTGTTGGCCGCGTCGGTGGCGCTCGCCGTGGTCGCGGCCGTCGTCGGCGCGGTGACCGGCGGCCCGACGGCGGCGGTCGGCGCGGCGGCCGGGGTGGGCGTCACGGTGCTCAGCTACACGCTGACCACCGTGGTGCTGGCCCGGGCCGACCAGGTCAACCCTCAGCTGCTGCTCCCGCTCGGCGTGGGCCTGTACGTGCTGAAGTTCAGCCTGCTGGGTGGGGTGCTGGTGGCGGTGGCGTCCACCGGTTGGGCGGGGTTGATCCCGCTCTGCCTCGGCATCGTCGCCGGGGTGGCAGTGTGGACGGCGGTGCACATCTGGTGGCTGACCACGGTGCACGCTCGCCGGGCGTACCGCTGACCCGGCGGGTCGTCCCACTTTCTGGACGCGCGGCAATGTGTCGGCCTCCGGTCATTTTCCGACGGGCGGAAGGGGAGTAGCGTGCCCACAGACGACGGCGCCCACGAGAAGCCCACACAACGACGGTTGTGCGGGGGGTGAGGCACAGCCTCGTCTTCCCGGCTGATATCGTTCGCCCCGTCATGGCTGGTGACCAAACCCCCCGTCCCGCCGGTGAACCGGACGACCTTCCGTCCGGTGCCGGTCAGGGTTGGACCGCGCTCAGCTACCTCATCGGAGGCATGCTCGTGTGGGGTTTCATCGGTTGGCTGATTGACCAGTGGCTCGACACCGGCGGCGTCGCCACCGGGATCGGCGTCGTGCTCGGTATGGCCGGGGGCATCATCCTGGTCGTCCGCCGACTCGGCACGCCTACTTAGGAAGGGACGCGGTGTTCGGACAGGCGAACGTTCTGGCAGCGGGCCAGGCGGGATTCCCCCCCACGGTGGACGACTTCTACCTGCCCGCCATCCTGCCCTGGGGTGCGGAGAACTCGTACTGGTTCACCAAGATCACGGCGATGGTCTGGATCGCGGTCGGCGTCCTGATCATCTTCTTCCTGGCGACCTACCGGAACCCGCAGCTGGTGCCGACGAAGAAGCAGTGGTTCGCTGAGTCGATCTACGGCTTCGTGCGCAACAACATCGCCGTCGACATGATCGGCCACGCGGGTGTGCGGTTCGCGCCCTACTTCACGACGCTGTTCTGCTTCGTGTTGCTGACGAACGCGTTCGCGATCATCCCGTTCTTCCAGATCTCGCCGAACTCGCACATCGCCTTCCCGGCGATCCTCGCGGTGATCAGTTACGTGCTGTTCAACTACATCGGCATCAAGAAGCACGGCTTCGTCAAGTACTTCAAGAACTCGCTGATCCCGCCGGCACCGTGGTACATCCTGCCGCTGCTGATCCCGATCGAGCTCTTCTCGACCTTCATCGTCCGGCCGTTCTCGCTCGCGGTTCGTCTCTTCGCGAACATGTTCGCCGGTCACATGCTCCTGCTGGTCTTCACGCTCGGCGGTTTCGCCATCCTGAGCGCCAACGTCTGGCTGGCCCCGATCTCGGTGCTCTCCTGGGTGATGACCATCGCGCTCACCTTCCTCGAGTTCCTGGTGATCTGCCTGCAGGCATACGTCTTCACCGTCCTCACCGCCAGCTACGTGCAGGGCGCGCTCGCCGACGAGCACTGATCCACCGCACCAACCGTTGTCGTCCCGCGTGAGAGTCACGCGTGATAACCAGGAGGAACCACACCAATGGACGCTAGCGTTCTCGCCGCGGTAGAGGGCAGCACCGCCGCCATCGGCTACGGCCTCGCGGCCATCGGCCCGGGCATCGGCGTCGGCCTGGTCTTCGCCGCCTACATCCAGTCGACCGCCCGCCAGCCGGAGTCGTCCCGGATGACCCTGCCGTACGTCTGGATCGGCTTCGCCGTCATCGAGGCGCTGGCGCTGCTGGGCATCGCCTTCGGCTTCATCTGGGCCGGCTGATCCCGCCCCTAGACCGGGAGGTAACCATGTACTTCCTCGCCGCTGAGGGTGGTGAGTCCACCCACAACCCGATCGTCC
The DNA here is from genome assembly GCF_029581275.1 of Micromonospora sp. WMMD1155. NCBI lineage: Bacteria > Bacillati > Actinomycetota > Actinomycetes > Micromonosporales > Micromonosporaceae > Micromonospora > Micromonospora sp. WMMD1155. The sequence continues at coordinate 3,896,709 of NZ_CP120742.1, forward strand.
CGCTCTGGCAGGAGATCGTCGTCGGGTCGGTGGCCTTCGCCGTGCTCTGCTTCGTGCTGATGAAGTTCGTCTTCCCGCGCATGGAGCAGACGTTCCAGGCTCGGGTCGACGCGATCGAGGGCGGCATCAAGCGCGCCGAGGCCGCCCAGGCCGAGGCGAACCAGCTGCTCGAGCAGTACCGTGCCCAGCTCGCCGAGGCCCGGACCGACGCCGCCAAGATCCGTGACGACGCTCGGGCCGACGCCGAGGGCATCCGGCAGGACATCCTCGCCAAGGCGCGGGAGGAGTCCGACCGGGTCATCCAGGCCGGCAAGGACGCGCTCGCCGCCGAGCGGGCCACCATCGTGCGTGAGCTGCGCGCGGAGGTCGGCACCATCGCGGTGGACCTGGCCAGCAAGATCGTCGGCGAGTCGCTGGCCGACGAGGCACGGCGCAAGGGCACCGTCGACCGGTTCCTGAGCGGTCTCGAGAGCACGGGGGCCCGCTGATGCAGGCCGCCAGCCGGGAGTCGTACAAGATCGCGGCCGAGCGCCTCGACGCGTACGTCCGCGGCGCGGAGCCGTCGGCGGTGACCTCCACCGCCGACGCCATCCTCTCCGTGGCGGGGCTGCTGCGGCGTGAGCCGCGGCTGCGCCGGGCGCTGTCCGAGCCGGCCCGGTCCGGCGAGGATCGCGGGGCGCTGCTCGGCGACATGCTGGGTGGGCGGATCGGCGCGGACGCGCTCGACCTGCTCGTCTCGCTGGTCTCCGGCCGCTGGTCGGCACCGTCGGAGTTGCTCGACGGCGCCGAGCGCCTCGGCGTGGAGGCGCTGCTGGCCAGCGCCGACAAGGCCGGCGAGCTGGGCGAGGTCGAGGACGAGCTGTTCCGCTTCGGCCAGGTGGTGACCGGTCAGCCGGCGCTCAGCAACGCGCTCGCCGACCCGGTGGCTCCGGTCGAGCAGCGGGCCACCCTGGCCCGTGAGCTGCTCGCCGACAAGGCCCGCCCGGTCACCGTCCGCCTCGTCGAGGCGGCGATCGGCGGGTTCGGGGGACGCTCCTTCAGCGGGGCGCTCACCCGGCTGGTCGAGCTGGCCGCCGACCGGCGTGACCGGCAGGTGGCGTACGTGACCGTCGCGGCCCCGTTGAGTGACGAGGACGAGCGTCGGCTGGGTGCGAGCCTCACCGCGATATACGGTCGAGAGGTGTCCGTCAAGCAGACGGTCGACCCCGCCGTTCTCGGTGGCGTGAGCGTCCGGGTCGGTTCCGACCTGTACGACGGCACCATCCTGCGCCGCCTCAACGAGACCCGCAACGCGCTCGCGAAGCGCTGAGCGGCTCCGCCGCCCAGCGGCTGAGCGGTTCAGCCGCCCAGTGTCGGGGCGGTTGTGCCGCCCAGCGCATCCGGGCGGCACCGCCGCCCAGCGCCCGGATTGACAGACGCCATTCGGACCGGTTGGTACTAGGTATCCCGGGCCCCTGAATTTTAAGGAAGCAGAGGATGGCCGAGCTGACCATCTCGACGGAGGAGATCCGCGGCGCCCTGGAGCGCTACGTCTCCTCCTACTCGTCCGACGTCTCCCGCGAGGAGGTCGGCACCGTCGCCGACACCGGTGACGGTATCGCCCACGTCGAGGGCCTGCCCTCGACCAAGACCAACGAGCTCCTGGAGTTCGAGGACGGCACGCTCGGCGTGGCGTTGAACCTCGACGTGCGGGAGATCGGCGTCGTCGTCCTCGGTGACTCCGCCAAGCTGGAGGAGGGGCAGCGGGTCAAGCGCACCGACCGGGTGCTCTCGGTTCCGGTCGGTGACGCCTTCCTCGGCCGCGTGGTCAACGCGCTCGGCCAGCCGATCGACGGCCTCGGCGACATCGCCGAAGAGGGGTACCGCGAGCTGGAGCTGCAGGCTCCGAACGTGATGGCCCGGCAGTCGGTGTTCGAGCCGCTGCAGACCGGCATCAAGGCCATCGACGCGATGACCCCGATCGGTCGGGGCCAGCGGCAGCTGATCATCGGTGACCGGAAGACCGGCAAGACCACGGTCGCCCTGGACGCCATCCTCAACCAGCGGGACAACTGGCGCACCGGCGACCCGAAGAAGCAGGTTCGCTGCATCTACGTCGCCATCGGCCAGAAGGCCTCCACCATCGCCTCGATCAAGGGGCAGCTGGAGGAGGCGGGCGCGATGGAGTACACGACCATCGTCGCCTCGCCCGCGTCCGACCCGGCCGGCTTCAAGTACCTGGCCCCGTACACCGGCTCGTCCATCGGGCAGCACTGGATGTACGGCGGCAAGCACGTCCTGATCGTCTTCGACGACCTGAGCAAGCAGGCCGAGGCGTACCGGGCCGTGTCGCTGCTGCTGCGTCGCCCGCCGGGCCGTGAGGCGTACCCGGGTGACGTCTTCTACCTGCACTCCCGCCTGCTGGAGCGCTGCGCGAAGCTCTCCGACGAGCTGGGTGGCGGCTCGATGACCGGTCTGCCGATCATCGAGACGAAGGCCAACGACATCTCGGCCTTCATCCCGACCAACGTCATCTCGATCACCGACGGTCAGATCTTCCTGGAGACCGACCTGTTCAACCAGGGCGTTCGTCCGGCGATCAACGTCGGCACCTCGGTCTCCCGGGTCGGCGGCGCCGCCCAGGTGAAGCCGATGCGCAAGGTCGCCGGCTCGCTGCGGCTCAACCTGGCCCAGTACCGCGAGCTGGAGGCGTTCGCCGCCTTCGCGTCCGACCTGGACAAGGCCTCCCGGGCCCAGCTGGAGCGCGGTGTCCGGCTGGTCGAGCTGCTCAAGCAGCCGAACTACTCGCCGTACCCGGTGCAGGAAGAGGTCGTCTCGGTCTGGGCCGGCACCGAGGGCAAGCTGGACGACATCCCGGTGGGTGACATCCGGCGCTTCGAGGCGGAGTTCCTCCAGTACCTGCGCCACAAGCACGAGGGTGTGCTGGCCGGGATCGCCGACAACCAGTGGGGCGACGACATCGTCAACTCGCTGGACACGGCGATCACCGAGTTCAAGCAGGTCTTCCTCAACAAGGAGGACGACCGTCGGGTCAACGACGCGCCGGCCGCTCCGCTTGAGGGCGACGAGAACCGCGAGACGGTGACCCGCTTCCGCGACGGCGCGACCGACCGCCCGGCCGAGAGCTGATCTGATGGCGGCCCAGGTACGCGTTCTTCGTCAACGGATCCGCTCGGCGAAGTCGATGAAGAAGATCACCAAGGCGATGGAGCTCGTGGCGACGAGCCGGATCGCCAAGGCTCAGGCCCGGGTGCAGGCGTCCCTGCCGTACGCCCAGGCCATCACCGGTGTGCTCACGGCGCTGGCGTCCAACGCCCGGATCGACCACCCGCTGCTCACCCCGCGCGAGCGGGTGCGGCGGGCCGGCGTCCTGGTGGTCACCAGCGACCGTGGCCTGGCCGGCGGTTACAGCTCCAACGCGATCAGGATGGCCGAGTCGCTGATCGCTCGCCTCAGGGCGGACGGCAAGGAGCCGGTGCTCTACGTCATCGGGCGTAAGGGCGTCGGGTTCTACCGGTTCCGCGACCGGCCGATCGAGGCGAACTGGACCGGCTTCAGCGAGCAGCCGTCGTTCGAGGACGCCCGTGCTGTGGGTGAGACGCTGATCAAGGCGTTCACCGCCGGTGCGGACGACGTCGACGGCGCTGCCGGTGCGGACGGCGTGCTGGGCGTGGACGAGTTGCACATCGTCTACACCGAGTTCCACTCACTGATGACGCAGAACCCGGTCACCAAGGTCATCGGTCCGATGCAGGTGGAGGACCGGCCGCGCTCCGAGGGGCTGCTGCCGGCGTACGAGTTCGAGCCGGAGGCAGAGGCGCTGCTCGACGCGCTCCTGCCGAGGTACATCAACACGCGGATCTACGCGGCGTTGATCGAGTCGGCGGCGAGTGAGTCGGCGGCGAGGCGGCGGGCGATGAAGAGCGCCACGGACAACGCCGAAGAGATGATCGAGAAGTACACGCGTGAGATGAACTCGGCCCGCCAGGCCGGGATCACCCAGGAGATCAGCGAGATCGTCGGCGGCGCCAACGCGCTGGCCGCGTCGGGAAGTGAAGTGTGATGACTGCCCCAGTAGAGACCAAGACGGCCACGGGTCGCGTGGTCCGGGTCATCGGCCCGGTCGTCGACGCCGAGTTCCCGCGCGACGCCATGCCGGCCCTGTTCAACGCCCTGAACGTCACCGTGAACCTGTCCGGCGGTGAGAAGACGCTGACCCTGGAGGTCGCCCAGCACCTGGGTGACAACCTGGTCCGTGCCATCTCGATGCAGCCGACCGACGGTCTGGTTCGCGGCGCGGAGGTTCGTGACACCGGTTCGCCGATCACCGTTCCGGTGGGCGACGCGGTCAAGGGCCACGTGTTCAACGCGATCGGCGAGGTGCTCAACCTCACCGAGGGCGAGACCCTCACCCCGGATGACCACTGGGGTATCCACCGCAAGGCCCCGGCCTTCGCGGACCTGGAGCCGAAGACCGAGATGCTGGAGACCGGCATCAAGGTCATCGACCTGCTCGCCCCGTACGTCAAGGGCGGCAAGATCGGCCTGTTCGGCGGTGCGGGCGTGGGCAAGACGGTGCTCATCCAGGAGATGATCACCCGTGTCGCCCGTAACTTCGGTGGTACCTCGGTCTTCGCCGGCGTGGGTGAGCGCACCCGTGAGGGCAACGACCTCATCGCCGAGATGACCGAGTCGGGCGTCATCGACAAGACCGCGCTGGTCTACGGCCAGATGGACGAGCCGCCGGGCACGCGTCTGCGGGTGGCGCTCTCCGCGCTGACCATGGCGGAGTACTTCCGCGACGTGAAGAAGCAGGAGGTGCTGCTCTTCATCGACAACATCTTCCGCTTCACCCAGGCCGGTTCGGAGGTCTCCACCCTGCTCGGCCGGATGCCGAGCGCCGTGGGTTACCAGCCGACCCTGGCCGACGAGATGGGCGAGCTCCAGGAGCGGATCACCTCCGTCCGGGGTCAGGCCATCACCTCGATGCAGGCGATCTACGTGCCGGCGGACGACTACACCGACCCCGCCCCGGCCACCACGTTCGCCCACCTGGACGCGACCACCAACCTGGAGCGGTCGATCTCCGACAAGGGCATCTACCCGGCCGTGGACCCGCTGGCGTCCTCGTCCCGGATCCTCGCCCCGGAGTTCGTCGGCCAGGATCACTTCCAGGTCGCCACCGAGGTGAAGCGGATCCTGCAGCGCTACAAGGACCTGCAGGACATCATCGCCATCCTCGGTATCGAGGAGCTCTCCGAGGAAGACAAGATCACCGTGGCCCGGGCCCGGCGGATCGAGCGCTTCCTGTCGCAGAACACGTACGCGGCGGAGCAGTTCACCGGCGTGCCGGGCTCGACGGTCCCGATCAAGGAGACCATCGAGGCGTTCCGCAAGATCAGCGAGGGTGAGTACGACCACTTCCCCGAGCAGGCGTTCTTCATGTGCGGCGGCCTCGAAGACCTTGAGAAGAAGGCTGAGGAGCTGATGAAGGGCTGACCAGCCCGATCGGATCCGTAACAAAAAGACTGCCCCGGCAATGCCGGGGCAGTCTTTTGTTCATGTTCGCGTCCTACCATCGTCGCGGTCCGTTACTGGTGCTCGTCGCTTTCGAGTAATCCGAGATACGGTCGGTTCCGCGCTCACCCGAACGAGCGTTGATCCTTGCAACCTTTCGGCGACGTGCGCCCGTCTTTCTCCCGTGGGCGTAACGAACGGAGATGCTCGTGGGTAAGGCCGGCAAGAGTGGCCGCAGGTCGTCCGTCTGGCGAGGTGTGCCGCGTTGGGCCAAGATCTGCACGGTGTTCGGCACCGTGCTGACAGTGCTCAGTGGGGCCGTCCTGGTCGGCACCGAGGTGCTGATGGCTCGCTACGAGGGTGCCGTCGGAAAGGCGGACCTGTTCGGCGACCAGGCCGCGGGTGCCCAGGCGAAGAAGAGCGAGATCAAGGGGCCGCTCAACATCCTGCTGGTCGGCATCGACCCGCGTACGCCGACGGCGGCGCCCCTGGCAGACTCGATCATGGTGCTGCACGTGCCGGCGTCGATGGACCGCGCCTACCTGTTCTCGATGCCTCGGGACCTCTACGTGCGCATCCCGCCGTTCAAGAAGGCCGAGTTCCTGGGCGAGACCACGAAGATCAACGCTGCCATGTCCCACGGCAGCAAGGTCCCGGGCAAGAACCCCGACGCGGCCCGGGGCTTCGAGCTGCTGGCGACCACCGTGCAGAACGTGACGGGCATCAAGCGCTTCGACGCCGGCGCGATCATCAACTTCAGCGGTTTCCAGAAGATCGTCGACGCCATGGGCGGCGTCGACATGTACATCGAGCGGGACGTGCGGTCCGAGCACAAGCAGCCGGACGGCAAGGCTCGCCCGGGCAACCCCCGCGGTGAGGGCTACATCGGCCCGCAGGCGCTCTACAAGAAGGGCAACCAGCACCTGAGTGGGTGGCAGGCACTGGACTACGTGCGGCAGCGTTACCCGAAGAACGGCGTTCCCGACTCGGACTACGGCCGGCAGCGTCACCAGCAGCAGTTCGTCAAGGCGATGGTCGGCCAGGCGTTCAGCGCCGACGTGGTGTCCAACCCGGTCAAGCTCGACAAGGTGCTCCGCGCCGCCGGTCAGTCGTTGATCTTCAACGGTCGGGGCAACAGTGTTGTCGACTTCGGGCTCGCCCTGAAGGACATCCGCCCGAACACGATCGAGATGATCAAGCTTCCGGGTGGTGGGGTGTACGACGGCAAGAGGTACCTGGGTGAGCAGTTCCAGGAGGGGGTCGCGGACTTCTTCACCGCCCTGCACAACGAGCAACTCGACCCGTTCCTGCTGGAGCACCCGGAATTCGTGAACAAGACCAAGTAGTCGGGGCGCGGTTGTCGCCACCCGCGTCAGGCGCGCCTCGGCGTCAGGCTAGACTTTCGGCAATCCGTAGCCGCAGCAAGGAGACAGCGTGGCACAGCAGCTTCACGTCGAGCTCGTCGCCGTCGAGGAGAAGGTCTGGTCGGGTGAGGCCGAGATGGTCGTCGCCCGGACGACCGAGGGCGAGCTCGGTGTCCTGCCGGGTCACGCGCCGCTGCTCGGCCAGCTCGCCGAGCCCGGCCAGGTACGCATCAAGCTCGCCGGTGGCGAGCAGGTCTCCTACGAGGTGGCTGGCGGCTTCCTCTCGGTGAGCGCCGACGGCGTCACCGTGCTGGCCGAGAGCGCAACCCCGGTTTCCGCGCCGAGCCGCTGAGTCACACCGGGGATGGAGATCGTCGAAGGTTTCGGGATCGGCGTAGGCCTCATCCTCGTCGCGCTCCTGATCCTCTTCGTCCGGCGAGCCCTGGTCACCCGTAGCGGTGGCATCATCCGGCTCAGTGTCCGGGTCTCCACCATGCTCGACGGACGTGGCTGGTCGCCCGGCTTCGGCCGGTTCGCCGACGACGAGCTGCGCTGGTACCGGATGTTCAGCTTCGCGATCCGGCCCAAGCGGGTGCTGTCGCGCAAGGGGCTGGCGGTGGAACGCCGTCGGTTGCCGGAGGGTCAGGAACGGCTCTCCATGCCGGCCGACTGGGTGATCCTCCGCTGTACCAGTCACCACGCACCGGTGGAGATCGCCATGGCGCGATCGACGGTCACCGGCTTTCTCTCCTGGCTCGAGGCCGCCCCTCCGGGGGCGGTCTCGCCACGTGTGGCCTCCCAGGACTGGCCGGCCGCCTGACGCTGTTGCGCTTGGGGTTTTCCCCGTGGCAGCCCGCCCGCCGCGCCCGCACGTGGGTTGATCGACTCGGCTTTCTTGATGTCGGGGTGTCCCCGGCAGTAGAACACCCCGACATCAAGGAACCGGAGTCGATCAAGGCGCCGGTCGGCCGGAAGGCGCCGGTCGGCCTCAAGGCGCCCGTGGGCCGGTCTGCGCTGGTCGGCCTGGCATGTCCAGGAGTCAGCTTCGATGACGCGTGGCAGCGGTCAGAGTGGGAACCCACACCCCGAGGTGGTGCGCAGCGCCGACGGTCAGCGCTTGCCGCCCGGCACCCATAGCACGTCTCCAGCCGGATTTGCCGTTCTTGACAGGATAAAGAGCAGATCGGAGAGCCGGTTGAGATACTTTGCCGGGAGCGTGCTGGTTCGTTCCGGATCGTGGCTGACCAACGCCCAGGCCGCCCGTTCGGCTCGCCGGGCGATGGTCCGTGCCACGTGCAGCAACGCCGCGCCAGCGGTGCCGCCCGGGAGGATGAAGGAGTCGAGCTTGCTCAGGCGCGCGTTGTACTCGTCGCACCATCCCTCCAGGCGCTCGACGTACTCCTCGGTCACCCGCAGCGGTGGGTACTTCGGCTCCGGCTCGACCGGGGTGGACAGGTCGGCGCCGACGTCGAACAGGTCGTTCTGCACCGACGCCAGCACGGACCGCAGTTCCTCGTCGAGGTGGCCCAGCGCGATCGCGACGCCGATCGCCGCGTTGCACTCGTCGACATCCGCGTACGCGGCGATGCGCGGATCGGTCTTCGGCACCTGTTCGTTGTTGCTCAGCCTGGTCATGCCGGCGTCGCCGGCCTTGGTGTAGATGCGCGTGAGGTGGACGGCCATGACGCACAGCCTACGGATTCCCGACCTGACGATCCCGACGCGGCCGGACAGCGGCGCCGGTTGGCCGGTGGTGGTGGGCCCCGGCGACGCGGGCGACCCGGCGGTCAACGACGTCGACGTCATCAGGGTGCACGGTGACGCCCGGTTGGCCGGCACCGTGCACGTGGTCGGTGCCAAGAACTCGGCGTTGAAGCTGATGGCCGCCGCGCTGCTCGCGCCCGGCCGCAGCGTGATCACGAACGTCCCGCGGATCACCGACATCGCGATCATGGGGGAGGTGCTGCGCCGGCTGGGCTGTGACGTCCGGTTCGACGCGGACGACCCGGTCGACCCGATGGTCGCCCAGGGCGGGGTCGCCCGGTCCCGCTCGGTGACCATCGACGTGCCCGAACAGCCGGGTGCCGACGCCGACTACGACCTGGTCCGCCGGTTGCGCGCGTCGATCTGCGTGCTCGGCCCACTGCTGGCCCGCCGGGGGTACGTGCGGGTGGCGCACCCCGGCGGGGACGCCATCGGTTCGCGTGGGCTGGACATGCACATCTCCGGGCTGACCCGGATGGGTGCGGAGATCTCCGGTGAGCACGGGTTCGTCATCGCCTCGGCCCCGCACGGGCTGCGCGGCGCGGACATCGTGTTGGACTTCCCCAGCGTCGGCGCGACCGAGAACCTGGTGATGGCGGCGGTGCTCGCCCAGGGCACCACGACCATCGACAACGCGGCCCGGGAGCCGGAGATCGTCGACATCTGCACGATGCTCAGCCAGATGGGCGCGCGGATCGTCGGCGCGGGCACGTCCACGTTGCGGATCACCGGGGTTCCCGGTCTGCATCCGGTGCGGCACGCCACGGTGGGGGACCGGATCGTCGCCGGCACCTGGGCGTTCGGGGCGGCGATGACCCGGGGCGACGTGACGGTGACCGGGCTCGACCCGGCGTACCTGGAGGTCGCGCTGGACAAGGTGGTCGCGGCCGGCGGCCTGGTCGAGACGCGGGGGAACGGCTTCCGGGTACGGATGGACGACCGGCCCCGGGCGGTGGACGTCGTGACGCTGCCGTACCCCGGCTTCGCCACCGACCTGTTGCCGATGGCGATCGGGTTGGCGGCGGTCAGCGACGGCGCCTCCCTGATCACCGAGAACATCTTCGACGGCCGGTTCATGTTCGCCAACGAGATGATGCGGCTCGGTGCGGACATCAAGACCGACGGGCACCACGCGGTGGTCCGTGGGCGGGACCGTCTCTCCGGTGCGCCGGTACGGGCCACCGACATCCGCGCCGGCGCCGGGCTGATCATCGCCGGGCTCTGCGCGGAGGGGGTCACCGAGGTCTCCCACGTGCACCACGTCGACAGGGGTTACCCGGACTTCGTCGCCGACCTGCGGGCGCTCGGGGTGGCGGTCGAGCGGGGCACAACGCCGGAGGAACCGTCGCTGGAGATCTGACGACCGAGGGCGGCCGAGGACGGCCGAGGGGCCGCCCCACGACGCCACTTAGCCATCGTTCAGGCTCGCGGACTAGGGTGCAGTCAGGCACTCAATCGCAGCGAGGGAGAAGTAGATGGCGGGTCGACTCGCGGTCGTCGGGGCCGGGCTGATGGGCTCCGGCATCGCCCAGGTGGCGGCGCAGGCGGGCTGGCAGGTGACGCTGCGCGACCTGGACGACGCGGCCACCACCCGGGGGCTCGGCGGCATCCGGAAGTCGCTGGAGAAGTTCGCCGAGAAGGGCAGGATCGAGGCGTCCGACGTCGAGACGACCCTGGCTCGGATCACGCCGACCACCGACCTGGAGGCGGCGGCCGAAGCGGACATCGTGGTCGAGGCGGTCTTCGAACGGCTGGAGATCAAGCACGAGGTGTTCCGGGCGCTGGACAAGATCTGCAAGTCGGACGCGGTGCTCGCCACGAACACGTCGGCCATCCCGGTCACCCAGATCGCCGCGGTGACCGAGCGTCCCGAGGCGGTCGTCGGCACCCACTTCTTCTCCCCGGTGCCGATGATGCAGCTCTGCGAGCTGGTTCGCGGTTACAAGACCAGCGATGCCACGCTGGACACCGCACGGACCTTCGCCGAGGAGGTCGGCAAGACGGTGGTGGTGGTCAACCGGGACATCGCCGGTTTCGTCACGACCCGGCTGATCTCCGCCCTGGTGATGGAGGCGGTCAAGCTGGTGGAGTCCGGCGTGGTGTCCGCCGAGGACCTGGACACGGCCTGCCGCCTGGGCTTCGGGCACGCGATGGGCCCGCTGGCCACCACCGACCTGACCGGCGTGGACGTGCTGCTGAACGCCTCGAAGAACATCTACACCGATACCGCCGACGAGAAGTTCTTCCCGCCGGAGCTGCTCCAGCGGATGGTCACGGCCGGTGACCTGGGCCGCAAGACCGGCAAGGGCTTCTACACGTACTGACCGGTGCCGACCGGGGCGGAGGCCCGCCCCGGTCGGCCGCTCAGCCGTCGCGCTTGGTGGTCCAGCGGAAGGTGGTCAGGCAGAGCACCACGCCGATCACGCACCACAGGACCAGCACCAACGCGACCCGTCCCAGCTCGAACGAGCCGCCCGGCTCCTGCGCACCGAAGCTCTCCGGCAGGAAGACCGCGCGCAGCCCCTGGCACATCCACTTCAGCGGGAACAGCGCCGCCACCTGCTGCATCCAGGTGGGCAGGTCGGTGAAGACGAAGAACACCCCGGAGATGAACTGGAGCACCAGGGCGACCGGGGTGACCACCGCCGAGCCGCTGCGGGCGGTGCGGGCCAGCGACGAGATGGCGATGCCGCACAGGGTGCACGCGGTCACGCCGAGCACGGCGACCCAGCCGAAGGTGAACCACTTGCCGGCGGTGCCCGGCAGGTCGAGGTCGAACAGCGCCACCGCGACGGCCAGCAGTAACACGGTCTCGGCGATGCCGATCGCCACCACCATGATCACCTTGCCGGCGAACCAGACCCACTTCGGCATCGGCGTGCCCCGGTACCGCTTGAGCACCCCACGGTCCCGCTCGACCGGGATCCAGATGCCGAGGTTCTGGAAGCTCACCGTCATCAGGCCGGTCGCGATCATGCCGGTGATGAAGTACTGGGTGAACTTGACCCCACCGCCGATCGTCCCGTCGAAGATCGACGCGAAGATCAGGATCATGATGATGGGGAAACCCATCGTGAAGACCACTGACTCCCTGCTGCGCAGGAACTGGGTGATCTCCAGCCGGCCCTGGCGCACTGCGAGCGCGCCGGCGCTCGGCCGTCGGCCGGGGGTCGCGGCGACCGGCGTCGCCGGCTTCGTCGTGGTCGTCATCGTCCGTGTCCGATCATCGTGAGGTAGACGTCCTCCAGGGTCGGCCGGGTCACGGTGAGCCCCGGGACCTCGCCGCCGTGGCGCGCGGCCAGATCGGCGACCAGGGCCGTCGGCGTCGCGCTCTGCACGCTCTCCAGCGCCCCGTCCGGGATACGCCAGGAGACCGTCGCCAGGGCCTCCTGCCGGTTGCCGAGCTGGTTCGGCGCGGCCACCTCGACCAGCCGGCCGCCGGCGATCACGCCGACCCGGTCGGCGAGGGCCTCCGCCTCGTCCAGGTAGTGGGTGGTCAGCACGATCGTGGTGCCGGCGGCGGCGAGGTCGCGGATCAGGTCCCAGAACTCGCGCCGGGCCTCCGGGTCGAAGCCGGTCGTCGGCTCGTCGAGGAAGAGCAGCTCGGGGCGACCGATGATGCCGAGCGCCACGTCCAACCGGCGCTTCTGCCCCCCGGAGAGGGTGTGCGTACGGGCGGTGGCCTTGCCGGCCAGCCCGACCCGCTCGATCACCTTGTCCGGGTCGTCCGCGTCCGGGTAGAAGCCGGAGAAGTGCCGGACCACCTCGGCCACGGTCAGCTCGTCGAACTCGCCGGTGCCCTGGAGCACGATGCCGACCCGGGAACGCCAACCGGCGTCCGGGTTCGCCGGGTCCGCGCCGAGCACGGAGACCTCGCCGGCGTCCCGCCGTCGGTAACCTTCCAGGATCTCCACGGTGGTGGTCTTGCCGGCGCCGTTCGGGCCGAGCAACGCGAACACCTCACCGCGCCGCACGTCGAGATCCACGCCCGCCACCGCCACATTGTCGCCGTACGCCTTGCGCAGCCCCCGGACGGAGATGGCCAGCTCGTCATCCATGCCGTCCAGTGTGCGTCCTGGCGGCAAGCTGCGGGTGCCCGGGGTGTGGCGGTGCGCGCCACTGCGGGTGCTTCGCACCCGGACGTCCTCGACATGGACCTGTGTGGTTTTCCACAGCCCTTTTTACTGGCCGGTAACTTAAACTCCGGCCATGGACGAGACGGCACTTCCGGGGCGGCTGCCCGAGCGGGACCGCCCGTGGGTGATGCGCACCTACGCCGGCCACTCGTCGGCGACCGCGACCAACGCCCTCTTCCGCCGCAACCTGGCGAAGGGGCAGACCGGCCTCTCGGTCGCCTTCGACCTGCCCACCCAGACCGGGTACGACCCGGACCACGAGTTGGCAGCCGGTGAGGTCGGCCGGGTCGGGGTGCCGGTGGCCCACCTCGACGACATGCGGGCGCTGTTCGACGGCATTCCACTCGCCGAGACGAACACCTCGATGACCATCAACGCGCCGGCGATGTGGCTGCTCGCCCTCTACGGGACCGTCGGGCTGGAACAGGGCGCCGAGCTGGCCCGCTGCGCGGGCACCACCCAGAACGACATCATCAAGGAGTACCTCTCCCGGGGGACGTACATCTTCCCGCCGGCGGCCTCCCTGCGGCTGACCGCGGACGTCATCGCCTACACGCTGAGGGCGATGCCGAAGTGGAACCCGGTCAACATCTGCTCGTACCACCTGCAGGAGGCCGGTGCCACGCCCGTGCAGGAGGTCGGCTTCGCGTTGGCCACCGCGGTCGCCGTGCTCGACGCCGTCCGCGACTCCGGTCAGGTGCCCGCCGAGCGGATGGGCGACGTCGTGCAGCGAGTGTCGTTCTTCGTCAACGCCGGGGTGCGTTTCGTCGAGGAGATCGCCAAGATGCGCGCGTTCGGCGTGCTCTGGGACGAGGTCACCCGGGACCGGTACGGGGTCACGGAGGCCCGGCAACGGCGGTTCCGTTACGGGGTTCAGGTCAACTCGCTCGGTCTCACCGAGGCGCAGCCGGAGAACAACATCCAGCGCATCGTGCTGGAGATGCTCGGCGTCACGATGTCCCGCGACGCGCGGGCCCGGGCCGTGCAACTGCCCGCCTGGAACGAGGCGCTCGGTCTGCCCCGCCCCTGGGACCAGCAGTGGTCGCTGCGGATGCAGCAGGTCCTGGCCTACGAGTCGGACCTGCTCGAATACCCCGACCTGTTCGCCGGCTCGCACGTGATGACCGCACTCGTCGACGAGATCGTCACCGGGGCGCGGGTCGAGCTGGACAAGGTCCTCGAACTGGGCGGCGTCGTCGCGGCCGTGGAGACCGGTTACCTCAAGAGCGCGCTCGTCGCCTCGCTGGCCGAGCGCCGCCGCCGGATGGAGTCCGGCGCCGACGTGGTGGTCGGGGTCAACCGCTACGCCGAGACCGAACCCTCCCCGCTCACCGCCGCCGGAGCCGACGCCGTCGAGCAGGTCGATCCGGCGGTCGGGGCCGCCGCCGTCGACCGCGTACACCGATGGCGTGCCGATCGGGACGGGGCGGCCGTGGACGCGGCCCTCGCCCGGCTCCGCGCGGACGCCGCGACCACCACCAACCTGATGCCGGCGACCCTGGAGTGCGTGCGGGCCGGGGTGACCACCGGCGAGTGGGCCGGCGCGCTGCGCCAGGTCTTCGGCGAGTACCGCGCGCCGACCGGCCTGGCCGGCGCCACCGGCAGCGGCGGCGACCCGGGGCTCGCGGCGGTCCGGGAGCGGGTCACCGCCACAGCCCGTGAGCTGGGCAGCGGTCGGCTGCGGCTGCTGGTCGGCAAACCCGGCCTGGACGGGCACTCCAACGGCGCGGAGCAGATCGCGGTACGTGCCCGTGACGCCGGCTTCGAGGTCGTCTACCAGGGCATCCGGCTGACCGCCGGGCAGATCGTCGCCGCCGCCGTCGAGGAGGACGTCGACCTGGTGGGGCTGTCCGTGCTCTCCGGGTCGCACCTGGCCGCCGTGCCCGCGGTGCTCGACGGTCTGCGCGGCGCCGGGCGGGCGGACCTGCCCGTCGTCGTGGGCGGCATCATCCCGGCCGCCGACGCGGACACCCTCCGGGCCGCCGGGGTGGCCCGGGTGTTCACCCCGAAGGACTTCGCCCTCACCGACATCATCGACGACCTGGTCACGGTCATCCGGCGCGCCAACGACCTGCCCTGACCCACCCAGACCCGGGCTGATCGACTCGACTTTCAGGAAACCGCGGTGTCCCGAGATCGGGGACACCGCGGTTTACACGAACCCGAGTCGATCAGGGGTCAGACGCGGAACCCGGCGGCGCGGGCCGCCTCTCGTTCACGGCGTCGCTCGGAGCGCCGACGGAACAACCAGTAGACGAAGAACAGCAGGCCGACCAGGAAGACGAGCACCAGCACCGGCAGGATGACCGCGACGAGGGAGACCACCACGCTCGTCGCGTCCTCTGCGGTGCTGGCGACCGGAGCGCCGAAACCGGCGGTGGTCGCGTTGATGACCGGCCGCGCCGCGGACTTGAGCAGGTGCACGCCCAACGCCAGCAGCACACCGGTGACGACCGGCACCCACTGGTGGGTCGAGAAGAAACTTCCCGGGTCGCTGACCGTCACCGTCTCGGACGAGGAACCGGCACCGAAGGCCAGGCCACCCGCCGTCGGTCGGACCACCGTCTGCACCACGTCGTTGATGTGGTCGACGACGGGCACCTTGTCCGCCACCATCTCGACGGCGAGCAGGGCGGCCATGATGACGATGACCCAGCCGTTGCCGAGCCAGGTCCAGCCGCTGGGCAGGTCGATCAGGTCGGTGTAGCGGCCGAGGAGACCGAGGACGAGCAGGGGTATGTAGGCGTTCAGCCCTGCCGAGGCGGCGAGGCCGGTGCCGGTGAGAACTTCGAACACGGACTCAGCATCGCATCGACGCGCCAGTGCCGCTCGCTGGTGGCCGGCGGGTGCTCGGCTACCCTCGTCGGGTGCGGTTGGTCATTGCGAAGTGCTCGGTGGACTACGTCGGACGGCTCTCGGCTCACCTGCCGCCGGCCACCCGGTTGCTGATGGTGAAGGCGGACGGGTCGGTGTCGATCCATGCCGACGACCGGGCGTACAAGCCGTTGAACTGGATGAGCCCGCCGTGCCGGTTGGAGGAGGCCCCCGGTGTGTGGCGGGTGGTCAACAAGGCCGGTGAGGAGTTGCGGATCACCCTGGAGGAGATCTTCCAGGACACCTCGTACGAGCTGGGTGTGGACCCGGGTCTGCGCAAGGACGGGGTGGAGGCGCACCTGCAGGAGTTGTTGGCCGCCAACCCGGAGGTGCTGGGGGAGGGGTTCACGCTGGTCCGCCGGGAGTACATGACGGCGATCGGCCCGGTCGACCTGCTGTGCCGGGACGCCGACTCCGGCTCGGTCGCCGTCGAGGTCAAGCGGCGCGGCGACATCGACGGCGTGGAGCAGTTGACCCGCTATCTCGAGTTGATGAACCGTGACCCGCTGCTCAGCCCGGTCGCCGGGGTCTTCGCCGCTCAGGAGATCAAGCCGCAGGCCCGGGTTCTCGCCACCGACCGGGGAATCCGGTGCGTGGTCGTGGACTACGACAAGCTGCGGGGCATCGAGAAGGACGAGCTGACGCTCTTCTGAGCCGCCGCTCAGCTTCCGGTACGCACCGCGATCAGCGACTTGGGCAGGCCGAAGACCCGCTCGACGAGCATCGTCGAGTCGGGGAAGTAGTGGCGCATCTGCGATCGGTCCAGCAACTCGGTCCAGAGCACCTGGTGGATGGCGGCGTCGTGGCTGCGGGTCGGCTTGTGCCCCAGGGGCCAACGGCGGGCGAGCGCGGTGCGCAGTCGGACCGGCAGGAACTGCATCCCCGGCGCGATCCAGTGTGGCTCGATGGGGAAGTAACGGTACGGCGTCTGCACCCAATGCCGGTCGGCCAGCGAGCGGACGGCGGCGGCGAAGCGCAACCGGCGTTCGTGCCCGCCCACGTGTTCCAGCACCGAGTTCGAGAAGACCAGGTCGAAGGCACCCTTGGCGAGGTGCTCCGGCAGGTCGCAGGCGTCGGCCTGCTCGACGTGGGCCCATTCCGGGACGACCGACGGGGGTTGTTCCAGGTTGACGACCGTCACCCGGGCCGGGCGGACGGTGGCGCGGTGCCAGGTGCCGAGCCGGCCGCCGAGATCGACGACGTGCATGTCACCGAGGTCGGGGAAGGTGCGGGCCAGCCAGTCCGAGCGGTGCCGACGCCGACGGGCGCTCCACGACTGGTCACTGTCGACAAGGCGGTAACGCAATCGATTGGGGCCCATTTAACGTAATGTACCGCTGCGACCACGGCTCATAAACATGTGGATACGCCGATCTTTGGTGAAGATCGGTTATCCGACACTCACCTGCCGTACATCA
This sequence comes from Micromonospora sp. WMMD1155, assembly GCF_029581275.1. Lineage (NCBI taxonomy): Bacteria > Bacillati > Actinomycetota > Actinomycetes > Micromonosporales > Micromonosporaceae > Micromonospora > Micromonospora sp. WMMD1155. The sequence continues at coordinate 3,913,782 of NZ_CP120742.1, forward strand.
CCTTGATCGCCTTGACGAGCCGGGTCATGTCGGTGGGCGTCCGTTCGAAGGTCATCGACGGCAGCAGTGACCGGGCGCGACGCCGCGTGATCGCCTTGGCCCGGCCGAACTCGCGCAGCCCGTCCTCACCGTGGATCCGCCCGAAGCCGGAGTCACCCACCCCACCGAACGGCAGTGTCGACATGCCGGCGAAGGTGAGGGTGGAGTTGACCGAGGCCATTCCGGAGCGCAGCCGCCGCGCGATGGCCACCGCGCGCCGTCGGCCGAAGACCGAACCGCCAAGGCCGTACGGCAGGGCGTTGGCCCGCGTGACGGCCTCGTCGGCGTCCCGGACCCGGCTGATGGTCACTGTGGGGCCGAACGTCTCCTCCTGGACGGCTGCCGACTCCTCCGGTACGTCCACCAGCACGGTCGGGTGGACGTACGGCGGCTGCACCGCGGTCGGCCCGCCGAGCACGGCCCGCCCGCCGGAGGCGACTGCGGCGTCGATGTGCCGGCGGATCACGTCGATCTGTCTCGGCATGGTGATCGGGCCGATGTCGGCACCCTCCGGGCCGACGGTCAGCCGACCGGCACGGGCCACCACCTTGTCGACGAAGGCGTCGAAGACGGAGTCGACCGCGTACACCCGCTCGATGCCGATGCAGGTCTGCCCCGCGTTGGTCATGCCGCCCCAGACGCACGCCTCGGCGGCGGCGTCCAGGTCGGCGTCGCTGTCGACGATCATGGCGTCCTTGCCGCCGCCCTCGATCAGCACCGGGGTCAGCGTCTCGGCGCAGGCGGCCATGACCTTCCGGGCGGTGGCGGTGGACCCGGTGAAGGCCAGCTTGTCGACCCCGGAGCGGCACAGTGCGGCGCCGACGTCGCCCAGGCCGTGTACGGCGGTGAACACCTGATGCTCGGGCACCACCTCGGCGAAGCCGTCCACCAGCCACTGGCCGACGACGGGCGTGTACTCGCTCGGCTTGAGCACCACGGCGTTGCCGGCCGCCAGGGCGTACGCGGCGGAGCCGATCGGCGTGAAGACCGGATAGTTCCACGGCCCGATGACGCCGACCACGCCGTGCGGCTGGTATTCGAGGTGCCCGGAGAACTCGGCGAGGATGAGCCGGGACCGCACCCGGCGTGGGCCGAGCACGCGCCCGGCGTTGCGGGCTGCCCAGTCGATGTGCTCGATCGCGGTGACGATCTCGACGATCGCGTCGTCGACCGGCTTGCCGCCCTCGGTGTGCACCAATTCGGCCAACTGCTCGATCCGTTTCGCGAGCAGGGCACGCCACCGCAGCAGCCGGTCGCGGCGGCCGGTGAAGCCGAGCCCGGCCCACCACTCGCCGGCGACGCGGGCGCGGGCGACGGCCTCGCGCACGTCGGCGTCGGTGGCGACGGGGAGGCGGCCGGCCTCGACGCCGGTGGCCGGGCTGGTCGACACCAGTCGGCCCGCCTCGATGATCGGGATGCCGGGGACATGCACAGCCGTCATGGCGGAAGTCTAGACCCGAAAATTACTCGCGGGTAGCTCGGCGATCCGGGGTGCCGCGCCGGGCGTCCCACCACCCCGGCCGATCGTTGATCAGTGCAGGTCAGGACAGTGATGTCGAAAGCCCCCGCCCGAATCGTCGAACGGCAGGTGGCCGGGAGGTGACGAGAGGCTGACCGGCCGGTCGGTATTGACGATTACCGTCTGGTGGCAGGCTGACGCGCGGAGTGACGGTGTGGGGTGGAGGGCTGACTGTCCATGGAGGAACATCCGGAACTGATGCCGCTGTTGACGGTTGCCGGTGGGCCGATGCGCGGAGCGAGCTTTCGAGTGCGAACCGAACGGCAGGTGATCGGCCGGGCGCCGACCGGGCAGGTGGTCATCAACGATCCGCACCTGAGCCGCCGCCACGCCGAGGTGTGGCTGACGCCGGAGGGCCTGTCCCTGCGGGACCTCGGCTCGACCAACGGCACCTGGCTCAACGATCGCCGGATCACAGAGGTGGAGCTGCTCGCCGACGGCGACGTGATCCGGCTCGGCCGGACCGAGCTGCGGCTGTTCGACCCCGGGGTGGCGCTCACCGATCCGGTGGGCCTCAGCTTCGGCCCGTCCCGCCGCGACGTCCGACCGACACTGCCGCTGCCGTTGGCGACGCCGCCCGGCACGCGACGGTGAGGGCGGCCCACACTCGGGCCGCTCCCCGGATGGTGACCGGGCACCTGGACCGTCGCGGTCGGGCGTGGCAGCATGCCGCGGATGGAGACCGAGCACCGGACCGTCACGGCGAACGGCATCACCCAGTCGGTACGCGTGGCCGGCCCGGCCGACGGCACCCCGGTGCTGCTGATTCACGGCAACTGCTCGTCCGCGCTGTTCTGGGAGCCGCTGGTCCGGCGTCTGCCGCCGACGCTGCGGGTGGTCGCCCCCGACCTGCGCGGGTACGGCGACACCGAGACGGCCCCGGTGGACGCCACCCGAGGGCTTGCTGACTTCGCCGACGACGTGGCGGCCCTGCTGGACGACCCGATGCTCTTCGAGGCCGACGCCCGCCCGGTGGTGGTCGGGCACTCCCTCGGGGGCGGGGTCGCGATGCGCCTGCTGGTCGACCACCCGCACCGGGTGAGCGCCCTGCTCCTCGCGGCGCCGGTCTCCCCGTACGGCTTCGGCGGCACCCGTGACCTGACCGGCACACCGACCACCCCGGACTTCGCCGGCACCGGCGCCGGCACCGCGAACCCCGATTTCGTCGCCCGGCTCGCGTCCGGCGACCGGAGCGCGGACGCCCCGGCCAGCCCGCGCGCCGTGCTGCGAGCCATCTATGTGGCCGATCCCGCCTCCCTCGGCACCGACGAGGACCTCCTGCTGGACACCGTGCTCTCCACCGCCACCGGGGACGACAACTACCCGGGCACGGCGGTGCCCTCGGAGAACTGGCCCGGCACCGCACCGGGGGAGCGCGGTGTGCTCAACGCGCTCGCGCCGACCTGGTTCCAGCTCGCCGACGAGCTGGTGGCCGTCGCCGAGAAACCTCCGGTCACCTGGGTACGCGGGGACGCCGACGTCATCGTCTCGGACACCTCGCTGTTCGACCTGGCGTACCTGGGTTCGCTGGGTGTGGTGCCCGGCTGGCCGGGTGAGGAGGAATGTCCACCCCAGCCGATGATCGGCCAGACCCGTGCGGTGCTGGACCGGTACGCGGCGGCCGGCGGCGCGTACCACGAGGTGGTGTTGCCCGGCTGTGGTCACAGCCCGCACCTGGAGCGTCCGATGGAGTTCGTCGCGGAGCTGCTGGCCCTGACCACGGTGCCCGCCGCCTAGCGGCCACAGTGCCCGCTCCCTGACGGTCGCGGCGTCGTGGGTGAAATATGCCACGGCGTCTCGACAACCGAGCGTCACGTGGCAGACTCGCGCGCATAACCTTAGCGGCCGTTCAGTGGCCGTGCGGAGTCTCCGGGGAGGCCGGTCGTGGCGCGCGATTTCAGCACCGTGGGCGTGGTGGGGCTGGGCACCATGGGTGCCGGCATCGTGGAGGTCTTCGCCCGCAACGGCATCGACGTCGTGGCCGTGGAGATCTCCGAGCCCGCGCTGGAACGCGGTCGGGCCACCCTCACCGGCTCCACCGACCGTGCCGTCGCCAAGGGCAAGCTCGCCGCGGCGGACCGCGACGCCCTGCACGAGCGGGTGCACTTCGCGGTCGGGCTGGACGCGCTGCACTCCGTCGACCTGGTCATCGAGGCGGTGCCCGAGCACCTGGACCTCAAGCAGCGGATCTTCGCGGAGCTGGACCGGGTCTGCCGACCGGAGACCATCCTCGCCACCAACACCTCGTCGCTGAGCGTCACCGAGATCTCGGTGGCCACCAGCCGGCCCAACCAGGTCATCGGCATCCACTTCTTCAACCCGGCGCCGGTGATGAAGCTGGTCGAGGTGGTCCGCACGGTCGTCACCTCGCCCGAGGTGGTCGCCGACGTCGAGGCGCTCTGCACCCGGCTCGGCAAGGTCGACGTCACCATCAACGACCGGGCCGGCTTCATCGCCAACGCCTTGCTCTTCGGCTACCTCAACCACGCGGTGGGCATGTTCGAGTCGCACTACGCGACGCGGGAGGACATCGACGCCGCCATGAAGCTCGGCTGCGGCCTGCCGATGGGCCCGCTGGCGCTGATGGACCTGATCGGCCTGGACACCGCGTACGAGATCCTGGACACCATGTACCGGCGCGGTGGGCGCGACCGCCGGCACGCCCCGGTGCCGCTGCTGAAGCAGATGGTCACGGCGGGACTGCTCGGCCGTAAGTCCGGTCGGGGCTTCTACACCTACGAGCGGCCCGGTTCGCCGAAGGTCGTACCCGACGAGACGACGCCGCCGGCCACGGAGGCCGCGCTCGCCGACGGGGCTCGCGCCATCGCGAAGGTGGGCATCGTGGGTTCCGGCACGATGGCCACCGGGATCATCGAGGTGTTCGCGAAGGCCGGCTACGAGGTCGTCTCGGTGACCCGGGGTGCGGAGAAATCCGCGACGGTGTGCGAGGCGGTGAAGACCTCGCTGAACAAGGGAGTGGTCCGGGGCAGGCTCGCCGAGGCCGACCGGGACGCCGCGCTCGGCCGGATCACCTGGTCGGCCACCCTCGACCACCTCGCCGACGTCGACCTGGTGGTCGAGGCGGTCGTCGAGGAGCTGAGCGTCAAGAAGGCCCTCTTCGCCAGCCTCGACGAGATCTGCAAGCCGGGCGTGGTGCTGGCCACCACCACCTCGTCGCTGCCGGTGATCGACGTGGCGATGGCCACCCACCGGCCGGCCGACGTGGTGGGGCTGCACTTCTTCAACCCGGCGCCGGTCATGCCGCTGGTCGAGGTGGTCCGCACCATCCGTACCTCGCCGGAGGCCACCGCCACCGCCCGGGCGGTGTGCGCCACCCTCGGCAAGACCGGCGTGGTCTGCGGCGACCGGTCCGGGTTCATCGTCAACGCGCTGCTCTTCCCGTACCTGAACGACGCGGTGAAGATGCTGGAGGCCAGCTACTCGACGGCCGACGACATCGACCACGCGATGAAGCTCGGTTGCGGCTACCCGATGGGCCCGTTCGAGCTGCTCGACGTGGTCGGCCTGGACGTCTCGCTGGCCATCCAGCGGGAGCTGTACCTGGAGTTGCGCGAGCCCGGCTTCGCGCCCGCGCCGCTGTTGGAACACCTGGTCACCGCCGGCTACCTGGGCCGCAAGACCCGCCGCGGCTTCCGCGACCACTCGCACCGCTGACGGGTCAACGCCGGAGGGTGCCGACGGCGTCTGCAAGGTGTGACCTTCGAGGAGTACGTCAGCAGCCGGGGTCCGGCGCTGGTCCGGCTCGCCCGGTTGCTGACCGGTGACCCGTACCGGGCCGAGGACCTCACCCAGGACGTGCTGTCCCAGGCGTACGTGCAGTGGCGGCGGATCGCCCGCGCCGACCGCCCCGACGTGTACGTGCGGCGGATGCTGGTCAACGCCAACATCTCCTGGTGGCGTCGTCGGTCGAGCCGGGAGCTGGTCGTCGACACCTTCGCGGAGCTGCCGCACCGGGGCGACCTCGGCGGCGAGGCGGCGGACCGGGACGAGATGTGGCGGCTGATCCTCGGCCTGCCCGACCGCCAGCGGGCGGTGCTGGTGCTGCGCTACTACGAGGACCTCGACGACACGACGATCGCCCAGATCCTGGACTGCTCGCCGGTCACCGTCCGCACCCACGCGATGCGGGCGCTCGCCAACCTCCGGGAGCGCTGCGGTGCCCCGACCACGAACGGGAGCCGGCCGTGACCGACCTCGACGAGCGGATCGTCCTGACGTTGCGGGAACGTGCCGAGGGGCCGGTGGACGGCGACCGGCTACTGCGGTCGTCCCGCGCCCGGGGTCGGCGTCGCCAACTCCACCGCCGGGTCGCCGCCGGCACCGCGTTGTCACTGGTCGGAGCACTCGGCTTCGGCGGGGTGGTGGGGACGGACCTCGACCGGTTGGCCGACCGGATGCCCTGGACCAGCGCCACGGCCACCGTGGTCCCACCGTTGCCAGCCCGCGCCGAAGGGGTGCCCGGCGCGGCTGCCGACCCGACGCTGGTGGGTGCGGACCCGCACGTGCTGCACCTCGGCGTCGACCCGGCCCGGGCCCACTACCTGGGCTGGGAGGTGATCCTGGGGCAGGTCGAGACGGTGCGGATCGGCGTGCCGGGCGGCGAGCCGGTGCGCGTCGATGTGGCCCGGTCCGCCGAGTTGCCCAGCAGCGTCGAGATCGACGGCGTCTCCGTCGACGTGAGCGAACCCGGCCCGCAGGTCTTCGACGGTCAAGCCCGAGCGACGACCGGCATGCCCCGTGGGCTGGTCACAATGTGGCAGCCCGTGCCAGGCCTCTACGCCCGTGCGGTGATGCTGCACGACGACCGGGCGGTGCTGGAACGGGCGCTCGGAGCCCTGCGCTGGAACGAGGCACGCCGGTGCGTGGGTCCGCTGCGACTCGACGCCCTGCCCCAGGGCGCGAGGGTGTCCGCCTGTGCGGTCGACGTCGCCTCGTACCCCCGGCTGGTCACCGCCCGGTTCGCCGTGACCCGCGCTGACACCGAGACCATGACGGTGCAGTACCGCTACGCCAGCCAGGCCGGTACCTACACCAGGGCGAACCACAGCGTCGCCGGCCGGCCCGTGTTGCTCTCCGCGACCCGGATGGAGCTGGTCGGCATTCCCCGGATCACGGTCTCCGTCGACTTCGGCTGGCCCTGGCAGAGCGAACGACCACCGCACATCTTCACCGAGGCCGACGCGACAACCGTGCTGGCTGGTACCCAGGTCGACGAGGACCCGACCCGGCCACAGAGCTGGCGGTGATCCCAATCGCCGCCGGGCCGGCCGCGGAGCCGTCCCGGCTGTTGGACCGTACGCTTGGTGACTGTGAGCCCCCGTCGCAACCGCCCCCGCCGGGACGAGAACGCCGACCTGGACGCCGACCGGGTCCGGCAGGGCGTGGCCTCGGTGCAGCAGTGGACCGACGGCGCCTGGCAGGTACGCGGCATCGGCGCGGGGGCGTCGGTCAAGACGTACCGCTGCCCCGGCTGTGACCAGGAGATCCGACCCGGGGTGGCGCACCTGGTGGCCTGGCCGGCCGACGGCCTGGGTGACCTGACCGACCGGCGGCACTGGCACAGCGGCTGCTGGCGCGCCCGGGACCGGCGTGGCCCGGCGGTGCAGCGCGGCCGGGGCGCCCCGCGCTACTGACCGGTCCACTGAGCGACCTGGATCACCCTGTTCCTGCCTGGGTGGGCGGCGGCGGCGGTTTCGCGACAGACTTGGGCGGTGAGCACAGCGATCCGCGCGTCGTCGATCCTGCCCGGCCGCCGGGAGGACATCGAGCTGCACACCGCAGACGGTCTGCGGCTGGTCGGCGAGTTGGCGGTGCCGGCCGACCGGCCGCCGGTGGCCACCCTGGTCTGCCTGCACCCGCTGCCCACCCACGGCGGGATGATGGACAGTCACGTCTTCCGCAAGGCGGCCTGGCGGCTGCCCGCGCTGGCCGACCTGGCGGTGCTGCGGTTCAACACCCGGGGCACCAGCAGCCTGCGCGGCACCAGTGAGGGCGCGTTCGACGGTGCCGTGGGCGAGCGCTACGACGTGGCCGCCGCCATCGAGTACGCGGAGTTCGCCGAGCTGCCCGACATCTGGCTGGTCGGCTGGTCGTTCGGCACCGACCTGGCCCTGAAGTACGGCTGCGACCCGGCGATCGCGGGTGCGATCCTGCTCTCCCCGCCGCTGCGCTTCTCCGCCCCGGAGGACCTGGCCACCTGGGCCGCCTCAGGTCGACCGTTGACGGCGCTCGTGCCGGAGTTCGACGACTACCTGCGGCCGACCGAGGCGCGGGAGCGGTTCGCCGCCGTGCCGCAGGCCGAGGTGGTCGGGGTGTCCGGTGCCAAGCACCTCTGGGTGGGTGACGCGGAGAGGGTGCTCGACGAGATCGTCCGTCGGGTCAACCCGGCGGTCGAGGTGCCACTGCCGACGACCTGGGACGGCCCGATGGAGTCCGGCGACGTCAGCGCGTACGCCGACCGGACGGTCGCCTCGTTCGCGGACACGCCAGTGCCGCAGCCGGGCGACTGATCGGTCACCCTCTCTCCTGGCGGGGCAGCACCACCTCGCGCAGGATCAGTTGCAGCGCGGCCACCGTGGGGATGGCGATCAGCGCGCCGACCACGCCCAGCAACGCCACTCCGAGCAGTGCGGCGAGCAGCGCCGCGACCTCGTTGACCTCGACCGAGCGCCGCATCACCTTCGGGTAGATCAGGTAGTTCTCCACCTGCTGGTAGATCAGGAAGAACACCGCGCAGGCGATGCCGGTGGGCAGGTCGGCGGCGAAGCCGACCAGGCTCACGATCACCGCGCCCAGGGTCGCGCCGATCTGCGGGATCAGGTCGGTCACCGCGACCACCACCGCCAACGCGAACGGGTACGGCAGCCCGACGATCAGCGCGAACACGAAGGTCGTCGCCCCGGCCAGCACCGCGATACTCAACGCGCCGACCATGTACGCGCCCACCTTGGCCAGGATCTCGTCGCCGATCAGCTGCACCCGCTCCCGCCGCGAGCGGGGCACCAGCGAGTAGCCCAGTGAACGCAGCTTGTTGAAGTAGGCCAGGAAGTAGATGGTCAGCACCAGCACGGTCAACGTCCGGAACACCGTGCCGAAGATCAGTTGGGCGCCGCCCAACACCCCGCCCAGCGCCCGGCCGACGGTCTCCGCGTTGGCCGCGCCCTGCACGCGCTCCACCACGTCGTACCGCTCCACCAGGTCGTTGACCGTCGGATTGCGGCGCAGCTCGTCGAGCAGACTCGGGATCTGGTCGATGAACTGACCCGACTGGGTGACGATCGGCGGGACCAGTGCGACCACGCCGCCGCAGAGCAGCAGCACCACGGTCAACGCCACCAACGCCACCGCCAGGCCGTGCGGCACACCCCACCGGCGTAGTCGGACCACCGCCGGGTTGAGGCCGACCGCGAGGAAGAGCGCGATCACCACCAGCACCAGGATGCCGCCGGCATTGCGAATCCCCAGATAGAGGGTGTACGCCAGCAGCACGCCCAGCGCACCGGTGAACCCGATCAGGAAGCTGCTACGGCGCAACGGCCGCCCCGGAGTGCCGAACTTCCCGGACGGGACGGCCGGCGGCTCGTCCGGGTCGATCCCCGGCGCGGGAACCGGCACCGGAGGCGGCACCTCGGCCGGCGTGGTCGGCGGGCGTCCGGTCGGTGTGTCCGGCGGTCCTTCCGGCTTGTCTGGCGGTCCTTCCGGCTTGTCCGGGTCACCGGCTGACGGGCCTCGCTGCGGCACCAGGACCTCCCGGGTCAGGCGGTGGGTCGACCGGCGACGGCGACGAACGCCCGCCAGGCGGCTGGCGCGAAAACCAGGACCGGGCCGTTCGGGTCCTTGCTGTCCCGCACGCCCACCACCCCGGGCAGATTGTCCGCCACCTCGACGCAGTCGCCCCCGCTAACGCCGCTGCGGGTTGATTTGCGCCATTCGGCGCTCTTCAGCTCCATGTCGTCACGATCCTCTTCATCAGCTCGATGGACTGCCGGCGGGACAGGGCATCGTTCCGCACGCTCTCCCATCTCGCGAGCAGCGTAGCCAGACCATCCTCGGTGTCCACCACGGTGCCGCCAAGCTGGTTTTCCAGGTGTCCCACCCAGCCGCCGTCCGCGCCCCGGGCCAGGACGAACGGCCCCGACAGCCCTGGATGCAGCCCGACCTCGGCGGGCACGATGTGCACGCTGATGTTGGGCTGCTCCGCGCAGGAGATCAGGTGGGCGACCTGTTCGACCATCAGACCGACAAACTCTTCCCCGGTGCGCCTCAGCACCAGCTCGTCGATGACGGCAACGAACTGCGGCGGCTCAGCCTGAACGAGGAGCGACTGGCGGTCCATCCGGCCAGCCAGCAGCCGGTCCAAGCCGTCGGCGCTGAGGGACTCGTCGCCACGCAGGACCGCGCGGGCGTAGTTTTCGGTCTGTAGCAGGCCGGGGATCAGCGTGGGTTGGAAGCAGCGCAGTTGGCGGGCGCTGCGCTCGGCGTCCAGCCAGGGCCGGAACCAACTCGGCTGGCCGTCGCGCTCGGCGAGTTTGAGCAGGTAGACGAGGAGGCCGCCGGTGGTCAGCACCTCGTCGGCGCGGGCCAGGAAAAGCCGGTCCAGTGGACGCTGCCCCAGCTCCAGCGCGGACACCATCGAGCCGGAGTAGTGCACCAGCCGACCGAACTCCTCCTGGCTCATCCCGGCGGCGGTCCGCAGTCGACGCAGCTGCGCACGGATCATGTCGGCCGTCGGCGCGGCGTCGTCTTCCACAGTGCCTCCGCAGGTCGAGGGGTCGTCTCCACCGGTCGACCCGGCGGGCCACGTCGTCACCGGATTCACCCCACCGGAGCCGTCGATGCCTTCCGACCGTAGCGGTGTCTTCAGCAGACTGTCACGTGCCGGGTCGTCCCGGACCACTCCGCTTTCCACCGCCCGGGTCTGCCGTCTCCACGTCGGCGCGACCACGCCCCAGTCGAGGAGACAACCCCATGCCCACTCCCACGTCTCGCCCCGTCGGCCGGTCGCTGCCCGTCACCGTCGCCTCGCCGTCGTGGCCGTCCACCGGTTGCGCACCGTCCGGCCTGTACGTGGGCGGGCCGCGTACCCCGGTGTGGCGGTTGTCCACAGGCTGCACGCCGCCGGGTCCGCACCCGGGCGGCAGGGCGCGTACCCCGGTGTCGGGGCTGCCCCAGCCGCGACTCGGGCCGTACCCCATGTTTCCGCGAGCGTGCGGCGCGCGGACGCCGCACACCCCGCTGCGGCCCATGTGGTGCTGCCGGGCCGACGGCCTGCCGTGGCCCTGCGCGGACGCCCGGCTGCTGCTCAAGGCGGAGTTCGATAGTGATCCGGCCGCGCTGACCATCTACCTCGCCGGGCTCTACCACGAGGCGGCGCACGACCTGTACCAGCTCAATCCCTACGACGGGCCGGCACCCCGGGAGCTGTTCGAACGCTTCGTGGCGTGGGGCCCGTTCCGCCGCCCGATCATCGACCCGCCACCCGACCACCCGTCCTGATCCACTCGCCATTCATGAAACCGGGGTGTCCGGGTGATCCGGACACCCCGGTTTTCGTGATGTCGTGTCGATCATGTAGCTGCGCCCGCAGCGGGGTCAGTCCTTCTCGATGGTGACCTTGCTGGGCTTGGCGCTGCGCTCGTCGGTGGTCGGCTTGGTGGGACGTTTGCCGTTCTCACCGGTGCTGGTGATCTTGGTTGGTTTGGCGTCCCGGCCGCCCACCCCCGGCACCGCGGCGACAGTCGGCTCGCCGTCCACCCCGGCGCTCGCCGCGCCACCGTCGACGGTGGTCACCGGCTCGGCCACGGGTCGCGTCGTCGGCTGCCCGGCGTCCTCCGCGTCGGCGTTCGCCGGCTGCCTGGTGTCGGTGGGCTCGGCCTTGAGACCGGTGGCCGGACCCGACCCGGGTGCCGAGCCGGAGACGGTCACGCCGTCGTCGCCACCGCCGGTCGCGCTGCTCGCGGCGTCATCGGCCGTCGGTGCGGTCGGACCGTCGATCGGACCCGCGACACTCTGCAACCGCAGCTCGCTCATCTGCCGCTGGAGCTCGTCGGACTCCTGCCGGGCCTTCCAGGTCTCCTGCCGCAGGTCCGCGAGCTGCTGCTGGGCCTGGGCGATCTCCAACATCACCTGGGCGAGCTGCTGCCGCCCCGCCGCCGCCTCCTGCTGGGTGGCTGCCAGGTGCTGCTGCGTGGTGGCGAGGTGCTGCTGCGTGGTGGCCGCGTACTCCTCGAACTGCCGCCGAGAGGACGCGACATGCTCGTCGGCCTCGCGGCGCTTCTCGCCGGCCTCGGTCTTGGCCCGGGTCAGCAGCTCGGTGGCCTCCGTCTCGGCCCGCTGGCGCAGAGCCGCCGCGTCCTGTTCGGCCGCCTGGAGGATCCCGGCCGCGCCCTGTTCGATCTCGTTCTTGCGAGCCGTGTACTCGGTCTCCAACTCGTCCCGACGCGCCGTGTACGCGGTCTCCAGCTCGTTCTTGCGGCCGGTGTACTCGGCTTCCAGCTCGTCGCGGCGGCTGGTGAAGCCCGTCTCCAACTCCTGCTGACGGCTGGTGAACCCGGTCTCCAGCTCCTGCTGGCGGGACTTGTGCTGCTTGTCCAGGTCGTCGCGGCGCTTGGCGTACTCCTGCTCGGCTGCGGACCGCCGCTGCGCCAACTCGCGGTCGGCCGCCTCCCGCCGGGAGTTGACCTCCTGCTCCACCCCGGCCCGCCACGCGCCCAGCTCCTGCTGGGTCTGCTCCCGGGTGTGCTTGACGTACGCCTCGGTCTCGGCGCGCATCCGCTGCACGTACGCCTCGGTCTCGGCGCGGTTGCGCTTGGCCGACTCGGACGCCTGCGTGATCAGCCGCTCCGCCTCCTGCTGTGCCTTGGCGCGGGTGGCTCGGCCCGCCATCGACGCGTCGTCGATGATCTGCTTGGCGTCCTGCTGCGCCTTGGCGTGCGTGGCCCGGCCCGCCTCGGTCGCGGTGTCGGTGAGCCGCTTGGCCTCCTGGAGGGCCTTGGCGTGCACCTCCTTGGCCGCGTCGCGCAGGTCGCTGGCCTCCTGCCGGGCATTGGCCAACGTCTCGCGCGCCGTCTCGCGCAGCTTGGTCGACTCCTGCTGGGCCCGGGTGTGGATCTCCTTGGCGGTGTCGCGTAGCTGGGTGGCCTCCTGCTGGGCCTTCGCCAGCGCGTCCTGCGCAGCCTTACGCAGCTGCTCCGACTCGGCCCGGGCCGACCGCAGGGTCTGCTCCGCCTCGGCCCGCTGGGCGGCGCTGTGCCGCTCCTCCTCCGCGCGCCGCGCGGCGAGGGCGATCTCGAAGTCCTTCAGTGCCCGGTCGGCCTGCTCGCGGGCCTCCTCGATGATGTGCTCGGCGGCGGCGCGACGGGCCTCGATCTCCACGTTGGCGTCGGCGACGATCTGCTCGGCCAACTCCTCGGCCTGGCTGAGGATCGAGCCGACGAGCGGCCCGAGGTGCTTGAACGAAGCCCGGTCCACCACGTTCATCTGCTTGCGCACCTGGGTCAGGTCGCGTTGGAGCACCTCGACCTGGCCGGCGAGCTTGTGGATCTGTGTGTACGCCTGTTCCCGTTCGGCGGCGAGGGTCGCGATCTCGTGCTCGGCACGTGCGACATACCGGTCGACCTGTTTCTTCTCGTACCCCCGCAGAGCGGACTCGAAGCTGGGCTCCGTCGTCACGTCCCCGCCGAGAGCGAACAGTTCCTCGCCGTGCGACATGCCCCCATCCTCACACGCATCGGGCCCGGCTGGGGCGATACGGACGGGCCTTGTGCGAGCTACTTCACTCGGTTTCGGACCGGGCATTCCACGAGCTGGGAAACGCATACGGCGCGAGGTGGAACCGGTCACCCGGTGTCACCTCGCGCCGTCGATGCCCCGACCTACGCCACGCGTCAGCCAGCGGTCTCCGCGGGAACCCGGTCCTGACCGCCGTCGGTCTTCTTGGCCTCCGGCTTGCCCGTCGCCGGAGCCGCCGCGGCCGGCACCCCCGGAACGATGCCGGCGAGCCCGGAGAGCATCTGGCCCAGCTGCGAGGTGACAGCGTCCTTCTGCCGGGTGAGGTCCTCGACCTCGCGGCGGGCGGCCTGCGTGGTCAGCTCCGCCTCCGTGCGGGCCTCGGTGAGCAGGCGCTGCGACTCGGCCTTGGCCTCGTTGAGGGTCTTCTCGGAGTGCGCCTTGGCCTTGTCCACAGTCTCGGCGGCGTTGCGCTCCGACTCGACCCGCCGAGCCTCGGCGCGTTGCTCGATCTCCTTGGCGCGCTCCTGCGCCGCCCGGGCACGCTGCTCGGCCTCGCTGACCAGCTTCTGGGTCTGCGCGACCTGGGCGGCGTGGCGCTCGGACTCCTCGCGCTCGGCCTTCTCCCGCCGCTCGGCGAGCTGGAGCTCCAGCGCCTGGAGGTCCTTGTCGCGCTTGTCCCGTGCGTCGGTCAGCAGCTTGGTCGCCTCGGCACGCTTCTCCTCGGCCTCGCGGGCGGCCTTCGCCCGCTGCTGGGTGATCTCACGCTCGGCGGTCGCCCGGAGGGTCGCCACCTCCCGCTCGACAGTCGACTTCAGCTCGGCCACCTCGTGCGCGGTGACGGTGCGCAGCTGCTTGGTCTCGCGGTCGGCGTCCGCGCGAAGCGTGTCCGCCTCGCGGCGGGCCTGCACCCGGACCTCGGCGGCCTCCCGCTCGGCGGCGGTACGCAGGTTGCCCGCCTCGCGCTCCGCGCTGGCCTTCATGGCGGCGGCCTCGGCGCGGGCCTTGTCGGTGATCTCGCGGGCCTCGAGGCGAGCGGCGGAGAGGATGCCCTCGGACTCGCGCTTGGCCTCGTTGCGGTGGTCGTTGGCCTGCTCCTCGGCGAGCCGGAGAATCTGCTCGACGCGGGTGCCGAGCCCGGAGAGGGTGGGCCGGTTGTTCTCTTCGAGCTGCTTGTTCGTGTCGGTGAGCTTCTGCTCCAACGCGCTCATGCGCTGCTCGGCTTGGCGGAGGCGGCGCTGGGCGTCGTTCATCCGCTGCTCGGCCTCGGCACGGGCCTGCTCGGACTGGGTGAGCGCGGCGGTCATCCGGCCGAGGAAGTCGTCGACCTGGTGAGTGTTGTATCCGCGCAGACCCACGGTGAAATCTGGCTGCGAGTTCGCGTTATCGAAGAACGCGAGAGGGGAGGACTGCTGCTGGGGCATTGGGACATACTGGCAGACGCCCCAGGGTGGTTCGCAAGAGCGGTGCGGAGCTTTCGTGCCCTGTTTACATGGTCAACTTCGGCGATCGGCGGAGCCGGACCAATCGGCGATCTTGGCAGCTCCCGGGCGGGGCGCACGCCGTGCGGCGTGATCCGGAAAAGGGCCCCGAGGTCACCCCGAGGCCCTTTGTCGGATCCCAGGGCGGCCTTGCGCTAATCAGATGGAAGAACAATGCCGAGCACCACAATGGCCACCGGGTGCTCGTCCGTCCGGCCGGTGGCCGGCTCGGTGCCAGCCGGTCGGGCCCGCTCGGTGCCGACCAGCCCAGCCGGACGGGCCCGCTCAGTGTCCGCGGAACCGGTTGATCGCGTCCTCGTGCTGGGCGCGCAGTTCCCCGTCGCGTACACCCAGCCCGTCGGTGGGGGCGAGGCACCGCACGCCGACCTTGCCCTGGTGGGCGTTGCGGTGCACCTCGTACGCGGCCTGGCCGGTGCGCTCCAGCGGGTAGGTGCGGGAGACCGTCGGGTGCACCTTGCCGAGCGCGACCAGCCGGTTGGCCTGCCACGCCTCGTGGTAGTTGGCGAAGTGGCTGCCGACGATCCGCTTCAGGTGCATCCACAGGTAACGGTTGTCGTACTGGTGCTGGAAGCCGCTCGTGGACGCGCAGGTGACGATGGTGCCGCCACGCCGGGCCACGAAGACGCTGGCGCCGAACGTCTCCCGACCCGGGTGCTCGAAGACGATGTCCGGGTCCTCGCCGCCGGTCAGCTCGCGGATCCGCTCGCCGAAGCGTCGCCACTCGTCCGGGTCCTGCGTCTCCTCGTCCTGCCAGAAGCGGAAGCCCTCCGCGGCGCGGTCGATGACCAGCTCCGCGCCCATCCGGCGGCACAGCTCGGCCTTCTCCGGCGAGGAGACGACACAGACCGGAATCGCGCCGCCGTTCAACGCCATCTGGGTGGCGTACCCGCCGAGGCCGCCGGAGGCGCCCCAGATCAGCACCACGTCACCCTGCTTCATGTTGGCGCCGTGGTGCGAGACGAGCTGCCGGTACGCGGTGGAGTTGACCAGGCCGGGGCTGGCCGCCTCCTCCCAGCTCAGGTGCCGTGGCTTCGGCATGAGCTGGTTGGCCTTGACCACCGCCAGCTCGGCCAGCCCGCCGAAGTTGGTCTCGAAGCCCCAGATCCGCTGCTGCGGGTCGAGCATGGTGTCGTCGTGTCCGGCCGCGTCCTCCAACTCGACGGAGAGGCAGTGCGCGACCACCTCGTCGCCGGGTGCCCAGCGGGTCACCCCGGGACCGACGCGCAGCACCACGCCCGCCGCGTCCGAGCCGACCACGTGGTACGGCAGGTCGTGCCGACGGGTCAGCTCGGAGATCCGGCCGTAGCGCTGGAGGAACTTGAAGGTGGGCAGCGGCTCGAAGATGCTGGTCCACACGGTGTTGTAGTTGATCGCACTGGCCATGACGGCGACCAGCGCCTCGCCCGCCGCCAGCTCCGGCGTCGGCACCTCCTGTACGTGCAGCGCCTTGCGGGGGTCCTTGTCGCGGGTGGCCATCCCGTCGAACATCCGGGACTCCTCGGCGCGGACCACCACGCCCCGGTAGCTCTGCGGTACGGGCAGCGCGGCGACGCCGGCGAGTTCGCGGTCCGGATCGTTCGAGTCCTCCGCCGCCATGATCGCTTCGAGGATGTCCTGCACGGTGACCTCCGGTTCGTCCGCACCCGCACGGGCCCGGGTGCTGCCATCGTCGGCGCCGGTGGGCACGACCACCATGTCGGCGTTCGACACATCCGGCACCGGTCGCGCTCCGGTGGGGCCGGACGTTACTGAACGGTAGCTAGGCCCGGAAGTCCTCTGTGAAAAACTGCATCCGCCGATGCGTGAAGGTGTCCGACCAGCCCGCCAACCGCGCACTGACGTGCGCGCAGGCAGGGCCGACGTCCCACGCCTCGCCTGCGTGCGCGGGCGGAGGCAGCAACTTCGGGGATGTTGCTGTCTCAGACGCGACGGTGGCAGCAACATCCCCGCAGTTGCGCGGATCTTGGGGGGCGGGGCGGCGGGGGGCGGCGGGTGTGGCCCCGGCGCGGCCCGCGCGGGGCCGTGCGCGGGCCGCGCGGAGGCGGCACGGCCCGTGTGGCCCCGGCGCGGGGGCGGGGTGGGGTCAGTGGGGGGTGCGGGCGGGTTCCACCAGTTCCACGAGGACGCCGCCGGCGTCCTTCGGGTGGACGAAGTTGATCCGGCTGTCCGCGGTGCCGCGTCGCGGGGTGTCGAAGAGGAGTCGCATCCCCCGCTCGCGCAGTGCGGCGCAGGCCGCGTCGACGTCCACCACGGTGTACGCGACCTGCTGCACGCCCGGCCCGTTGCGGTCCAGGAACTTGGCGATCGTCGATTCCGGGGTCAGCGGTGCGAGCAACTGCACGCAGCCGCCCTCGGTGGTCGGTCCGACGGACAGCATCGCCTCGCGGACGCCCTGCTCCTCGTTCGTCTCGACGTGCACGCAACGCATGCCGAACGTCCGTTGGTAGAAGTCGATCGCGGCGTCCAGGTCGGCGACGGCGATCCCGACATGGTCGATCTTGCGAAGCCCGATGTCTGTGACGTAGTCCGCACCGGGCTCGGCGGGGGAGTTCTCAGCCATGGCGCTAGTCTGACCGAACAATCGTTAAGGCGTACAGCTAGGCACCCCCTTCGGAGGCAGGCATGGCTTCGGTGATCGTCAGCGGCGCGCGGACCCCGATGGGGCGGCTGCTGGGCAACCTCAAGGACCTTCCGGCCACGAAGCTCGGCGGTATCGCCATCAAGGCGGCGCTGGAGCGTGCCGGCGTCAGCCCGGACCAGGTCCAGTACGTGATCATGGGGCAGGTGTTGCAGGCCGGCGCCGGTCAGATCCCGGCGCGGCAGGCGGCGGTCGAGGCTGGCGTGCCGATGTCGGTGCCGGCGCTGACCATCAACAAGGTCTGCCTCTCCGGCCTGGACGCCATCGCCCTGGCCGACCAGCTGATCCGCGCCGGTGAGTTCGACATCGTGGTGGCCGGCGGCATGGAGTCGATGACCAACGCCCCGCACCTGCTGATGGGCCAGCGCACCGGCTACAAGTACGGCGACGTGGTGGTCAAGGACCACATGGCGCACGACGGGCTGAGTGACGCCTGGGACTGCTGCTCGATGGGCGAGTCGACCGAGCGGCTCGGCGTCAAGCACGACATCTCCCGCACGGAGCAGGACGCCTTCGCCGCCGCCAGCCACCAGCGGGCCGCCGCCGCGCAGAAGAACGGCCACTTCGCCGACGAGATCACCCCGGTGGTCATCCCGCAGCGCAAGGGTGACCCGCTGGTGATCAGCGAGGACGAGGGCATCCGCCCGGACACCACCGTCGAGTCGCTGGCCAAGCTGCGCCCGGCCTTCACCAAGGACGGCACCATCACCGCCGGCAGCTCGTCGCCGATCTCCGACGGCGCGGCCGCGGTGCTCGTGATGAGCAAGGCCAAGGCCACCGAGCTGGGGCTGACCTGGTTGGCCGAGGTCGGCGCGCACGGCAACGTGGCGGGCCCGGACAACTCCCTGCACTCGCAGCCGTCCAACGCGATCAACCACGCCCTGAAGAAGGGTGGCCTGAGCGTCGCGGACCTCGACCTCATCGAGATCAACGAGGCGTTCGCCCAGGTCGGCATCCAGTCCACCCGTGACCTCGGAGTCAGCCCGGACAAGGTCAACGTCAACGGCGGCGCGATCGCGCTCGGGCACCCGATCGGCATGTCCGGCGCTCGTCTCGTACTCACGCTCGCGCTGGAGCTCAAGCGGCGCGGTGGTGGCACCGGCGCGGCGGCGCTCTGCGGCGGCGGTGGCCAGGGTGACGCGCTGATCATTCACGTGCCGGGCCAGTGAGCGGAACGGCCGAGCAGGTGCCGGCGGCGGGCGCCACGTCGGTACGCCGCAGTCGGGACGTACCGCTGCTGGTGGAACGGGCCCGCGCAGGTGACCCCCGCGCGGTGGCCCGGCTGATCACGTTGGTGGAGAACGGCGACACGCTGCTGCCGGAGATCGCCGCGGCGCTGGCCCCGTACGCCGGGCAGGCCCAGGTGGTCGGGTTGACCGGCTCGCCCGGGGTGGGCAAGTCGACCACCACGAACGAGTTGGTACGCGCCCTGCGGGCACGCGGGCACCGGGTCGGCGTGCTGGCGGTCGACCCGTCCAGCCCGTTCACCGGCGGCGCGATCCTCGGCGACCGGGTGCGGATGCAGGACCACGCCACCGATCCGGGCGTCTACATCCGGTCCATGTCCAGCCGGGGGCACCTCGGCGGTCTGGCGGCGGCGACGCCGCAGGCGGTCCGGGTGCTGGAGGGCGCCGGTTGTGACGTGGTGCTGGTGGAGACCGTCGGCGTCGGGCAGGCCGAGGTCGAGGTCGCCTCGCTCGCCGACACCACGCTGGTGCTGCTCGCGCCGGGGATGGGCGACGCGATCCAGGCGGTCAAGGCGGGCATCCTGGAGATCGCCGACGTCTTCGTGGTCAACAAGGCCGACCGGGACGGCGCCGACGCCACGGTGCGCGACATCCAGGGCATGATCGCCCTCGGTGAACGCGGTCCGGGGCAGTGGCGACCGCAGGTGGTCCGCGCGATCGCGGCCCGTGGCGAGGGCATCGACGACATCGCGGCCGCGATCGACAAGCACCGCGGCTGGTTGGTCGAGCACGGCGAGCTGCGCCGCCGGCAGGAGGCGCGGGCCGCCGCCGAGATCGAGGCCATCGCGCTCGGCGCCCTCCGCGCCCGGATCGGCTCACTGCGCGACGGTACGGAGTTGGCCACGCTCGCGACGAAGGTCGCCGAGGGCGCGACCGACCCGTACACGGCGGCGGACGACCTGCTCGCCCAGCTCGCTCGCTGAGCCGGTAACGCGACGGGGCCGACGCCGATCACCGGCGACGGCCCCGCGTCAGCTGGGTCTGAGGCCTGTTTCATAAGGCCGGCTAGTTCTTGTGGAACAGGCTTCAGCCGCAGTGGCCCCAGGGGCTGGTCCACACGGTGCCCCGGCTGAGTCCGCCGAACTGGACGCACTTTCCGGCGGCCGCGGCCCGCACCGGTCCCGCGTAGTACTTGTAGGGGTCCTCGTCGAAGGCGCCGAGATCGTTCGACAGGATCAGGTATGCGCCGACCATGGTGGCCTTGCCCCGGTCCGCGGTCTTGATGGTGACCACGCAGTTGTAGCCGTTGGACTTGTAGAGCAGGTACACCGTCGCGCCGGGCAGCCCGTGACTGTCGATGACGTAGTACCCGGAGCCGCAGAGGGCGCTGGGCGACTCGGCCGCCTGGGCCGGGCTGGCCGCGCCGAGCAGCGCGCCGACCGACAGGGTGACTGCCGTGGCGAAACTCAACAACTTCCTGCGCATTAAACAGACCTCAATCATGGCGCCTAGGGGCGTCCAACGTGGACACATCGGGGTCGCAGCCTAGTCGCCAAGATCAGCCTGCGTGGTCCCTCGGCGGCGCGTCGCGCGCCCGGAGGCGAAGGTCGCTCCGGTTTTAGTAGGCTCGCGGCGCGTGGTCGGCGGCGAGGCTGGCGCGCGGCGGGCTGACAAGACGGTCGGTCCACAATGGGTCGCACCAGGGGAGATGTGATCATGACGGACGCGGTGGAGAACGCCGGTACGGTGCCGCCCGCGACGGGTGCGGCGCGGGGCGTCACGTCGGTTTCCGACGAGGTCGTGGAGAAGATCGCCGGAACCGCCGCCCGTGCGGTGCCCGGTGTCGCCGATCTCGGTGGTGACGTGGCCCGGTTCTTCAACAGTGTGCTGGACAAGGTCGGCCTGGACGAGGTGGGCGACGCCAGCCGGGGTGTCTCGGCCGAGGTGAAGGGTGGATCCGCCGTCATCAACGTGGTCCTGGTGATCGACGCCGGGCACGTCGTCGCGGACGTGACCGAGGCCGTGCGGGTCGCCGTGATCGAGGCGGTGGAGAAGTACGGCCTGACGGTCACCCAGGTCAACGTCACTGTCGACGACATCGAGCTGAACCCGCCCGGGGCGGCCGGGGCCTGAGGCGTAGCGGTTGGGCGGCGCATCCCGAGCCGCCCGTAACCCGGTCCACCGAAGACACTCCGACGGCACGTCGGGCTTGTAGGCTCGCACCGCCCCACCGAGGTGGAGGCCGGGTGTCTCGGCGCGGTGATGCGAGGAAGGGGAGCGGTGGTGGACCACGAGGCGACGCAGGAGCTGACCGTGGCGTCGGTGCCGGTCGGCGGGACGACGAAGGTCGCGGACGAGGTGGTCGAGAAGATCGCCGTCGCGGCGGCCAGGGCGGTGCCCGGCGTGGTCGAGCTGGGCGGGGACGTCGCCCGGTTCTTCAACGCGGTGTTCGACCGGGTCGGGCTGGACCAGTTGGGCGACGCCCGGCGGGGCTGCTCCGCCTATCTGACCGGGGACGCCGCCGTGATCAACCTGGTGCTGGTGATCGAGGGCGGTCGCCCGGTGCCGGAGGTCACCGGCGAGGTGCGCGCCCAGGTGACGGCGGCGGTCGAGGCGTACGGGTTGCGGGTCGACGAGGTCAACATCCGAGTCGACGACGTGGCGATGGGTGACTCCACCGCGTAGGCGGCAGCCGATTACCCGCCGGTAGGCGGTGACTTAGCGATCGTTCAGGTGAGGGCTCTACACTCGACGTGCAGTCGAGGACCCGAGGAGGAGCCCTGCTCATGGACGCCGACGAGATCGACGCCGGACGGGCGCGCTGGCAGGCCCGTTACGACGCCGCGCGCAAGCGGGACGCCGACTTCACCACGCTCTCCGGGATGCCGGTCGACCCGGTCTACGGGCCGCCGGAGGGTGCCACGTACCCGGGCTTCGAGCGGATCGGCTGGCCGGGCGAGTACCCGTACACCCGGGGTCTGTATCCGACCGGCTACCGCGGGCGGACCTGGACGATCAGGCAGTTCGCCGGCTTCGGCAACGCCCGGCAGACCAACGAGCGCTACAAGATGATTCTCGGCGCGGGCGGGGGTGGTCTCTCGGTCGCGTTCGACATGCCCACGCTGATGGGCCGCGACTCGGACGACCCGCAGGCACTCGGTGAGGTCGGGCACTGTGGCGTCGCCATCGACAGCGCCAGCGACATGCAGGC
Organism: Micromonospora sp. WMMD1155; assembly: GCF_029581275.1. Classification (NCBI taxonomy): domain Bacteria; kingdom Bacillati; phylum Actinomycetota; class Actinomycetes; order Micromonosporales; family Micromonosporaceae; genus Micromonospora; species Micromonospora sp. WMMD1155. The sequence continues at coordinate 3,935,626 of NZ_CP120742.1, forward strand.
GCTCTTCGACGGCATCGACCTGGCCGGTGTCACCACCTCGATGACCATCTCCGGTCCGGCCGTGCCGGTGTTCTGCATGTACCTGGTCGCCGCCGAGCGGCAGGGCGCCGACCTGTCCGCGCTGGACGGCACGCTGCAGACCGACATCTTCAAGGAATACATCGCGCAGAAGGAGTGGCTCTTCGACCCAGAGCCGCACCTGCGCCTGATCGGCGACCTGATGGAATACTGCGCCGCCGAGATCCCGCGCTACAAGCCGCTGTCGGTCTCCGGCTACCACATCCGCGAGGCCGGTTCGACCGCCGCGCAGGAGTTGGCGTACACCCTGGCCGACGGTTTCGGCTACGTGGAGCTGGGCCTCTCGCGCGGGCTGGACGTCAACGTGTTCGCACCGGGGCTGAGCTTCTTCTTCGACTCGCACGTCGACTTCTTCGAGGAGATCGCCAAGTTCCGTGCCGCCCGCCGGATCTGGGCCCGCTGGCTGCGCGACGTCTACGGCGCGACCAGCGAGAAGGCGCTCTGGCTGCGGTTCCACACGCAGACCGCAGGCGTGTCGCTGACCGCGCAGCAGCCGGTCAACAACGTCGTACGGACGGCTGTCGAGGCCCTCGCCGCGGTGCTCGGTGGCACCAACTCGCTGCACACCAACGCCTTGGACGAGACGCTGGCGCTGCCCACCGACGAGTCCGCGGAGATCGCCCTGCGGACGCAGCAGGTGCTGATGGAGGAGACGGGTGTGGTCAACGTGGCCGACCCGCTCGGCGGCTCCTGGTACGTCGAGGCGCTGACCGACAAGATCGAGGCCGAGGCGGAGGAGATCTTCGCCCGGATCCGGCAGCTCGGCGGGGAGGGGCCGCACCAGATCGGCCCGATGACCTCGGGCATCCTGCGGGGCATCGAGGACGGCTGGTTCACCGGGCACATCGCCGAGTCGGCCTTCGTCTACCAGCAGGCGCTGGAGAAGGGTGACAAGAAGATCGTCGGGGTCAACTGTCACACCGGCACCGTCGCCAAGGAGCTGGAGATCCTGCGCATCTCGCACGAGGTGGAGCTGGAGCAGCGCCGGGTGCTCGCCGAACGGAAGAGCGCGCGGAACGAGGACGCGGTCCGCGCGGAGGTGGCCCGGATGGTCGAGGTCAGCCGGACCGACGGGAACATGATCCCCGCGATGCTGGACGCGGTCCGCGCCGAGGCGACCCTGGGCGAGATCTGCGACGCGCTGCGCGCCGAGTGGGGCACCTACCGCGAGCCGGCGCGCTTCTGACCGACACACTCCGTCGATCGAGCGTTTCGGGTGGGGATGAATACGGCGAACGGTGCTTATTCCCCTTCCTGAGACGCACGATCGCGGGGGTGTGCGGCGGGGCGTGAGAGTTGCAACGTCGGGGTTGCGGGTGAGCTGAGAATCCGGGCTCACGTGCGAGACTAGGTAACCATGAGCGACCCACGGATCACCTCGTCGATCTTCACCCGCGGCGCGGTCGACCTCAGCACACTGCGCGGCCCCGCACCAACCAGCTCCCGCCCCGGCACGCCCCCGCAGGGCGGTCCGTCCACCGGCGCACCCGCCGCCGGCGGTGACACCGCCATCGTCGACGTCACCGAGGCGACCATCCAGTCCGACGTCCTCGAACGGTCGATGGCCATGCCCGTCGTCGTGTTCTTCGGCGCCGCCGGCTTCCCGGAGAGCGACGAGTTCGCCCCGGTGTTGGAGCGGCTGAACGCCGAGGGCGGCGGCAGCTGGGTGCTGGCACGTGTCGACGTGCAGGAAAATCCGCGAATCGCCCAGATGTTCCGGGTCCAGGGCATCCCCATGGTCTACGCGGTCGTCGGCGGGCAGCCGGTCGACGCCTTCTCCGGCGTGGTGCCCGAGCCGCAGTTGCGGCAGTGGCTCCAGGCCGTGCTCAAGGCCGGCGGAGTGACAGTCGCCGAACCGGAGGACCCCCGCCTCGACGAGGCGGACGACGCGCTGATGAGCGGTGATCTGGACGCGGCCGAGCAGGCGTACCGCAAGATCCTTGCCGATGCCCCGGCGGACGCGGCGGCGACGGCGGGGCTGGCCCAGGTCGGGGTGGCCCGCCGGGTGGCCGGAGCGGACCCGGCGGCCGCGTTGGCCGCCGCCGAGAGTGCCCCCGACGACGTGGCCGCGCAACTGCTGGCCGCCGACATCGAGGTGCTCAGCGGCCTGGCCGAGCAGGCATACTCCCGGCTCGTCGGTCTGGTCCGGCGCACCGCCGGTGAAGACCGCGAGACGGTACGCCAGCACCTGGTCTCGCTCTTCTCCATCGCCGGCCCGGACGATCCGGCGGTCGCCACGGCGCGTCGGGCCCTGGCCAGCGCCCTGTTCTGAGTTCGTAGCACGCCAGCGCGGGCCGGCGTTCCGGCCGGCCCGCCCGACCACCGAGGACGGGAGCTCATGATGCGCCGGATCGCCGTCCTCGACGCGCCGACGAACCTGGGTCTGCGACCGCCGACGCCCACGTCGGTGCCGGGTTGCGCCAAGGCCCCCGGTGCACTGCGCGACCACGACCTGCTGGCCCGGCTACGCGCCCGCGACGCCGGCTGTGTCACCCCGCCCCGGTACGACCCCGGCGACTGGCGGCCCGGCGACGGGGTGTGCCACGCCCGGGAGATCGCCGACTACTCACTGGCGCTCGCCGAGCGGATCGGCTCGATCATCGATCGGGGCGAGTTCCCGGTGGTGCTGGGCGGCGACTGCTCGGTGCTGCTCGGCTCGGCGTTGGCCATGCACCGCCTCGGCGAGGCCGTCGGCGGACGGATCGGGCTGGTCTTCGTGGACGGGCACTCCGATTTCCGGCACCCCGGCAACGCCTCCTACGTCGGTGCTGCCGCCGGTGAGGACCTGGCCCTGGTCACCGGGCGGGGGCAGGCCGACCTGGCCGCACTGGAGGGACGCCGCCCGTACTTCCGGGACATCGACGTGGTGGTGCTCGGCATCCGCGCCCAGGACGAGTACCGGCTCGACCTGCAGGCCGCCGGGATCACCACCCGCCCGGTCCCCGCGCTGCGGGCCGAAGGTGCCGCCCGGACGGCCCAGTGGGCGCACGAGCAACTCGCCGACTGCGCGGGCTACTGGGTGCACATCGACGTGGACGTGCTCGACCCGGCGGTGATGCCCGCCGTGGACGCCCCCGACCCGGGTGGGATCGCCTTCGCCGAGTTGGAGATCCTGCTCGCCGGTCTGGTCGACACCCCACACTGCCTCGGCGTCGAGCTGACCGTCTTCGACCCGGACTACGACCCGGACGGCTCGTACGCGGCTGAGATCGTCAACACCGTCGTCGCCGGCCTGGCCCCGGTCACCGCCCCGGAGGCGGTCCCGCCCCGACTGCTGTCGCCCCGGCCGACCCCCGCCCCTCGGCGCGGCGCTCCCGCCGACCGTGTGGAGCGGTCCGCCGGGGTGGAGCGGCTCGACGCGGGGCGTCCCGGCGGGGTGAACGGGTTCGACGCTGTGGGTCTCGTCGGCGTGGACGGTTCCGGTGGCGGGATGGCTGATGCCGGCCGGGACGGCGCGGTCGAGGCGGAGCAGTCGGGCATTCCCGGACCCGCCTACGCCGAGCCGTCGGGGGTGGCGGCCGTGATTGCGGTTGCGGTCGAGCGCGAACCGGTCGGCCCGCCCGCTTCGGCCGGCCCGGGCCTGCTCCGGCGAACCTCGCCGCCGGCCGAGGACTCTTCGGGGTCGAACTCCGCCAGCGAAAACGGCGTAGATCTGCACAAAGCAGACACCGCCTGAGTCGCTCGCGGGTCACCGGCCGCAGATCGACTCGCGTTCCCTGAAGTCGGGGTGTCTGATCGCGTCGGATAGCGCGGTTTCCCAGAACGCGAGTCGATCAACGCGGCCCCGGCGGTGCGCGCCGCGTTGGGGTGTCCCGGCGACGCGCGGTGGCCGCGGGTCGAGGGCGGGGTCGGTGGTTCAGGTGGCCGGGAGGGCGCGGAGGAAGCGCTCGGCGATCGGGACGGCCGAAGCCGTGCTGGCGCCACCCTTCTCCACGAACACGGCGAACGCCACGTCGCCCCGCCAACCGACGAACCAGGCGTGGGTGTGGGCCGGGTTGTCGTCGTACTCGGCGGTGCCGGTCTTGCCGTAGACCTCACCCGGCACATCCTTGAGGGCGCTGCCGGTGCCGGACGTGACCACCTCGCGCATCATCGACTTCAGCGCGGTGACCGATTCCGGCTTGAGCTGCTCGCCGGCCGGGGCGGGCTTGCCCGGCGCCGGGTCGAGCACCAGCTTCGGCTGTTCGAAGCGGCCTCGGGCGACGGCCGCGGTGGCACCGGCCATGGCCAGCGGACTGACCAGCGTGGTGCCCTGCCCGAACGAGGCGGCGGCCTGCTCGGCCAGGCTCCCGCCGGTCGACACCTTGCCGGTGAAGGCGTCCGTGCCGAGGTCCCACTGGCCCTCCAGGCCCAGCGAGCGGCCGGCGGCGGCCAGCCCGTCGCCGCCCAACTTCGGTGCCAGGGCCGCGAACGCGGTGTTGCAGGACTTGGCGAAGTCGGTGCGGAACGGCACCGAGCCGAGCTCGAAGTCGTCGGAGTTCTTGAAGGACCGACCGTCCACGGTGAAGGTCTTCGGGCACGCCACCGGCCCGTCCAGGGTGACCGCGCCCCGGTCCAGCAGGCCGAGTGTGCTGACCATCTTGAACGTGGAGCCCGGCGGCACCTGGGCGTTGAAGGCGAGGTTCTCACCGGCCGGACCGGGGCCGTTGGCCGCGGCGAGCACCGCACCGTCGCTGATCCGCAGCGCCACCAGGGAGGACCGGCGGGACTCGGCACGCAGAGCCCCGTCGGCCGCGTTCTGGACGGCGATGTCGAGCGTGGTCTTCAGCGGCTGGCCGGGCTGCGGCTCCCGACGGAACAGCTCCGTGCCGGTCGGCTCCAGCTTGCCGCCCTCGACGGGACGCTCGACCACCACGGTCAGCCCGGGGCCGCCGCGCAGCCGCTCGTCGTAGCGGCCCTGCAACCCGCCGTGCCCGACCAGGTCACCGGCGACGTACCGGTCCGGGTGGGCGGCGAGGTCGTCCGCCTGCGCCGGGTCGACGGTGCCGAGCACCGCCCGGGCGAACTCCCGGGTCGGCGCCAGGTCGACCTTGCCGGAGATGAACTTGGTCCCGGGTAGGTCGTAGATCCGGGGCTTGATCTGCCGGTACGCCTCCTCGCGCAGCGACACCACCTCGACGAAGGCCCCCGGCTCGGCCTCGGCCACCCGCTTGGGCAGGTCGCCCAGGTCGACGGCGGGGACCAGCGCCGGACGGATCGCCTTGAACGCGGCGTCGAGATCCTTGACGAGGTCCTTGATGTCGGCGACCCCGTCGGGCTGCACACCGACCCGCACCACCGGGCGGGGAGTCACGATCGGGTTGCCGGCGCTGTCCAGCACACCGGCCCGGGCACCGGCGTCGCGGCGCAACGCCATCCGGTCACCCTTGGTGAGCTGCTCGTGCACCACCCGTGGCTCCCAGATCACCTGCCACTGGTCGCCGTCGCCCTGGGCGAGGCGTACCTCCCGGTCGTACGTCCAACGGGTCTCACCCGGCAGGGACCACTCCACCTGGACCGTCGTGGTCGCGATGTCCGCCGTGACCTTCGGCTCGCCCCGACGCGTCAGTTTCGGGGGAGTGGCCGCCAGCTCACCGGACAGCTCCTTGATCTCGCGTGTCACGTCGGCCGACGGCAGCTTGCTGCCGGTCGGGTCGATCAGGCCGACCGCCTGGAGGTCACCGCTGCGCCAGCCGGACAGGAACGCGTCGACGGTGCGTTCCGGCCCGTCGTCACCCGAGCAGCCGGCCAGAACGCCGGCCGTGAGCACCGCCGCGGTGAGGGCGGCGGTCCGGCGGCGGGCGTGGTTCGGCCGGTGGGGCCGAGGGTACGACAACGGCATGGAGCTGGTCCTTCCGATCTCAGAGTGCCCTCGCACGGTAATACGCGAACGCCGTCCCCAACGTCCCCCGCGAGCGCGAGCGCGGCCAAAGACGGGCCGAGCCCGTGTGATGAACATCGCGTGGCGGGGTATCCCGCAGCCGGCCAACCTCGGACCCGCAACGGGTGAAAGGACGAAGTCCCGATCCGGACGTCTGGCCAGTGGTCCGCCGACGAAGGCGCAGAACGGCAGGGCCTAGGCTGGGCGGCAGAGTGACCCACAACGCGGTGGGTCGAGGGGAGTGGCACCGATGGACCGGCGTCCGGCGATCAAACCGGAACCCGACCTCCGGCAGGATGACTCCGGCCGGGACGACGACAACTTCGATTCGGCGACCGACGGAGACGGCTACGGCCGCCTCGACACGGGCGTCACCGGGCTGACCGGGTCGAGCATCGACACCCTTTACGATCTGGGCCTGCCGACTGAGGCGTTGGCCGACGACGTGGAGGACGCCGAGCTCGACGAGCCCGTTCCCAACGCGGAGCGCCTGGTGGCCCAGGCCGTCGCGCTCGCAGGGGACGACCACGACGCGGCGACACTCGTCGGCCGTTTCTGGCGGTTCGCGCCGGACGAGGAGTTGGTCGGCTTCACGGCCGAGGAGATGCTCGACGCGGCCCGGGCGCACCGGGATCTCGCCCAGCAGCGGGTTCCGGGCGAGTTGAAGCTGCGGATCCACGAACCGCACGCCGACCAGCACCACACCGTCGTCGAGATCGTCACCGACGACATGCCGTTCCTGGTCGACTCGGTCACCGCGCTGCTCAACTCGTACCACCTCGACGTGCACCTGCTGGTGCACCCGCTCGTGGTGGTCCGGCGGGAGCCGCTGGGCCGCCTCACCGAGGTCTCCGCGGACGTGGAGCCGGACGACGCGATCAGCGGCGACATCGTCGAGAGCTGGATGCGGATCGAGATCGACCCGGTCCGGGACGTGGCCGAGCGGGACCGGCTGCGCCGCGAGTTGCAGCGGGTGCTCACCGACGTGCGGGAGGCGGTCGAGGACTGGCCGAAGATGCGTCAGCGTGCCCTCGCGCTCGCCGACGAACTGGCCTCGACCCGCACCTCCGACAACCGCCCACCGGTGCCGGAGAAGGACATCACCGACTCGGTGGAGTTGCTGCGCTGGCTCGCCCACGACCACTTCACCTTCCTCGGCTACCGGGAGTACCGGTTGGTGGACGCCCCCGGGGGCGACGCGGCCGACCCGGTCGACGGCAAGGCCCTCGAAGCGGTGCTCGGCACCGGCCTCGGCATCCTTCGCTCGGATTCGCCGGACGCGCGGTCGCTGTCGTCGATGACGCCCGAGGCGCACGAGAAGGTGCTGGAGAAGCGCCTGCTGATCATCACCAAGGCCAACTCACGGGCCACGGTGCACCGGTCGGCCTACCTCGACTACATCGGCTTCAAGGTCTTCGACTCGTCCGGTGAGGTGATCGGCGAGCGGCGTTTCCTGGGCCTGTTCTCCACGGCCGCGTACCGGACCAGCGTCCGGGAGTTGCCGGTGGTCCGCCGTAAGGTGGCCGAGGTGCTGGACCGCTCCGGCCTGAGCCAGCGCAGCCACTCCGGCAAGGATCTGATCCAGATCCTGGAGACCTACCCGCGCGACGAGCTGTTCCAGATCAAGACCGACGACCTGTACCACGCGGTGATCGGCGTGCTGCGCATGGCCGGCCGTCGGCAGTTGCGGGTCTTCCTGCGTCGGGACGCGTACGGGCGGTTCATCTCCTGCCTGATCTACCTGCCCCGGGACCGGTTCACCACGCAGAACCGCCTGCGCATGCAGGACATCCTGCTGCGCGAGCTGAACGGTGTCGGGGTGGACTACACCACCCGGGTCACCGAGTCGATGCTCGCGCGGGTGCACTTCATCGTCCGCACCGACCCGACCCGGCCGCCCGGCGACATCGACGCCGACCTGCTGGCCGAGGAGCTGGCCGACGCGACCCGGCTCTGGGACGACGACTACCGGCTGGTGCTGGAGCGCAAGCTCGGCGACGAGCAGGCAAAGCACCTGTTCACCAGGTACGCCGACGCGTTCCCGGAGGGCTACAAGGACGGGCACACGCCGTACGAGGCGATGAAGGACCTGGCGAAGCTGGAGCTGCTGGAGGAGCCCGGCCAGCTGGAGATGCACCTGTTCCGCAAGCAGCTCGCGCCCCGGCCGGGCACCCGGGTGCCCGGTGCGGACCTGGCCGAGGCGATGGACGTCCGGTTCAAGGTCTACCGGTACGGCGAGCCGATGATGCTCTCCGCCGTGCTGCCGGTGCTGCACTCGCTCGGCGTGCGGGTGGTCGACGAGCACCCGTACGAGGTGGACCGGATCGACGGTCGGGTCTACCTGTACGACTTCGGCCTCATGCTGCCCGAGGGGCACCACGAGCTGGCCGAGGTCCGCCCGCACGTGGAGAACGCGTTCGCGGCGGCGTGGCGGGGCGAGGCCGAGGTGGACCGGTTCAACGAGCTGGTGCTGCGCGGCGGTCTGACCTGGCGGCAGGTGGTGGTGCTGCGGGCGTACGCGAAGTACCTGCGGCAGGCCGGCACGGTCTTCTCGCAGGACTACATGGAGCAGACCTTCGTCGCGTACCCGAAGATCGCCGCTCTGCTGGTGGAGCTGTTCGAGACCCGGTTCGCGCCGGGCGAGCAGACGAACGAGCAGCGCCGGAAGCGCAGCGGTGAGCTGGTGGAGACGATCCGGGGCGCGTTGGACGACGTGGCCAGCCTCGACCAGGATCGGATCCTGCGCTCGTACCTGACGCTGATCGAGGCGACCCTGCGGACCAGCTTCTACCAGAAGCGCGCCGACGGGCGACCGAAGGCGTACGTGGCGTTCAAGCTCGACCCGCAGGCCATTCCGGACCTGCCGGCGCCGCGACCGAAGTTCGAGATCTTCGTCTACTCGCCCCGGTTCGAGGGTGTGCACCTGCGGTTCGGGCCGGTGGCCCGGGGCGGGTTGCGCTGGTCCGACCGTCGGGAGGACTTCCGGACCGAGGTGCTCGGCCTGGTCAAGGCGCAGATGGTGAAGAACACCGTGATCGTGCCGGTGGGCGCCAAGGGCGGCTTCGTGTTGAAGCAGAAGCCGGGCGACCGGGACGAGGCGGTCGCCTGCTACCAGGAGTTCGTCGGAGCGATGCTCGACGTCACCGACAACATCGTCAGCGGGCAGATCGTGCCGCCCGAGGACGTGGTCCGGCACGACGGCGACGACCCGTACCTGGTGGTGGCGGCCGACAAGGGCACCGCGACGTTCTCCGACATCGCCAACGAGATCTCCAAGGCCCACAACTTCTGGATGGGCGACGCGTTCGCCTCCGGCGGGTCGGCCGGCTACGACCACAAGAAGATGGGCATCACCGCCCGGGGCGCCTGGGAGTCGGTCAAGCGGCACTTCCGGGAGCTGGGCCTGGACACGCAGACCCAGGACTTCACCGTGGTCGGCGTCGGCGACATGTCGGGCGACGTGTTCGGAAACGGGATGCTGCTGTCCGAGCACATCCGGTTGGTGGCCGCCTTCGACCACCGGCACATCTTCCTCGACCCGGAGCCGGACGCGGCCACCTCCTACGCGGAGCGTCGGCGGCTGTTCGACCTGCCCCGTTCCTCCTGGGAGGACTACAACCCGGAGCTGATCTCGGCCGGTGGTGGCATCTTCCCGCGTACCGCGAAGTCGATCCCGATCACGCCGCAGGTCCGGGCGGCGATCGGCCTCGGCGACGACGTCACGCAGATGTCGCCGCAGGACCTGATGAAGGCGATCGTCACCGCTCCGGTGGACCTCTTCTGGAACGGCGGCATCGGCACCTACGTCAAGGCGTCCAGCCAGACCAACGCGGAGGTGGGCGACAAGTCCAACGACGCGATCCGGGTGGACGGGCGCGACCTGCGGTGTCGGGTGGCGGGCGAGGGCGGCAACCTGGGCTGGACCCAGCTCGGCCGGATCGAGTACGCGTTGACGGGTGGCCGGATCTACACGGACTTCATCGACAACGCGGCCGGGGTGGACACCTCCGACCACGAGGTGAACATCAAGATCCTGCTGAACACCGCGGTGGCCGACGGCGAGTTGACCATGGCCGACCGCGACGAGCTGCTCGCCGGGATGACCGACGAGGTCGCGGAGCTGGTGCTGCGGGACAACTACGACCAGGCTCGGGCGATCAACAACGCCCAGGCCCAGGCCGCTTCGCTGCTTCCGGTGCACCGCCGGATGATCAACGAGTTGGAGCGTTCGGGCGGGTTGGACCGGGCGTTGGAGGCCCTGCCGCCGGACGAGGAGCTGGCGGTACGCAGCGAGTCCGGGCTGACCGCGCCGGAGTTCGCGGTGCTGCTCGCGTACGTGAAGATCGTCCTGGAGCGGGAGATCCTCACCGAGGGGCTGGCGGACGAGGAGTGGACGACCGACGTCCTGGTCAACTACTTCCCGACGCCGATGCGTGAGCGGTTCGCCGACCGGATGGGCCGGCACCGGCTGCGCCGGGACATCGTCACCACGGTGCTCGTCAACGAGGCGATCAACCGGGGCGGCATCTCGTTCATCTTCCGGGTGGTCGAGGAGACCGCGGCCAGCGCCGCTGACGTGATCCGGGCCTACGTGGTGGTCAGCGAGGTGTTCGGTCTGCGCGACCTGTGGGACGCGGTCGAGGCGCTGGACAACAAGGTGGCGCCCGAGTTGCAGACGAGCGTCTACCTGGACACCCGTCGTTTGCTCGACCGTGCGGTGCGGTGGTTGGTCTCCAACCGGCGCTCGCCGATCGACGTGCCGGCTGAGATCGCCCGGCTGCGCGACGGTGTCACGCGGCTGTTGCCGGGGCTCGAGGAGCTGTTCTACGGCAACGAGCGGCAGGGCATCGCGGCGCACATGGATTCGATGACCGAGCGTGGGCTGCCCCGCGAGCTGGCCGAGCGGGCGACCCGGCTGATGTACAGCTTCGGTCTGATGGACGTGGTGGAGACCGCCAACGCCACCGGGCGGGACGTCAGCGAGGTGGCCTCGGTCTACTTCGTGCTGTCCGACCTGTTCCGGGTGGACTCGCTGCTGTCGAAGATCTCCCTGCTGCCTCGGGAGGACCGCTGGCAGACCCTTGCCCGGATGGCGCTGCGCTACGACCTGTACGCCGCGCTGGCCGCGCTCACCGCCGAGGTGCTCGACTCCACACCTGACGACCTGCCGCCGCACGAGCGGGTGCAGCAGTGGGAGCAGTCGAACGCGACCTCCATCCACCGCGCTCGGCGCGCGATGGGTGAGTTCGACGAGTCGCGGGCGGATCTCGCCGCCCTGTCGGTGCTGCTGCGCCAGATCCGTACCCTGGTGCGGACCTCCGCAGCCGCCTGAGTCGGGTACGCCGGACGCGGTCCGGCCGATCGGGGATGACCCGATCGGCCGGACCGCTCTCGTTCGTCGCCGGTCACGCCGCCAGGGTGGCGAAGACGACGATGTTGTCCGGGTAGCTCTTGGCGACCTCGTCGAACTGGCCGCCGCAGGTGACCACCCGCAGGCCGGGCCGGTCGCTGGGTCCGTACACCAACTCGGTGGGGAAGGCCGTCTTCGGGTACGACTTCACCGAGTCGACGGTGAAGGTGGCGGCCACCCCGTCGGTCCGTCGCACGGTGATGGTGTCGCCCGGGACGAGGGCGCCCAGGTCGAAGAAGACGGCCGGGCCGAGCACCGCCGAGTCGACGTGCCCGACGATCACCGCGTTGCCCGTCTCGCCGGGGCTCGCGCCCGGCTCGTACCAACCGGCTTTGTCGGCCTGGTCCAGCGGGGGGACCTGGACGGTGCCGTCCGGGTTGGTGCCCAGCGACATGATCGTCGCGGCGACACCGATCCGGGGGATCTCGATGCTCGTCGGCGCGGAACGAGCCAGGCCGGCGGGCGCTTCCCCGACCTGCTGACCATCGATCGGGCGGGTGTCGTCGGGGGTGCGGGTGGCCTCGGGTCCGGCCTGGGCCAACGGCTGCGGCGGTCGGGGAGCGGGCGTGGTCTTCAGCGAGGCGCCGATCATGCCGGCGCCGATCATGGCCATGGTGACGACGACGGCCGCGCCGGCGGCACGCCACGGTTTCCCGTGACGGCCGCCGGCCCGTGTCGCCGACACGTCAGACGAGCGAACCATCGGTCCGCCGACGACGCATCAGCACGATCCCGCCCAGCGCGGCAGCGCCGAGCAGGCCCGCCCCGCCGGTGGCCAGGCCCCGGTCGGTGCCGGCGCCGACGCCGCCGTCACCACCGTCGACACCGCCGTGCGGCAGCACGACGAGCTCGCCCTCGCCGCACGAGCCCTTGAGCTCGTAGCGACCCGGCTTCGCGTCCTTGTCGACCTTGGCCTCGCCGTAGTAGACGAACTCGCGCTCCTTGTCCCAGTCGCGCTCGTCCGAGCCGCGGTCCTCGGACTCCCAGCCCTTGTCCGAGCCGTACTCGTCGGAGCCGCGCTCGTCGGAGCCGTAGCCGCCGCGCTCGTCGGAGCCGTACTCGTCGGAGCCGTGGCCCTTGTTCTCCCAGCCCTTGTCCGAGCCGTACTCGTCGGAGCCGCGCTCGTCCGAGCCGTAGCCGCCGCGCTCGTCCGAGCCGTACTCGTCGGAGCCGTGGCCCTTGTTCTCCCAGCCCTTGTCCGACTCGCGCTCGTCCGAGCCACGGCCGTGGGACTCCCAGTCCTTCTTGCCTTCGTCCTTGGAGTCCCAGTCCTTCTTGTCGCGGCTGTCGTCCGCGTCCTGGCCGTGCTCCTCGCCCTTCCAGTCCTTGCCACCCTCGTCGGCGGCGGCGTCGGCGGCAGCGCCGCCACCCTGGCCGCCCTTGTCGTCCTTGCCCTTGTCGTCCTTGCCGTTCTCGTCCTTGCCCTTGTCGTCCTTGCCGTTCTCGTCCTTGCCCTCGTGGTCCTTGCCCTTGTCGTCCTTGCCCTTGTCGTCCTTGCCGTGCTCGTCCTTGCCGTGCTCGTCCTTGCCGTTCTCGTGGTCGCCGGAGTTCTCCTCCTCGCCCCACTTGCGGTCCTCACCCCGGTCGTCACGCACCGGCTTGAGATCGACCTTGCCGGTGACCTTGGACCACACGTACGCGTGCTCCTGGCGATCCGGGCAGATCTCGAGGAGCTTGACCTCTTCGCCGGCCTTGACCACGTGCGGCTTGGCGTAGACCTTGCCGTCACGGTCCTTGCCGCCGTCGTGGTGACCCTCAGCGAACGCGATCCCCGGCGCGAACACCAGGAGCGATGCACCGCCGAGCGCGGCACCCGCTACGACCTTCCCGAGCATCTTCTTAGCCATGACCTGCGTCACTCCATCCCTGTTGTCCTGTGCCCGGCGACAACCGAGCTAAGACCGACGTTAGACGGTTTCATGACTTATGAAGTGAAAGATTCGCGTTTTGACCTTTGCTCCGGCTAGGCACTGAAGGTGAGTTAAGCGGCTTTCGCCGCTCTGAGTGCCGCCTCAGGCATCCAGCCGCCCGTCCGGGTGGTCCACGGCGGTCTCGGCCTCCGCGTCGTCGGCATCGCCGGATCGTCCGCTGCTGCCGTGCGTCGTTCCGCCAGGTGCCTGGTGAGCACGTCCGGGGGTATCGTCCGAAACGAGCGCCGGGCTGATCTCCGCCGCCCCCGCGCATCGAGCCATTGCCATGGAAGCGCTCCCATGCAAGAATCGGCGAACGCGGTTCGGGGAGCCATACCGCGCAGGCTGGGAGTCGAGGGCACCGGTTCACCGGGCGACGTTCCGCCGATCGATCGACCGCTGCACCGGTCGGTCACGCACCACCACCACCCTCGCCCGTCCGGGCCGGGCACCCCCGAAATCCCGTTGGCGCCGGCGGCCGTCCGTCACAGGACGCTCACCGGGCCGTCTCGCCGGGCCGTACGCGAGCCCGGTCTCGCCCAAGGAGATCAGTGGCATGAATGTGTGGAGAAGGCTTACCGGCCCACGCCGGGCCCTAGCGCTCGCCGGCGCGGGCGCCCTGGTCGCCGGTGGGCTGGTGACGATTCCGGTTAGCGCGGCGCAGGCCGCGACGCAGTGCGACATCGCCTACACGACCAACGACTGGCAGGGCGGCTTCACCGCGAACATCACCATCAAGAACCTCGGCGACCCGGTCAACGGCTGGACGTTGGGCTGGACCTTCCCCAACTCCAGCCAGCGGGTGCAGCAGGGCTGGTCGGCTACGTACACCCAGTCCGGCAGCCAGGTCACCGCCCGGAGCATGTCCTACAACGGCACCCTCGGCACCGGTGCGTCGACGACCCTCGGCTTCAACGGCGCGTGGAGCGGCAGCAACCCGAAGCCGACCTCGTTCACCCTGAACGGCGTCGTCTGCAACGGTGGCACCCCGCCCACCACCACGCCCCCGCCGACCGACCCGCCGCCCACCACCACGCCTCCGCCGACCGACCCGCCACCCACGACCAACCCGCCGCCCGGCACGAAGGTCGACAACCCGTACGCCGGGGTGCGCGGCTACGTGAACCCGGAGTGGAAGGCCAAGGCGGACGCCGAGGCCGGCGGCAGCCGGATCTCCAACAACCCGACGGCCGTCTGGCTGGACCGGATCGCCGCGATCAACGGCACGCCGGACAGCAGCTCCAACGGCGCCTTCGGGGTGAAGGACCACCTGGACGAGGCGCTGCGCCAGGGCGCCGGCTACATCCAGTTCGTGATCTACAACCTGCCCGGCCGGGACTGCTCGGCGCTCGCCTCCAACGGTGAGCTGGGCCCGGACGAGCTGCCGAAGTACAAGGCCGAGTACATCGACCCGATCGCCGCGATCCAGGGCGACCCGAAGTACAGCAGCATCCGGATCATCAACATCATCGAGATCGACTCGCTGCCGAACCTGGTGACCAACACCTCCGGCCAGCCCGGCGGCACGGTCATGTGCGACACGGTCAAGGCCAACGGCGCCTACGTCAACGGCGTCGGCTACGCCCTGGCCAAGCTGGGCTCGATCGGCAACGTCTACAACTACATCGACGCCGGGCACCACGGCTGGCTCGGGTGGGACAGCAACTTCAACCCCTCCGCCGAGATCCTGAAGACCGCCGCGGTCGCCTCCGGCAGCACGGTCAACAACGTGCACGGCTTCATCACCAACACCGCCAACTACTCGGCGCTGCAGGAGCCGTACTTCAAGGTCACCGACAACGTGAACGGCCAGACGGTGCGGCAGTCCAAGTGGATCGACTGGAACTACTACGTCGACGAGCTGTCGTTCGCCCAGGCGTTCCGGAGCAAGCTGGTCTCGTTGGGCTTCAACTCCAACATCGGCATGCTGATCGACACCTCCCGCAACGGTTGGGGCGGCTCCGCCCGGCCCACCGGCCCGGGCGCGACGACCAGCGTCGACACGTACGTCAACGGTGGCCGCGTCGACCGACGGCTGCACCTCGGCAACTGGTGCAACCAGGCCGGTGCCGGTCTCGGTGAGCGGCCTCGGGTGGCCCCGGCGACGGGTATCGACGCCTACGTCTGGGTGAAGCCTCCGGGCGAGTCGGACGGCTCCAGCAAGGAGATCCCGAACAACGAGGGCAAGGGCTTCGACCGGATGTGCGACCCGACGTACGGCGGTAACGCCCGCAACGGCAACAACCCGTCGGGCGCCCTGGCCGACGCGCCGATCTCCGGTGCGTGGTTCTCCGCCCAGTTCCAGGAGCTCATGCGCAACGCGTACCCGGCGCTCTGACCGGAACGCTCCCGCACCAACCCGCTTCCGGCAGTAGGTGAGGCACTGCCGGCGGCAGGTTCCCCCCGGGTCCCCGGCCCGACCGCTCTGGTCGGGTCGGGGACCCCCCTCGTGCTCCGGGCTGGGGCCGCTGGTCGACTCCCACGTCGTCAGGGCACGGTGCGTTCGATCGCCGCCCGGCCCTGCTCGGCCAGGTCGCGGCGTGCCCTGTCCAGGTTCTCCGGGGTGAGGTCCTGGCCGCGGGCCAGCACCAGGTCCTCCGGTTCCCACTGTTGCTCGGCCCCGGTGCGGATGTTGTCCCCGCCGGCGCCGGTGCCGGTCCCGGTCGCCCCGGTGCCGGCGCCGTACGGGTCGCCGATCAGCTCGTCGGTGTCCGGGGCGAGGTCGCCCGGTCGGCTGCGGGGTTCGGCGAAGGTCGGAGTGTCCCGGTCGGGGCCACCCCCGGTCCGCAGTTGCGGCACGGTGGCGTCATCGTCCACCGCCGAGGCCACCTCCGGGCTGTCCTCCAACGGCGGTTGGCGATCGCGATCGGTCATGGTGCTGCCTCCTGTGTCCGACACGCTGATCCCCTCGCGTACCCCCTTGTGCCGCGCTCATGCCGCCCGGCCCGGCGGTCAGCTGCCGGGCTGCTGCTCGTTCGGGGCCGGCGGCTCCGCCGGGCGCAGCCACTGCCAGAGCAGCATGAGCAGGCCGAAGGCGAGCATCACCAGCCCGGCCCACAGGTTGATCCGGACACCCTCGGCCTTGTCGATCTCGGCCCGACTGTCGAAGACCCCGATCAGCGTCACGATGACCCCGTACGCGACGAAGAGGCCACCGATCACCCGGCGGATGTCGAACAGTCGGGCGGCGGCAGAGCGCCGCTGTTCCGCCTGGGTCTCGTCGATCAGCGGGTCCTTCGCCGGCTGGCCGTCGTTGCTCATCTGTCCAACCCCTTTCTAGAAGACCGGGATGTAGAAGAGGGCGGCCAGCGCGACGGCGATCACGCCGAGCAGCACCGGGGAGCGGTACCAGGCGGCGTCCCCGGCGAGGACGTCACCCTTCAGGTCGACGCCGCCCAGGCCGTACACCAGCCCGCGCAGTTCCTCGTCGCGCTTGGGGGCGGTGAGCGGGGTGAGGACCACGGCGACGATCGCCACCGTGACGAACGCGATGCCCGCGCCCCAGAAGCTCTCCTCCAGGTCGGAGTTGAAGTCGATCACGCCGCCCTTGTAGAGCAGGTAGGTCGCCAGCGACGCCAGGGTGCCCAGCAGCAGTGACCAGAAGCCGGCCAGCGCGGTCATCCGCTTCCAGAACATGCCGATGATGAAGGTGGCGAACAACGGGGCGTTGAACAGCGAGAAGAGAGCCTGGATGTAGTTCATGATGTTGCTGAACCCGGCCGCGATGAACGCGGTGCCGATGCCGATCACCACGGCGGCGACCGTCGCCCACCGGCCGACCCGCAGGTAGTACTCGTCCGAGCGGCCGGGACGGAGGTACGCCTGCCAGATGTCGTAGGTGAAGACGGTGTTGAAGCCGCTCACGTTGGCCGCCATCCCCGCCATGAACGAGGCGAGCAGGCCGGTGACCGCGACCCCGAGCACGCCGTTGGGGAGCAGGTCGCGCATCAGCAGCGGGATGGCGTTGTTGTACTGCAGATCGCCGCTCTCGGCACCCAGACCCTTCACCGTCACCAGGGCCACCAGGCCGGGGATCACCGTGACCAGGGGGATGAACAGCTTCGGGTACGCGGCGATGATCGGCGTACGCCGGGCGGCGCTCATGTTCTTCGCCGAGAGGGCGCGCTGCACCTCGGCGAAGTTCGTCGTCCAGTAGCCGAACGACAGCACGAAGCCGAGGCCGAAGACGATGCCGATCCAGTGGGCGCCCAGGGGGTTCGCCGTGCTGCCGGTGTCCTGCCACGCGTGCAGCCCCGCCTCGCCGAGCTTGGAGTCGCCCACCGCGTCCATCAGGCCGTTCCAACCGCCGACCTTGACCAGGCCGATCACGGTGACCGGGATGAGACCGGCGAGGATGACGAAGAACTGGAGCACCTCGTTGTAGATCGCCCCGGACAGACCGCCGATCGTGATGTACGCCAGCACGATCGCCGCGCCGACCACGATCGCCGTCCAGAGCGGCCAGCCGAGCAGCGCCTGCATGACCAGGGCCAACGCGTAGAGGTTCACCCCGGCGATCAACACCTGGGCGACGGCGAAGCTGAGCGCGTTCAGCAGGTGGGTGGGGCGGTTGAACCGCAGCCGCAGGTACTCCGGGACGCTGCGGACCTTCGAGCCGTAGTAGAAGGGCATCATCACGATGCCCAGGAAGACCATCGCCGGCACGGCGCCGATCCAGTAGTAGTGGACCGTCATCACGCCGTACTGGGCGCCGTTCGCGGCCATTCCGATGATCTCCAGCGCGCCCAGGTTGGCCGAGACGAAGGCGAGACCGGTCACCCAGGCCGGGAGGGACCGACCGGAGAGGAAGAAGTCGACGCTGGTCCGGATCGCCCGGCGGGCGGCGAAGCCGACGCCGAGGACGGTCACGAAGTAGAGGGCGAGAATCAGGTAGTCCAGCCCGTTCATGTTCAGTCGAAGACCGCCGCCGTCCATGCCGTCACCCCTCGTCCCGACCTCCACGCGATTGACCGCGCGCGCCCTATTACCCGGGAAGGGTGGTTTCATTCCCGTTGCAGGAATCCGGCGCTTTCCGCCCGGGTCGGGGCGCTTCGACAACGCAGGGGCGCCTCGGCCGGTCGGCCGAGGCGCCCCTGTCAGTCGTGTGACTCAGCGGCCCAGTACGCGGTCCAGGAAGTCCCGGTAGTTGCGTACCGCCATCCGCAGTTGCTCGGTGTCGGCCGAGCCGGCGTCCTGCCACCCACCGAGCGTGGTCTTCTGCGCCGCCAACGCTGAGGAGAGGGCCTGGATGGCCTCCTCCACCAGCGACTGCGCCTCGCCGGCCGCCGCGTGCGGATCGTCGACGAAACGCAACTGCACGTCGCGCCAGCGGTCCCGGAAGCCCTGGGCGGTGTCGGTGTCCAGGAGTGTGGCCGCCGCGGTCGCGACCGTCGAGCCGGCGGGCCGCGACGTCCCGGCGGACTCCAGCGAGGTGCCGGTGTCCTCGGTGTGGGCGGGGTCGCCGTCCGCGTCGGGGTCGACCATCTCCGGCGTCGCGCTGCCGTAGCCGGCGCCGTCGGGCCGCTCGTCGTCGACGTCGGTGTGGCGGCGGTGCAGCTCGGCGGTGGGGTCGGCGCGCAGACCCTCCCGCTCGCCGTCCTCGGCACCGTCGCCGGGCTGGGCCGTCCGTTCCGCCCGGGGGTCCGGCTGGTCCTCGGGGCGCGGGCTGGCCAGCGCGGACGCGGCCACCGCGTCGGCCACCGTGGTGGCGCCGAACGTCGTCGGCAACGGCCCCGGCTCGTGGAAACCGCCCTCGTCGGTGGACCGGTCGTCGCGCCGGTGGCGCTGGTCCCGCTCGTCGCCGGCCAGGTCGTCCGCGGCGTCCCGTTCGCTGCCGGCCGTCCGCTCCGAGTCGGTCGACGGATCGCGGTCGGTGCTCTGGTCGTCGAAGGTGCCCCGCTCGTCGAGGGCGTCCTCCGGGACGTCGGAACGGCCGGCCCGATCACCGGCCGGGGGTACCGGCACGGGCGCGGAGCGGACCGCCTCCGGATGGTCGTTGCTCACCTGCTGCTCTTCCTGGCGCATCGGTGGCCTCCTCAGCGGCTCGTGGCGTCGTGGTCCGGGTGGTGGCGTTGTTCGGGCGTGCGGTGGCCGAGCGGTTCCTCGCCGAGCAGGTCGGTGAAGAGCGCCCGGTAGTGCACGACTGCCTGCCGAAGCTCCTCGGTGCTCGCCTCGCCCCGGGTGTTGCGCAGGTGGATGTCGTGCGCGTCCCGGTAGTTGGTCAGCGTGCGGGCGTGTTCGACGGAGAGGTGCGCGATCTGGTCGGAGAAGTCCCCGGTCGGGTAGCCCTGCTCCTCGATGAGCCGGGTGACCAGTTCGTCGGCGTCGCCCACCGTCTCGCCGGGCGAGTCGATGAAGCGGACCTGTAGTTCCTCCCAGGCGGCGCTGTAGCGGGCCCGGGATTCCGGGGTGAGCGGGGTGAGCGAAAGCTCGGCGTGCCGGCGTTCCCGGTCGCGCAGCTCGCGCTCCGCGGCGGACCGGCTGTCCTGCTCGGCCACCACCCGGTCGTACTCCGGTCCGAACCGGGAGCGCAGCGCGCGACGGCGGCTGAGCGACCGGGCGGCCACGGCCAGCGCCGCGACGACCACCAGCACGACGAGCACGATGACGATTACCTGAGTGGGCGACATGGGCTCCTCCTTCGTCGTCTGGTATTCCCTCCGGACACTGATCGCCAATCCCGATCCGGGAGACTTTCCTGACGAGCGACGCGACTCGCTGCGCGGCCGAAAACTGGACCTGTTCCAGAAAAATGGACGTTCGTCGTCGCCCGGTCGGCCGAATACCGGAGCGTCGATGTCGGCGCGACGGGCGGTAGTGCAACCGCCCCCGATTACGTATCCTGCCCAAGGCGCCCGCGCCGGTGCCCGGCTTCGACGCCGGGCAGACACCCGGCCGGCGCGTTGCCCGGCGGTGCCGGCGCCCCTCCTGCCACCCCCTGCACGGGCGAGGTCTGATGAGAACCCGCGACTGGCCGATCCGCTCGAAGCTGACCGCACTGGTCGTCGCGCCGGTGACCGCGCTGCTGGCCCTGTGGATCTTCGCTACGACGCTGACCTTCGGCCCCGCGCTGAACCTGCTCTCCGCGCGCACACTGCTGTACGACCTGGGTCGTCCCGGCGAGGCCGTGGTCACCGAGCTGCAACGCGAACGCCGGCTCTCGGTGGTGCAGCTCGCCGGGACCACCGAACTGCCGGCACTGACCGAGCAGCGTCAGCGCACCGATCGGGCGATCGCCGAGCTGCGCCGCCGGATCGACGGTGAGGCGCTGCGCGACGCCGCCGACGACCTGTTGGAGGACCGGGTCGACCGGCTGGTCACCGCCCTGTCGGCGCTGCCGACCGGTCGCGGCTTCATCGACGGTCGATTGATGGACCGCACCGGCGTGATCGGCCTCTACAGCGGGATGGTCTCGGCGGCCTTCCAGGCGTTCTCCGCGATGGCGAACCTGACCGACCCCGGCCTCAACCGGCAGGCTCTGGCGCTCACCGCGCTGGGCCGATCCCGAGAGCTGCTCGGCCAGACCGACGCCATGCTGGCCGGAGTGCTGACCACCGGTCGGTTCGCCGCTGGTGAGCACGCCCAACTCGTCCAGATGATCGGCAACCAGCGGTGGCTCACCGAGAGCGCGGTCGCCGACCTGCCCGCGGCGGGGCGTACCGCGTACCAGCGGCTGAGCGAGAGCCCTGACTTCACCAGCGTGCGCGCCATGCAGGACGCGCTGATCGGGGCCAACAGATCAGGTCGACCGCCGGTGGACGCGGCGACCTGGCAGGCCGGGCACGACGCCGTCCAGCAGCAACTCCGCGACTTCGAGCTGGACGAGGCCGACGACCTCACCGACCGCTCCGTGCCGATGGCCGTCGGGATCCTGGCCCGGCTGGCCGCGGCCGGGGTGCTCGGGCTCGTCGCCGTGGTGGTCTCGGTGCTGGTGGCGTTGCGGGTCGGCCGCACCCTGGTCCGGCGGCTCAGCGGCGTCCGCACCGCCGCACTCGACCTGGCCGAGCACCGTCTGCCGGACGTGGTGACCCGGCTGCGTCGCGGTGAGCAGGTGGACGTCGCCCGAGAGGCGCCGCCGCTGGAGTACGGCCACGACGAGATCGGGGAGGTCGGGCGCGCCTTCACCGAGGTGCAGCGCACCGCCGTCCAAGCCGCGGTGGACGAGGTCACCCTGCGTCGCGGGCTCAACGAGGTCTTCCTCAACATCGCCCGTCGCAGCCAGAGCCTCGTCCATCGTCAGCTGCACCTACTGGACCGGATGGAGCGCCGCGCGGAGGACCCGGACGAGCTGTCCGAGCTGTTCCAGGTCGACCACCTGGCCACCCGGCTCCGTCGGCACGCCGAGGACCTGGTCATCCTCGCCGGTTCCGCGCCCGGCCGCGGTTGGCGCAACCCCGTCGCGATGGTCGACCTGATCCGCGGGGCGATCTCCGAGGTCGAGGCGTACGACCGGGTGGACATCGCCGGCGTACAGCCGGCCGGAGTTCTGGGCCGGGCGGTCGGCGACATCATCCACCTGCTCGCCGAGCTGGTCGAGAACGCCACCGCCTTCTCCCCGCCGGACACCCGCGTCACAATCGTCGGGGAACAGGTGGCCAACGGGTACGCCCTGGAGATCACCGACCAGGGGCTGGGCATGTCCGTCGCGGCGCTGGAGACCGCCAACGCCAGGCTGGCCAGCTCGCCCGAGTTCGACCCCGCCCAGAGCGCACGACTCGGCTTGTTCGTGGTGGCCCGGCTCGCGGCCCGGCACAACGTACGGGTGCGGCTGCGGCCCTCCGGCGACGGCGGGGTGACCGCTGTGGTGCTGGTCCCCACCGACCTCGTCACAGCCGAACCCCCGGCCGGTCCCGACCCTGCCACGCTGGGTGCCGACCCGGCCGACTCCGGCCGTCGACTGGTCCGCCCGACGCGCCGGGACACCGTGCCCCGTGCCCGCACCCGCCCGCCGACGGCCTCGTCCACCGCGTCGGGCCGGACGGCTGTCGTGACCGCGCCGGGTTCGGCCACCGCACCGGCTGCGCCGGGTTCGGCCGCTCTCGGCGCACCCGCGTCCGGAGTGTCGACCTCGGACACGTCGCCGCCGAACGGGCCTGGCGACGCCGGGTCGGCCGAGACGGTCGACGACGAGCTCGACGGCCTGCCCCGCCGGGTGCGACGCCGTACGCCCACCGCACGACCGCGGTCAACCGTCGCCGACACCCCGTCGCCCCGGTCCCCGGAGGAGGTCCGCCGGGTGATGGCCGCCCTCCAGGCCGGAACCGCGCGCGGACGCGCCACCGTGATCACCCCACCGGCACCGACCTCGGCACCGGCATCGCAGTCGGCACCGGCACCTACCTCGGCACCGGCACCTACCTCGGCACCGGCACCGGCATCGCAGGCGGCACCGGCGGCACCGAGCCCGGCACCGGCACCGCACCGGGCACCGGCACCGCACCGGGCACCGGCACCGAACCCGGGACCGGCGCCGAACCCGGCAGCGGCGACGCCGCCGGCAGGAACGGCACCGACGGTGCCAGGCGGCCCGGCGATCCCGGCTGCTCCCGCAGGCCCGAAGACCACCCCCGACCCGACCGCTACTGAGAGGGACGCCTAGTGCGGCATTCGACGAAGCAGAGCGCCGGCCTCGACTGGCTGCTCGACGAACTGGTGCAACGGGTTCCGGCTGCCCGGCAGGCGGTGGTGCTCTCCGCCGACGGCCTGCTCCTCGGCTGTTCGGCCGACCTGGAGCGGGCCGACGCGGAGCACCTCTGCGCGCTCGCTGCCGGCTTCTCCAGCCTGGCGCGGGGCGCGAGCCGACACGTGGACGGCGGTCCGGTCCGGCAGACCGTGGTGGAGATGGAGTCGGCGTACCTCTTCGTCACCGCCGCCGGTCAGGGTGCCTGCCTGGCGGTGGTGAGCGACGCCGACGCGGACATCGGGCTGGTCGCCTACGAGATGGCGATGCTCGTCATCCGGGTGGGGGAGAGCCTCTCCGCGCCGGCCCGGTCGTCGGCGGGAGCCGGTGATGCGGACTGAGCCGCCCGGGCCGCAGCACGAGTGGCTGGATGGTGACGCCGGTCCGGTAGTGCGCCCGTACACCCTCACCGGGGGACGGGTACGCTCCGCCGTCGACGGCTTCAACCTGGTCGCGTTCGTGCTGGCCGGATCGGACGTCGACGCGGCGAGTCACCCGCACCTGCTCCCGGAGCATCGACGGCTGGTCGCGCTGTCCCGCCGGCCGGTGTCGGTGGCCGAGCTGGCAGCCGAGCTGGACCTCGCGGTCGGTGTGGTCCGGGTCCTGCTCGGTGATCTCCTGGCCGAGGGCCTGGTAGCGGTGCACGAGCCGCCGGCCGCCGGCATCCTTCCCAACGACGACATTCTCAAGGCGGTGGTCAGTGGACTCCGTGCGCTATGACCATGTGGGCACCAGCACCACCATCCCGCTGGCACTGAAGATCCTCATCGCGGGAGGCTTCGGGGCCGGTAAGACGACGTTGGTGAGCGCCCTGAGCGAGGTCCGTCCGTTGCAGACCGAGGAGGTGCTGACCGGCGCCGGGATCGGCACCGACGACATCTCCGGGGTGGAGGGCAAGTCGACCACCACGGTGGCGATGGACTTCGGCCGGATCACCATCAACGACGACCTTCAGGTCTACCTGTTCGGCACCCCGGGTCAGGACCGGTTCTGGTTCCTGTGGGACGAGTTGGCCTTCGGCGCCCTCGGCGCGGTGGTGCTCGCCGACACCCGTCGACTGGCCGACTGTTTCCCCTCCATCGACTACTTCGAGCAGCGGGGTATCCCGTTCGTGGTGGGCGTGAACTGCTTCGACGACTCCCGGCGGTTCAACCTGGAGACCGTACGCCGAGCGCTCGACCTGGACCCGGACGTGCCGATGGTGCTCTGCGACGCCCGGGACCGGCAGTCCGGGAAGATGGTGTTGATCTCACTGGTGGAGCACGTGGCCCGGCAGCGGGGGGAGCCGGTGCCTGCGGCCTGAGAACCGGGCGGGAAAGCCGGTTAACGGCCGGGCTCTGCGGGCAGCCTCTGGTTGGATCAGCGGAGGATGCCAGCGGAGGAGTCGGACGTGAGTGGTCAGGTTGAGGTCGTCCACATCGGGGGTTACACCGCCCAGAGTGGCGGGCGGGGCAGCGGCATCGTCGCCGCTCGCCGTGACCCGGCGACCGGGGAGCTGACCCCGCTGGGCACGGTGGCGGTCACCGCCTCCCCCTCGTTCCTGGCGCGGCATCCCAGCCGACCGGTGCTCTACGCGGTCAACGAGTTGTCCGACGGCGAGATCAGCGCCTGGCGGGTCGGGTCGGAGGGCGGGCTGACTCCGCTCGGCAGTCGATCCACCGGTGGCGCCGAGCCGTGCCACCTGGCGGTGCTGCCCGACGGCGGCCATCTGCTGGCGGCGAACTACGGCGGCGGCAGCGTCGCGGTCTTCCCGCTGGACGCGGAGGGTGTGCCCGGCGAGCGCACCGACCTGGTGGTGCACGAGGGGCACGGCCCCGACCCGGACCGGCAGGACCACGCCCACGCCCACATGGTCTCCCCGGGTTCCGGGCGGGGGCCGATCTTCGCTGTCGACCTCGGCACGGACTCGGTCTACCGCTACGACCTGGACGACGCGAGCGGACGACTGGTGCCCCGCGCGCCGAGGATCCGTACGACGCCCGGCAGCGGGCCCCGGCACCTGGCCCGGCACCCGGACGGACGGCGTTGTTACCTCGTCGGTGAGCTGGACGCCTCGGTGACCGCGTACGAGCTGACCGAGGACGGCGCGTTGCACCAGCACGGTCGGGTCGAGGCGAGTGGACGGTCGGGTCATGTCCAGCCGTCCGAGGTCTCGGTCTCCCCGGACGGTCGGTTCCTCTACGTCGGCAACCGTGGCGTGGGGACGGTTGCGGTCTTCGCCCTGGCCGGCGAGCTGCCCGAGTTGGTGGCCGAGGTGGATACCGGTGGTGAGTGGCCCCGGCACTTCGCGCTGATCGGGACGCACCTCTACGTCGCCGACGAGCGGGCGGACATGGTGCGGGTCTTCCGGCGTGACGCCGACACCGGTGTCCCGGAGGCGGTCGGAGAGCCGGTGCCGGTGCCGAGCCCGACGTGTGTCCTGGCGTGAGCGACCGAGCCGGGACGTGAGCGCGGCACGAGTTCGGCAACGCCACGAGGCTGTCGCGTCACTCTCTGTTGCTAAAAAGTGGTCAACTGTTTCTCCTCCGTAACTTTAGTCCGAACGGATGTGGCAGAGACGGCACCTTGTACGCAAGATGGTCACCGTGTCAGCAGGCCGCCATCGCATGCGTTCGAAACTCCACCTAGCAGCCGCCGCCGCGACGGCGGGTGTGCTCGTCGTGACGACGGGCGCGTGGTTCGGCTATCAGGAGTTGATCAAACCGAGCTGCTCCGGGGAGATCCGACTCGCTGTGGCGGTCGCCTCCGAGCTCGCGCCCGCGGTGGACGCCGCCGCCTCCCAGTGGGTCAAGGACGGCGCGGCGGTGGGCCCGACCTGCATCCGGGTCGACGTCTCGGCGTCCGACCCGGTCGACGTGGCTGCCGTGGTGGCGGCGAAGCACGGTGCGGTCCTGGCCGGTGTGGGGCAGGCCAGCGGCACCGCCGTCAGCCCTGACGTGTGGGTCCCCGACTCCTCGACCTGGTTGCTGCGGTTGAAGAAGGACGCGACGGCGTTCGCTCCGACCAACGGCGCGTCCATCGCGCGCAGCCCGATCGTCGTCGCCATGCCCGAGCCGATCGCGACGCGACTGGGCTGGCCGGACAAGAAGTTCAACTGGACCGACCTGCTCAAGCAGGTGAACAACTCCAGCGCCCCGCTGCGGACCGGGATCGTCGAACCGACCCGTGACGCGGCCGGTCTGTCCGGGCTGCTCTCGCTGACCGCGGCGGCCAACGGCGCCGGCGGGGACGCCCAGCGCAACACGGTCGGCGCGCTCCGGGCCCTGGCCACCGGCCGCTCGTCGTTGCGCAACGACCTGCTGGCCCGTTTCCCCACCGCCAACGACTCGACGTCCATCGCCAGCGGCCTCGGCGCGGCGGCCCTGTCCGAAGAGGACGTGATCGCCTACAACAGCAAGAAGCCGCCGGTGCCGCTCGCCGCGCTCTACATGGAGCCGGCGCCGATGCCGCTGGACTACCCGTACGCGGTGCTGCCCGGCATCGAGCCGAGCAAGGCATCGGCCGCCCGGGTGCTGTTCGAACTGCTCACCAGCCCCACCTTCCGCAACCGGTTGGCCGCGCAGTCGCTGCGCGCCCCGGACGGCAACTGGGGTGAGGGCTTCAAGGCGCCGCAGGGTGCCCCGAGCCCGTCCGGCGGCGCGCCGACCGCACCGGCGAACGGCGGCACCGCGGCCGGTGGGCTGGACCCGGCGGCCATCCAACGGGTCGTCTCCAGCTGGTCCATCGCCACCCAGTCCGGTCGGATGCTGGCCGTCATCGACGTCTCCGGCTCGATGAAGGACGAGGTCCCGAGCGCCAACAACCGCAGCCGGGAAGAGGTCACCGTCGACGCGGCCCGCCGTGGCCTCGGCCTCTTCGACGACTCCTGGTCGATCGGCCTGTGGACCTTCTCCACGAAGCTGGTCGGCAACCGGGACTACCGCGAGTTGGTCCCCATCGGCCCGCTCTCCGCGCAGCGGGCCCAGTTGGAGGGTGCGCTCGCCACCGTCAAGCCGTCCAGTGGTGACACCGGCCTCTACGACACGATGCTGGCCGCGTACCAGGCCGTGCAGGAGAACTGGCAGCCCGGCCGGGTCAACTCGATCGTGCTGTTCACCGACGGCAAGAACGAGGACGACAACGGCATCAACCAGCAGCAGTTGCTCGCCAAGCTCAAGCAGCTCGCCGACCCGGAGCGACCTGTGCAGGTCATCATGATCGGTATCGGCGAGGGCGTCAGCAAGGCCGAGCTGGAGTCGATCACGAAGGTGACCGGCGGCGACGTCTTCGTCACCAAGGACCCGAGCGAGATCGGCAGCATCTTCCTCAGCGCCATCGCACGTCGCCCGCCAGCGCCGCGCTGATCCGACGCTCAGACGCCGGAGGGCCTGCCGTACCGTCGATCGGTGCGGCAGGCCCTTTTGGCCGCTGGGTTGAGGAAAAGTGACGGCAATACGTCGGAAGCAATCGGCCGTCATAGTTGTCAAGGCAGGATGTCGACTGTTCCGGCAGGGTCGGTCCGCCTCCGGTCCGAGCTGTCAGCCGGGGCCATCCTGAGCAGAGTGGGAGGGCCGGTGAGCGCGGCGACACTGTTGACCCCCGCCACGGCGGCGGAGCCGGACGGCCGTCCCGCCGGGCTGGTGGCCCGCGCCGACGAACGGTCCTACGTTCGGGTCCTAGTGGTCCTGGACACCACCATCCTCATCATCGCGCTGCTCATCGGATACGCCGCCCGCTTCGGTGACGACGAGCCGACCGGCTCGGAGATCCCGTACGTGTTGGTCGCGCCCGGGCTGGTGCTGGCCTGGCTGATCTCGCTCAAGGCGCTCGGCTGCTACGACGACCGGGTCATCGGCTACGGGGCGGACGAGTACCGGCGGGTCAGCTCCGCCAGTCTGCGGCTGGCCGGTGCGATCGCGATCATCGGCTACATCGCCGACGTCGGCGTCTCCCGGGGCTTCCTCGGAATCACCTTCGCGGTGGGCACCGTCGGGTTGGAGGTGGCCCGGTTCGCCGCCCGCAAGCGCCTGCACCGGGCCCGGTCGCTGGGTGCCGGCTGGTCCCGCAAGGTCCTGGTGGTCGGCGACACCGCCCACGTGCTGGAGTTGGTGCACACGCTGCGCCGTGAGCCGTACGCCGGCTATCAGGTGGTCGGCGCGTGCATCCCGGACGCGCTGCTGGCACCGGTGGCGCAGCGGCTGGGTGACGTGCCGGTGGTGGGATCCTTCCGGGGCATTCCGGAGGCCGCCACCGCGATCGGCGCGGACACCGTCGCGGTGACCGCGTCCGGCGAGCTGACCGCGACCCGGCTGCGTCGCCTCGGCTGGCAGTTGGAGGGGACCGGCGTCGACCTGGTCGTGGCCCCCGCGCTGACCGACGTCGCCGGTCCGCGCATCCACACCCGCCCGGTTGCCGGGCTGCCGCTGATCCACGTCGAGGCCCCCGAGTTCCGTGGCGCGCGCAAGCTGGTGAAGGGCTTCGTGGACCGGTCGGTCTCGTCGCTGGCTCTGGCGCTGCTGCTCCCGCTGATCTCGTTCATCGCCCTGGCCATCAAACTGGACAGCCGTGGTCCGGTGCTGTTCCGACAGGTCCGTGTCGGTCAGGGCGGGCGGGAGTTCGACGTGTTCAAGTTCCGCACCATGGTGGTGAACGCCGACGCCATGCTCGCCGAGCTGACCGCCCGTAACGAGACCGACGGGCTGATGTTCAAGATGCGTCAAGACCCTCGGGTCACCCGCGTCGGGCGGGTGCTGCGCAAGTGGTCGCTGGACGAGCTGCCGCAACTGGCCAACGTCCTGCTGGGTCAGATGAGCCTGGTCGGGCCCCGCCCGCCGCTGCCGTCCGAGGTGGCCCGCTACGACGGCGACGTGGCCCGACGGCTGTTGGTCAAGCCCGGCATGACCGGCCTCTGGCAGGTCAGCGGCCGGTCCGACCTGAGCTGGGAGGACGGCATCCGCCTCGACCTGTACTACGTGGAGAACTGGTCGCTCGCCGCCGATCTCACCATCCTGTGGAAGACCTTCGGTGCGGTCCTGAACGGTCGCGGCGCGTACTGACCTCGCCGGTCACGGTTGCGGGCCGAGCCAGTCCAGGCAGACGACCACCGCGTCGTCGACCAGGTCACCGGCCACGAACGCGCGCAGATCACCGATCAGTGACCGTACGGCGTCCAGCGGCTCCATCGGGCCCGTCCGGCGCAGGAACCGGTCCAGTGCCGTCTCGCCGTAGCGCGTGTGCTGCCCGGTGGCCTCCAGCACCCCGTCGCCGACGACGAAGATCCGGTCGCCGACCTCCAGTGGGAACTTCTGTTCCTGGTAGTCGGTCGCCTCGAACATGCCGAGCGGGAACTGCGCCTCCAAGGGCTGCTCGATGACGTCCCCGCCGCGCAGGATGACCAGCCGTGGTGAGCCGGCGTCGACGACCGTCATCACCCCCGAGCGCAGGTCCAACTGCATCAGCAAGGCGGAGAGGTGCTGCTCGCCCCGGTACAGGTCGTAGAGGGCCTGGTCGGCGAGGGCGGCCTGGTCGGCAAGGTTCAGCCCGGCGCGGCGCGCGTTGCGCAGCGCGTGGGTGGCCAACGAGGTGAGCAGGGACGCGGCGACGCCCTCACCGCTGCCGTTGACCGTGGACAACCAGAGTTGCTGCCCGTCGTCGGACCAGTCGAAGCTGTCACCGCGTACCGTGTACGCCGGTTCCAACTGACCGGCCAGGCTGAACGACGGTCGGATCCGGCTACGCCCGGGGAGCAGGTCCCACTGCATCTCGGCGGCCAGGGTGAGGCGCTGAGCGCGTCGCGCCGCCCGGTAGACGTCGGTGCCGGGGGAGACCGCCGCCAGCTCGTGGGCGAGCGCGGTGGCGATGTCGGTCAACGCGGCGACGACCTCCGGCTCGTCGGCGACGGGCGACAGGTAGAGGACGCCCCGGCGCTCCCCCCGCATGGTGACCGGGATCCAGGCGCTGCCGTCGGAGACGATCGGTGACTGGTGGTCGAAGGCGCGCCAGGCCGGGTGCCCCGGGCTGGTGATCGGGTCACCCTCGGTGAGCGGGAGAAGCTCGGCGAGCCGGTAGTCGACCTGGTACAGCTCGACGTCGGTGATGCCGTACGACCGGGCGAGCACGTCCCCGACGCCACCGACGACACGGTCGGCCGGTGTCTCGTTCAGGGCACGTCGTGCCTCGTTGACCGGTTCGTTCATGCTGGCTCCCTCGCTAAAGCTCGACCACCTGTGGGTTCGGAGTAGTCTCGGGCCACCATGGCCGAACTGAACGGTCCGACGGACCCCGAGACGAGTATGGCTGCCGTACTGGACGCGGCGGCCGCTTCCTTGCTGGGCATCTGGGAATCCGCCCGGGAGGGGACCGCGCACCGCGTCTCCGGTGCGCAGCTACGGGCGGTGATGGTGGTGGAGCAGGTCGACGGGATCAACCTGCGTCGGCTCGCCACCCGGCTCGACATGCTGCTCAGCTCCGCCAGCCGCCTCTGCGACCGGTTGGTCGCCGCGGGCATGCTGGAGCGTGAGCCGGGCCGCTTCGACCGGCGGGAGATCTCGCTACACCTCACCCCGGAGGCCCGCCGGCTCCTCGCCGAGCTGCGGGCCGACCGTCAGGCGCAGCTCGCCGCCGTGCTGGCCGGGATGGGCGCGGAGGGCCGCGACGCGCTGCTGCGCGGGATGCGGGAGTTCGACGAGGTCGCCCGTCGGCAGCAGGTGGACAGCACGCCGGTGGGCGAGTCGGTGCAGCAGGAGGACTGGCCGCGCGACCCGGACGGGCCCGGTGGGCCGGCGGATCGGAGCCGGCAGACCCATACGCCGTGGACCGGCTCGTCAGATGCCCCGGAACGGTCGGTGGGCACCCCCCGCGAATGGCCGACCGGCGGGCCGGTGGCGCGGACCGCCTGATCGAGCGGTGCCGGCTCGTCGTCGCCGTCCACGGTGCCGCCGCCGGGGCGTCGTCGCCGATCACGAGGGCACCGACGCGCGGACGGCCAGCATCGCGATGTCGTCGTGGGCCTGGCCGTCGAGCCAGTCGTCGACCTCCTGCAGCACCAGATCGATCAGCGCCGCGGGCGGCTGCCCGGCCGCCGACCCGAGCGCCGCACGCAGCCGGGCCTCGCCGAACATCTCCGCGTCGCGCGGGCCGCGCGCCTCGGTGACCCCATCGGTGTACGCGAGCAGCAGGTCCCCGGGATCGAGGTGCACCCGTGTCTCGGCGAACCGGGCGGCCGTCAGCGCCCCGACCGCCGTGCCACCCACCGGGACCGAGGTGACAGTGCCGTCCGTGGTGACCAGCAGGGGCGCGGGGTGGCCCCCGCCGGCGATCCGCACGTCCACGCCGGTGGGGCCCCGGTCCAGGGAGCCGAGCAACAGGGTGGTGAACTGGCTGCGCCGCGCCGCGTCCGGCGCGTCGAACAACGCCCGGTTGAGCAGGTGGATCAGCTCCAGGGGGCGTTGCTCGACGAGCCGCAGCGTCTGCAGGGACTGGCGGACCCGGCCGGTCAGCACGGCCGCGCTCACGCCCCGACCGCACACGTCGCCGAGCGCGAACAGAGCGCCACGCGGGTGCGGGAACACCTCGTAGAAGTCGCCGCCGATGCGCAACGTGTCCCCGGCGGCGCGGTAGCCGCCGGCCACTGTCACGCCGGGCACGGCGGGTAGCTCGGGCGGGAGCAGGCTGGCCTGTAGCACCCGGGCCAGGTGGGCCTGCTCGCCGTGGAGATCCGCGGTTGCCAGCGCGGCACCCGCCCGGGCGGCGAACTCCCGGGCGAGCTCGATCTCGCGTTCGTCGAAGCCGGCCCGCCCGGTGCGCCGGACGAGTAGCAGGGCGCCGGCCGACCCGTCGGCGCCGGGCATCGGGCAGACCAGCACCGCGCCCGGGGCGCCGAAACCGGGCGGCAGCATCGTGGCCAGGTCGGTGAACGCGCCGTCCTGCCACGGCACCGGTTCGGTGAGGTCGCCGGCCAGCGCCTCGGCCAGCACGGGCACGGTGCTGGTCAGCGTCGCCGGTGCCGGCCCGCTGGTCGGGGTGGGCTCGCCGTCGGCGTGCCGGGTCCAGCGGCCGTGCGGCTCGGCCGAGGTGGCCGGTCGGGGCAGGACCACTGCGACATCGGCCAGGTACGGCACGGCGAGTGTGGTGGTGGCCCGGAGCACCTCGTCCCGGTGCAGGGACGTACCGAGTCGGTTCCCCGCCTCGCCGAGGAACGCGGTGCGGGCGCGTTCGGCGCGTAGCGCGTCGGAGCGGTCGTGCTCCTCGGTGACGTCCCGGACGTACCACACGAACCGGTGGCCGACGAGCCGCCGCCGGGCGCCGCGCAGACGTCGGCCGTGATGGTCGGCGTCGAAGCGGTCGGCGTCGCTGGTGACCGCGTGGGCCAGTGCGGCCACCGGGCATCGGGACAGCTCGGTGCCGACGGCGACCTCCGGGAGCAGCCGCACGGCCATCGCGTTGAGCAGGGTGACCCGGCCGGTCTCGTCCGTCGTCAGGACCGCCTCGGCGAGCCCGTCGAGCAGCTCACGGGCGAGTGGTGCGTCGGCGGGCAGCGGAGTGTCGCGGGGTTGCCGGGTCGTGGTCACCGCCGGACGCCGGCTCGCGACTGACGACTCCTGCGCATGCTGCTTCTCGACTCCTCACCCGGCATCGTTGCTGTGGGGCAAGGATAGCGATCCCCTCCGACAGTCACCCAGGGCGCGGCCTGGTCAACCCAAGGGCCGGTGTCAAAGCCCCCGGCTCGACCGAGGGCTTTGACCAGGCCCTAGCGGGCCAGCCAGCCGGCGGGCTGGGCGACGATCCGCCGGACGACCGAGCCGGCGGCGCCCACCGCGGCGGCCTCCGCGCCGAGCGTGGACGGCCGCACCGTGACCGGTGACCAGGCGGCGGTCAGCACCCGGTCGGCGATCTCGGCGAGCACCGGAGGGCACAACCAGGGCGCCAGGGCAGCGTAACCGCCACCCAGCACCACGGTGTCCAGGTCGAGCAGGTTGACGACGCCCGCCACCGCCACACCCAGCGCCGTGCCGGCCTCGTGCAGGGCCCGCAGAGCGTCGGCGTCGCCGGCCTCGGCCAGCTCGGCGAGCCGTGCCGTCGCGGTGTCCGCCGGGAGTTCCGCCCGGGCCAGCCCGGCAGCGGTCACGATCGCCTCCTGGCCCGCGTACTGCTCCAGGCAGCCCTGCCCGCCGCAGCGGCACGGGCGACCCTCGGGGTGGACCGGGAGGTGCCCGATCTCACCACTCCAACCGCGTACACCGCGGAACAGCGCCCCGTCCAGGACGATGCCCGCGCCGATGCCCACCTCTCCGGAGATGTGCAGGAAGCTGGACGGGCCGGGCGGCCGGGAGTGCAGCTCGCCGAGCGCGGCGAGGTTGGCCTCGTTGTCCACCACCAGGACGGGTACGCCGGGAACCTGCTCGACCAGCGGGGGGTGCTCGGCGAGCAGCGCGGGCACCGGCACGTCGTGCCATCCGAGGTTCGGCGCGAGCCGGACCAGGCCGGCGTCGTCCACCAGGCCGGGAACCGCGAGCGCGGCGCCGACCAGTGTGAGGCCCTGGTCGGCGGCGTCGTCGCGGGCGGCCCCGGCCATCTCGACCAGCTGGGCCAGGGCGTCGGCGGGGGCCACCGGACGCAGGTCGGCCCGGTGCACGGTGCGGTGCCGGACCTCACCCGCGAGGTCCACCACGCAGACCGCCAGGTAGTCGACGTTGACCTCCAGGCCGAGCCCGGCCGGCCCCTGGTCGGCGAGGACCAGCCCGCGTGCCGGGCGACCGGCGCCGGAACGGGGAGCCGGGTCGGATTCGCTGACCAGACGGCCGGCGAGCAGGTCCTCGACCACCGCGGACACGGTGGCTCTGGTGAGGCCGGTGGCGGTCGCCAGATCGGCGCGGGACGGGGGGCGTTCGGCCGCGGCGATGCGGCCGAGCACCAGAGCGAGGTTGAGCTCGCGCAGACTGCCCTGACGGACTGCGCCGGCCGGGGCGTGGGTGAGGCTCACCCCTTGACAGTGCCATAGGGCGGGCAAATAATTCAATGGCTGAACAAATAGCCGACAACACCACCCCGGAGGTTGCTCATGGCACCCCGTCCCACTCCCGCCGACAAGTTCTCCTTCGGGCTCTGGACCGTCGGGTGGCAGGCCCGCGACCCGTTCGGTGACGCCACGCGCCCCGAGCTCGACGCGGTCGAGGCAGTGCACCGGCTCGCCGAGCTGGGCGCGTACGGCATCACCTTCCACGACGACGACCTG
The DNA here is from genome assembly GCF_029581275.1 of Micromonospora sp. WMMD1155. NCBI lineage: Bacteria > Bacillati > Actinomycetota > Actinomycetes > Micromonosporales > Micromonosporaceae > Micromonospora > Micromonospora sp. WMMD1155. The sequence continues at coordinate 3,969,775 of NZ_CP120742.1, forward strand.
ATCCCGTTCGGGGCCGACGCCGGCACCCGGGACCAGCACATCGCCCGGTTCCGTAAGGCCCTCGACGAAACCGGCCTGGTGGTGCCGATGGTGACCACCAACCTCTTCACCCACCCCATCTTCAAGGACGGCGGCTTCACCAGCAACGACCGCGACGTCCGCCGCTACGCGCTGCGCAAGGTGCTGCGTCAGGTCGACCTGGCCGCCGAGCTGGGTGCGAGCACCTTCGTGATGTGGGGTGGCCGCGAGGGCTCCGAGTACGACCTCGCCAAGGACGTCCGCGCCGCCCTGGACCGCTACCGCGAGGCCGTCAACCTGCTCACCCAGTACTCCGTCGACAAGGGCTACAACCTGCGCTTCGCCCTGGAGCCCAAGCCCAACGAGCCGCGGGGCGACATCCTGCTGCCCACCATCGGGCACGCGCTCGGGTTCATCTCCCAGTTGGAGCACCCGGAGCTGGTCGGCCTCAACCCGGAGGTCGGGCACGAGCAGATGGCCGGGCTCAACTACGCGCACGGCATCGCCCAGGCGCTCTGGCAGGGCAAGCTGTTCCACCTCGACCTCAACGGCCAGCGCGGCATCAAGTACGACCAGGACCTGGTCTTCGGCCACGGCGACCTGATGAACGCGTTCGCCCTGGTGGACCTCCTGGAGAACGGCGGCCCCAACGGCGGGCCGGCCTACGACGGGCCCCGGCACTTCGACTACAAGCCCTCCCGCACCGAGGACATGGACGGTGTCTGGGCCTCCGCGGCGGCCAACATGAGCACCTACCTGCTGCTCAAGGAGCGCGCCGCGGCGTTCCGCGCCGACCCCGAGGTGGTCGAGGCGCTCGCCGCCAGCAAGGTCGGCGACCTGAACACGCCGACGCTCAACGACGGCGAAGGTTACGAGGAGTTCCTGGCGGACCGGTCCGCGTTCGAGGACGTCGACGTCGACGCGGTGGCCGCCCGGGGCTTCGCCTTCGTCCGGCTCAACCAGCTCGCCGTCGAGCACCTGCTCGGCGCCCGCTGAGGCCCCGCCATGCCGTTGGTCGCGGGCGTCGACTCGTCCACCCAGTCCTGCAAGGTGGTCATCCGGGACGCGGAGACCGGTGCCCTGCTCCGGCAGGGTCGCGCCGCGCACCCGGATGGCACCGAGGTCGACCCGGAAGCCTGGTGGCAGGCGCTGCGTAGCGCCGCCGACGAGGCCGGCGGGTTGGCCGACGTGGCCGCGATCTCCGTCGCCGGCCAGCAACACGGCATGGTGTGCCTCGACGAGGACGGCCGGGTGGTGCGCCCGGCACTGCTGTGGAACGACACCCGGTCCGCCGACGCCGCCGCCGACCTCGTCGAAGAGGCCGGCGGCGGTGCGGCCGGGCGTCGGTTCTGGGCGGAGGCCACCGGCAGTGTGCCGGTGGCCAGCTTCACCCTCACGAAGCTGCGCTGGCTGGCCCGGCACGAGCCGGAGCAGGCCGCCCGGGTGGCCGCCGTGTGCCTGCCACACGACTGGCTGACCTGGCGGTTGGCCGGCACGCCGGGATTGGGCGCGCTGCGCACCGACCGGGGGGATGCCAGCGGCACCAGCTACTGGTCGCCGGCCACCGGCGAATACCGGCTGGACCTCTTGGAGCAGGGCTTCGGGCGGCGACTGATCGTTCCGGAGGTGCTCGGGCCGGCGGAGTCGGCGGGGAAGCTCGCCGACGATCTGGGTGGGCCGGGCGGCGCGTTGCTCGGCGCGGGCACCGGTGACAACGCCGCCGCCGCGCTCGGCGTCGGCGCCGGCCCGGGTGACGTGATCGTCTCCATCGGCACCTCCGGCACGGTGTTCAGCGTCGCCGACGTGCCGGCCGGCGACGAGAGCGGCGCGGTGGCGGGCTTCGCCGACGCGTCCGGTCGTTTCCTTCCGCTGGTCGCCACGCTCAACGCGGCCCGGGTGCTGGACGCGGCCGCCGCGATGCTCGGCGTCAGCCTGGACGAGCTGGCCGACCTGGCGCTCTCCGCACCGGCCGGGGCGGGCGGGCTGGTCATGGTGCCCTATCTGGAAGGGGAGCGGACCCCCAACCGTCCGCTCGCCACCGGAGCGATGCACGGCCTGACCCTGCGCACGTCGACCCCAGCGCACCTGGCCCGGGCCGCCGTGGAGGGGATGCTCTGCGCGCTCGCCGACGGTCTGGACGCGCTGACCGCACAGGGCGCCACCGCCCGCCGGGTCATCCTGGTCGGCGGCGGGGCCCGGTCCGCCGCGGTGCGTCGGATCGCGCCGCAGGTCTTCGGCTGCCCGGTCGTCGTCCCGCCGGCGGGGGAGTACGTCGCCGACGGGGCCGCCCGCCAGGCCGCCTGGGTCGCCCTGGGTGGTCCCACGCCGCCGGTCTGGGCGGTCGAGGGCACCGAGGAGTACGCGGCCGAGCCCGTCCCCGCCGTGCGTGAGCAGTACGCGGCGGCTCGCGGACTGGTTCTCGACCGGCGCTGACCGTCGGGATCGACGCGGGTGGGTGCCGGGGACAGCTGACCGGCACCCACCCGCGTGACGACGTCCTCAGCCGCGTCTGGTTGGCTGCCGGTCATGACGGTGACCAGTGGCGGGTCTGGCCGATGCCCGCACGGCCGGGGCGGCGGCCCGGCGCACCGGTTGTACAGCGTCGTGGTGTTCGTGCTGCTCGCCTCACTGGACAACGTGGCGATCGGGCTGGTCCCGCCGCTGTACGGCCCGATCTCCGACGCGTTCGACGTGTCCGGGCGACTGCTCGGTCTGGTCACCGCCGTCAGCTTCCTGGTCAGCGCGGTGGCTGCGGTCGGCTGGGCGTACGTCGGCGACCGGACCAACCGCAAGCCCCTGCTCATGGTGGGCACGCTGCTGTGGGCGGCGGGCACCGGCGGCAGCGCCCTCGCCGGCGGCTACCTGACGTTCTTCACCGGGCAGTTGGTCGCCGCGGTCGGCCTGGGTGCGGTCGGCTCGGTCGGCTTCTCGGTGGTCACCGACCTGATCTCACCGACCCGGCGCGGGTTGGTGATGAGCTTCTGGGGGCTCTCCCAGGGGGTCGGCACCCTGGCGGGCACCCTCGTCGGAGGGCTGCTCGGTGCCACCGACTGGCGGCGGCCGTTCCTGATCCTGACCGGTGTCGGCCTGGTCGCCACCGTGGCGTACCTGTTCACGTACGACATCCGGCGCGGCCAGAGCGAGCCGGAGTTGGCCGACCGGCTGGACGCCGGCGCCGAGTACGACTACCGGATCAGTCGCGCCGACCTGCCGCGCATCCTGGCCCGACGTACCAACCGGTGGTTGATCCTGCAGGGCCTCACCGCGCAGGCCGCCTTCGGGTCCCTGGTGTGGTTGCCGGTGCTCTTCGCCGAACGGGCCGAGGCGCAGGGTTACTCGACGTCCACGGCGGTGGTGGTGGGCAGCGTCTTCGCCACGCTGTTCCAACTCGGCGGGGTGCTCTCCATCGTCGGTGGGCTGGTCGGTGACGCGCTGCAGCGGCGTACCCCGAGAGGCCGGGCCCTGGTCGCCGCGATCGGCATCCTCGCGGCGTTGCCGTTCTACCTGGTGTTGTTCTTCGTCCCGGTGACGATCGACGTGCCGGACGGCGCGGGCGGCGGCGCGGTCGTCGGCGCGGTGCTGGCCAGCGTGTTCTCCGAGCCGTCGGTGGGGCTGAGCCTGCTCACCGCGATCGTGGCGCTCGCGCTGACCTCGGCCAACTCGCCGAACTGGTTCGCGCTGATCGCCGACGTCAACCCACCGGAGCACCGGGGCACGGTCTACAGCCTGGGCAACCTGGTCAACGGGGTCGGTCGCGCGGCCGGCAACGGGCTGGTCGGGGTGGCGTTCCAGGCCCTGCGGGCGGCCTTCCCGCCGCCGTTGAACTTCGCCGTCGGGCTGGCCGCGTTCCAGCTCTTCTTCATTCCCACCGGTGTCATGTACTGGCTCGCGTCGCGAACCTCACCAACCGACATCGAGAACGTGCACGACCTCCTACACACCCGAGCCGACCGCCTTTGACAGCCCGCCCGCGCTCCGCGCCTCAAGATTCGCGCAACATCAGGGAAACTGCTGCCTCGGGCGAGCAGGAGGGGCCAACATCCCTGATGTTGCGCGGATCTTGGCCCCTCCCAGGCTCGGGTCAGGCGGAGCGCAGCCAGACCGTGACGTCGGTGGGGACCGCGCCGTCGTCGTCGAACGGGGCGCTGGTGGTCAGCACCTCGGCACCGGCCGGGACCGGCACCGCGGCCTCACCGAAGTTGGTCAACACGGTCAGCTCACCGTTGCGGAAGGTCAGCACCTCGTCGCCGGAGGACAACCATTCGAGGGTGCCGCGACCCAGCCCGTGAGCGCGGCGCAGCCGTAGCGCCGTGCGGTACAGCTCGTACGTCGAGCCGGGCACGTCGCGCTGGCGGTCCAGCGCGTACTCCGCCCAGAGCGACGGTTGCGGCAGCCAACTCGCGTCGGTGGGCCCGAAGCCGTACGACGGGGCGTCCGCCTCCCACGGGATCGGCACCCGGCAGCCGTCCCGGCCGCGCTGGGTGTGCCCGGTACGCGCCCAGGTCGGGTCCTGGCGGGCCTCGTCCGGCAGGGTGGTGTGCTCGGGTAGCCCCAGCTCCTCACCCTGGTAGAGGTACGCCGAGCCGGGCAGGGCGAGCATGAGCAGGGTGGCCGCTCGGGCCCGGCGCAGGCCGAGCGCGGCGTCCGGCTGCGGGTCGCCGATGCCGATGCCGTTGGGCCGGCCACCGCTGATCGGCAGGCCGAGGCGGGACGCGTGCCGCACCACGTCGTGGTTGGACAGCACCCAGGTGGTCGGTGCGCCGACCGAGTCGGTCGCCTCCAACGAGCGGGTGATCACCGCGTACTGGGCGGGTGCGGTCCACGCGGCGAGCAGGTACTCGAAGTTGAACGCCTGGTGCATCTCGTCCGGCCGGACGTAGCGGGCCAGCCGCTCGGCCGGCTCCACCCACGCCTCGGCGACCAGCACCCGCTCGCCGGGGTAGCTGTCCAGGACCTGCCGCCACTGCCGGTAGATCTCGTGCACGCCCTCCTGGTCCCACATCGGTGGGCGCGGCTTGTCGATCTCGTTGCCGGAGAGGATCTCCTGCGGTTCCTGCCAGTCGGCCAGGTCGGCCTGCTTGACCAGCCCGTGCGCCACGTCGACCCGGAAGCCGTCCACCCCACGGTCCAACCAGAACCGGAGCACGTCCAGGAACTCCGCGTGCACCTCCGGGTTGTCCCAGTTGAGGTCCGGCTGGCCGGTGTCGAACAGGTGCAGGTACCACTGGCCGGGCCGCCCGTCCGGGTCGACGGTGCGGGTCCAGGCGGGGCCGCCGAAGACGCTCTGCCAGTCGTTCGGCGGCTGCTCACCGGCCGGGCCGACGCCGTCGCGGAAGACGTACCGGGACCGTTCCGGGCTGCCGGGCGGGGTGAGCAGGGCCTCCTGGAACCAGCGGTGTGCCGAGGAGGTGTGGTTCGGCACCAGGTCCACGATCACCCGCAGGCCGCGGGACCGGGCCTCGGCGATCAGCTTGTCCGCGTCGGCGAGGCTTCCGAACAGCGGGTCGACGTCGCGGTAGTCAGCCACGTCGTAGCCGGCGTCGGCCTGCGGCGACGGATAGAACGGGGAGAGCCACACCGCGTCCACGCCCAGCTCGACCAGGTGGTCGAGGCGGGCGGTGATGCCGGGAAGGTCACCGATGCCGTCACCGTCCGAGTCGGCGAACGAGCGGGGGTAGATCTGGTAGATGGTCGCCTCGGTCCACCAGCCGGTGGCCGGGTGGCCGGAGGGGCTCTGCTGCGTCGGATCGGTGTTCAGGGTCTTCTCCCGTGTCGCGCTGTGGTCAGGTTTTCAGTGTGCCCGGGGTGGTGCGGTCGACTCCCGAACCACCAGGCGAGTGGGCAGGATCACCGATGTGTCGCAGTCGGCGCTCTGCTGGCCCGGGATGGGGCCCGGGGGTCGGGTCTCGAGGGGGTCGAGCAGCATCCGGGCGGCCAGTCGGCCCTGCTCGGCGGCGGGCTGGGCGATGGTGCTGAGCCCGAGCATGCCGGCCAGGTCATGGTCGTCGATGCCGATGACACTGACGTCGTGTGGCACCCGCAGCCCGGCGTCGCGCAGCGCGGTCATCGCGCCCATCGCCATCTCGTCGCAGGCGGCGACGATCGCGGTGGGTGGGTCGCCGCGGGCCAGCAACTCGACGGTGGCCCGGGTGCCGCCGTCGATGGTGAAGGTGGACTCGACGTCGAGGCGCGGATCGGGCCGCAGACCCGCGGCCCGCAACTCCGCCTGGTAGCCCCGGCGGCGGTCGAGGTGGGTGGTGAACGCCAACTCGTCGTCCGGGTCGCCGGAGATGTGCGCGATCCGGTGGTGGCCGAGGTCGATCAGGTGTCGGGTGGCGGCCCGGGCCGCGGCCACGTCGTCGATGCGTACGCAGGGCCAGTTGGGCACCCTGCTGCCCGAGCTGATCGTCACCCCGGGCAGTTCCAGCGCGGCCAGCGCGGTCAGGTCGGCCGGCCGCAACGGGGTGGCGACCAGCATGATGGCGTCCACCCGTTTGTGCAGGTTGGCGGTGCGCAGGACTCGCTGGCGGACCTGCTCCCGACCACCCAGGTTGTAGAGCAGCAGGTCGTAGCCGGACTGGTGGAGGTATTCCTCGACGGCCTCCACGATGGTGCTGAAGAACCAGCGGGTGATCCGGGGGACCACCACCGCCACGGTGCCGGTCCGGCCACCCGCGAGCCGGGACGCGCTCGGCGAGACCTCGTAGTCGAGCTGCTCGGCGGCGGCGAGCACCCGCCGTCGGGTGGCGGCCGAGACCGTCGGCAACCCCCGCAGGGCCCGCGAGACGGTGGCCGTGGACACGCCGGCCAACCGGGCCACATCATCAATCCTCGTCACGGTTTCCCCCGCTCGTGCCCGTTCGCCCGCCGCCGCCCGAGGGGCCAGGCGGCGGCGGGCGAACGGGTCAGCCCTTGACGCTGCCGGCGAGCAGACCTCGCACGAAGAAGCGCTGTAGGGACAGGAAGACGACGAGGGGTACGACGATCGAGACGAACGCCCCGGCGGTGAGCCGCTGCCACTCGTTGCCCCGGGTGCCGGCCATCTCGGCGAGGCGGACGGTGAGCGGGGCGGTCTCGTTGCCGCCACCGGCGAAGATCAGCGCCACCAGCAGGTCGTTCCAGACCCAGAGGAACTGGAAGATGCCGAACGCCGCCAGCGCCGGGGTGATCAGCGGCAGCACGATGGTCCGGAAGATCTTCGGGTGGGTGGCGCCGTCGACGCGGGCCGCCTCCATCAGGTCTCCGGGCAGTTGCGAGACGAAGTTGTGCAGCAGGAAGACGGCGAACGGGAGCGCGAAGCAGGTGTGCGCGAACCACACCTGGGCGAACTTCTGTTCGTCGACCAGGTCCCAGGCCGGCATCACGGTGATGCCGCCGAGGGTGACGCCGGTGGAGAAGAACTTCAGCAGCGGCACCAGGGCCATCTGCAACGGGACGATCTGCAACGCGAAGATCGCGATGTAGAGCCAGTCCCGGCCGCGGAAGTTGATCCACGCCAGCGCGTACGCGGCCAGGGCCGCGAAGGCGAGCGGGAAGAGCACCGACGGGATGGTGATGGCCAGCGAGTTGATGAAGTAGCTGGCGAGCTGCCCCGAGGACGACGACCGTCCGAACAGGACCTGCTCGTAGTTCTCCAACGTGAACTGCGGGTTGGTGAACGCGGTCCACCAGCCGGTGGTCTTGATCTCGTCCTCGGGTCGGATGGACGAGATGAACAGACCGAAGGTCGGGACGGTCCAGACCACCGCGATGACGATCGAGACGAGCGTCGCGGTGCGGCTGTTGAGCCGTTTGCGGACCCGGCCGGCCGTGGTGGACGGTGTCCCGGCGGTCTTCTCTGTGCCGGCGGCGACGGTGGGCGTTGCGGTGGTCATCTCAGCCCTCCCGCTGCTGACGGAGGTTGCGGATCTGGTAGATCACGACCGGGATGACCAGGATGAACAGGAAGACCGCGAGTGCGGAACCCTGCCCGTTCTGGCCGTACCGGAACGCCTGGTTGTACATCTCGCTGGCGATCACGCTGGTGTCGTAGTTGCCGTTGGTCGAGGTCCGGACGATGTCGAAGACCTTGAGCGTGGCGATCGTGAGGGTCACCACCACGACGATCAGCGCCGGCCGGATGCTCGGCATGGTGATCTGCCAGAACATCTGCCACGGGCTGACCCCGTCGAGGCGGGCGGCCTCCACGATGTCGCCGGGGATCGCCTTGATCGCGGCGGAGAGCACCACCATGGCGAAGCCGGCCTGGATCCAGACCATGATGACGATCAGCAGCAGCGTGTTCAGCGGTGATTCCAGCAGCCACTGCTTCGGCTCACCACCGAGACTGACCACGATCTGGTTGAGCAGACCGATCTGGTCGCCCTCGCCCCGGTAGGCGTAGACGAACTTCCAGATGATGCTGGCGCCGACGAAGGAGATGGCCATCGGCAGGAAGATCAGTGACTTGGCCACCGCCTCGAACCGGGCCTTGTCCACCATCACGGCGTAGAGCAGGCCGAACCCGGTCGCGACCAGCGGGACCAGGAGCACCCAGACCAGGGTGTTGATCAAGACTCGGACGATCGAGTCGTCGGAGAACATCCAGCCGTAGTTGCGCAGCCCCACCCAGTTGGTGCTGCTCCCGTCCATCAGAGAGAGCAGCATCGTGCGGATGGCCGGCACGACCAGGCCGATGAGGAGCAACAACAGCGTCGGCAGCAGGAAGAACAGGGCGAAGAGGCCCTCCCGCGGCTTGGTCCGGCGGGGGAGCGGAGCCCCACTCGCCGAGGCGGCGACGAGTTGCGCCTCCCGTCTCCGGGCGAACCAGGCCGGCACCACGTCGAGCAGCAGGAGCAGACCGCCCACCACCACCACGAAGGCGACCAGCCCGTACATCAGCATGAGGAGCTTCGGCTGCTCATCGGCGAAGTCGAACCCCATCAACCCTCCCTCTCGGGTCAACCTCGGCCGGTGGCCCGGCCCGCGAACGCGGGCCGGGCCACCGCCGGGATCACTTAGGCCAGCTGCTCTCGATGCCCTGGAGCACCGGGCCGGTCTGCTTGCCGTTCAGCCAGTCGACCATGCCCTTCCAGAACGTTCCCGCGCCGACGGCGGCCGGCATGAGGTCCGATCCGTCGAAGCGGAAGGTGCCGGTCTTGTCCTGCAGGATCTGGACGGAGAGCTTGTCGATCGGGCTGGCCACGTTGGCGATGTCCAGCTTGTTGTTCGCCGTGACCCAGTTGCCGAGCTTCGCCCGGCTGTTCACGTACTCCGCGGAGGCGAGGTAGGTCTGCACCGCCTGGACCTCGGGACGGTCGGCGTACGCGACGACGAACTCGCCGGCGCCCAGCACCGGCTTGCCCTTGGCCGGGTCGATGGCCGGGAAGTAGAAGGCGAACGCGTCGCCGTCCGCGGCCACCTTGGTGCCCTCGGGGAACTGGTTGGCGTAGAACGACGCCTGCCGGTGCATCGCGCACTTGCCGTTGGTCACCGGCACGCCCGCCTCCTGGAAGGAGGTGGTGGTGATGCTCTTGACGCCGCCGAAGCCGCCGTTGACGTACTTCTCGTTCTTGAGGATGCTGCCGGCGCGGTCGACCGCGTCGACGATCTTCGGGTCGTTGAACGGGATGCCGTGCGTGGTCCACTGGTCGTAGACCTCGGGGCCCTGCGTCCGCAGGATGACGTCCTCGATCCAGTCGGTGGCCGGCCAGCCGGTGGCGTCACCGGACTCGACGCCCACGCACCACGGCTTCATGCCGCTCGCGGCGATCGTGTCGCTCAGGGCGATGAGCTGATCCCAGGTGGTCGGGACCTCCCAGCCCTTCTCCTTGAACGTCTTCGGCGAGTACCAGACGAAGGACTTCACGTTGGCACCGAGGGGCACGCCGTAGAGCGTCCCGTTCACGGTGCCGTACTTCAGCCAGTCGGCCGGCATGTTCTGCTCGGCGAGGGCCTTGGTGTCGGCGCTCAGGGACTTCAGCTTGCCGGCGTCCGCGAACCGCTTCACGAGGCCGGGCTGCGGCACGAAAGCGATGTCGGGGGCGTTGCCACCGTCGACCCGGACGGGGAGCTGCGCTTCGAACTCGCCGCTGCCCTCGTACGCGATCTCGATGCCGGTGCAGTCGGTGAACTGCGACCAGGAACGCTCCAGCAGGTCGGCCTCGGCGTCACGGATGGACGCGTAGATCGAGACCTTCTTGCCGTCGTGACCCTCGTACTTCTCGTATGCCGCGCACTCCGCGGAGCCCGCGTTGCTGCTCTTCTTGTCGTCGCCGGTGCCGCAGGCGGTGGCGCTGAACGCCAGCCCGAGTACGCCGGCGATCACGAAGGCCTGGCGTGGTCTGGTGAAGACCGCCATGCCGTCCTCCTTCCTAGCCGGCGCGGTCTTTGCAGGTGACCCTCGCCGGTCCGATTGGCCGTGCCACACATGTAAGCGCTTGCATCCGGCGCGGTCCACCCCCAGTCAGACACGAGCGAGTAACAATCCGGAAACCTGCGGGCTGCCTGGTGGGCGCAGTTGCGGCCGGAATCCCGACCTCTTTCGAAGATTGACGATATCTGTCAGGCTGTAGCCACCTCATCGAAGGTTTTCGACATAGGAGGAGCTGTATGCGAAAGCGGTGGATCGGCCTGCTGGTGACGGGTCTGCTCGTCGGGGGCGTGTTGACGCCGGCGAGCCCGGCGCTGGCCGCACCGACCTTCAAGGTGCCCTTCCCGTGCGGTCAGTCCTGGTCCGGGCAGACCCGGACGGGCCACAGCCCGGCGAACGCCATCGACTTCAACCGCACCGACGACCTCGGCGACCCGGTCGTGGCCAGCGCCCCCGGCACCGTCGACCGGGTGACCGACCTGGGCGGCACCAGCTACGGCAAATATGTCCGAATCAACCACGGGGGCGGTTACAGCACGTACTACGCCCACCTGAACGGCTTCAACGTCTCGGTCGGCCAGACCGTCGGGTACGGCAAGGTGCTCGGCTGGGTCGGGAGCACCGGTGGCTCGACCGGCCCGCACCTGCACTACGAGCAGCGCCTCAACGGCGGCGACATCCAGGCGCGCTTCAACGGCACCCTCGCCCTCTACTGGGGCACCAAGACCTACACCAGCGACAACGGGTGCTCCTCGGGCAGCGGCAACGGCACCGTCGACACCAGCGGCACCCCGCTGACCGTCCGCTCCGGCCCCGGCACCGGGTACGCCTCGGTGGGCACCGTCGCCGACGGCACCCGGGTGACGATCGCCTGCCAGACCAGTGGCACCACGGTCACCGGCACGTACGGCACCAGCTCGATCTGGGACCGGATCGGCTCCGGCAGGTACATCGCCGACGCCTACGTGTACACCGGGCACGACGGCTACATCCCGGGCGTACCCCGCTGCTGACCGCGACCGGACGACGGTCTCCGGCGGGCGGACCGCCCGTCGGAGACCCCCGGATCAGGAGTTGAGTCGCCAGATCGACAGGTTCAGCGCGGCGGCGAAGGTGACCCAGGCCCAGTACGGCAGGAGCAGCGCGGCCGCGACCCGGGACACCCGGGCGAACAGCGCCACGGTGAGGCCGATCGCCGACCACATCACCACGATCTCGGCGAACGCCAGCCCGTACCGCCCCGCACCGAAGAACAGCGGGGTCCAGGCGGCGTTGAGCACCAGTTGGGCGGTCCACGCCCAGAGCGCCGGGGAGAAGCCGACCCGCCGCCACACCAGCCAACCGGCCACCGCGATCAGGGCGTACAGCAGCGACCAGACCGGGCCGAACAGCCACGAGGGCGGCGCCCACTCGGGCTGCCGCAGGCTCGCGTACTCGTCGGTGGTGCCCTGCACGCCCAGCCCGCCGATGGCAGCGGCGACGAAGACGGCCGCCGCGAAGCCGACGAGGGCCCACCACTGTCGCCGCCCGGAGGTCGTCGGAGCGTCCTGAGATGTCTCCATAATCAAGATGTTTCCGTGTGGGGCCGGCTCAAACCGCCCGGAAAAGAAGGCGCCGGGATCGCCGCAATCGGTGCTCCTGTCGGGAGGACGGAGCTCCGGTCGCGGCGACCCCGGCGGGTCCCGGTGTTATGACGTGCGCGCGTGTTACGACGTGTGCGCGTCAATTGAAGATGCTGACACCACCCGGGCCGACCAACAGCCCGACAACGATGAGGACGATGCCCCACAGGATCTGCCGGCGGAACAGCGCGAGGATGCCGGCGACCACGAGGATGACTGCGAGAATCCAGAGAATCAGCTCCATGACCTCTGACTACCCGACTGGCCGATCGGGGAAACCTGGTCCGTGTCGAGTTGATCGCCGACGTGGAAGACGCTGTACGCCTGCTTGATCACCGGGTGCGCGACGTTGCGCACGCGTACCCCACCGGGGGTCGTGCCGCGCTCGGTCCCGGCGTGCGCGTGCCCGTGCAGCGCCAGGGCCGTGGGGGCCGAGTCGATCGCCTGCCCCAACTGGTACGACCCCAGGAACGGGTAGATCTCCAGCGGTTCGCCGGCCAACGTGTCCGGTACCGGTGAGTAGTGCGTGAGGGCGACGAGCATGTCGCACTCCAGCGAACGGAGCGCCGCACCGAGGCTCTCGGCGCTCTCGTTGGTGGTCCGGACGAACGCCTTCATCTCCGGCTCGCCGAAGTCGCTCGCGCACCGCCCGGCGAACCCGCCACCGAAGCCCTTCACACCGGCGATGCCGAGCCGGCCGCCCGCGCAGTCCAGCACGACGCCGTTGCCCTCCAGGACGGTGATGCCCGCGTCCTCCAGCACCTTGACCACCTGTGGCACCTGGTCACACTGGTGGTCGTGGTTGCCGAGCACGGTCACGACCGGCACGGCCAGGCCACCGAACTCCTCCGCCACGCAGCGCGCCTCGGCCTCGGTGCCGTGCCGGGTCAGGTCACCGGCCAGCAGCAACACGTCGGCGCAGTCCGGTAGCTCCTCCAGCGCGGGGCGGAACCGACCGACCACGTCCTCGTCCAGATGTACGTCGCCCACGGCGGCGATCCGGATCACCATGGAACCTCCCTCAGGGCAGTTGCTCGATCTCCGTGGGCGCCTGGGCGCGGATCACTCCGATGTCACTGGTGACCGGCACGTCCGGGAAGCGCTCGGACACCCGGCGCAGGATCTCCTCCCGCCGGTGCGTGCTCTCCACCTCGCCGTAGAGCACGATGGCGCGTTCCCGCCGGACGACGGTGATCCCCTGCTCGGCGACGGAGGGGTCCTCGGCGAGGAGCCGTTGGATCTCCGCTTCGACGTACTCGTCGGGCGGCCCGGCGTCGATGTCGCGTTGGTGGGTCACGATGTCCCCTCTCCGGTCGGGCTGCCGGTGGCCGGCACCACCTCCAGCCGGTCCAGCAGCACCAGGAACGCCTCCGCGTACGGCGAGTGCTGCGTCTCCTTGCGTACCCGTTCCCAGTCGATCTGTTCCCGCAGCGATCGGGCCAACGGCAGGCCGCGGGCGAAGTCGCAGTAGTGCTGGGAGAAGCTGAGCAGCTTGTGCACCATCAGCTGGGTGGCGGACAGCACCGGCATGTGGATCGCGTCCACCGGCCGGACGACCGTCTCGGCGAACGTCTCCTCCGTCACCGGCGTCTCGATCGGGCGGTGGATCAGGTCCACCATCCGGTCGTCGTCGAAGACCTTCACCAGCCAGTCCTCCGGCGGACGCTCGGCCACGAACCCGGCGGCGACCAACGCCTCCAGGGCCTGCTCCACGTCGGCCTCCCGGATCAGGAAGTCGACGTCGTGGTCGCTGGAGTGGCCCCCGTGGGCGTAGACGGCGAAGCTGCCGCCCAGGGCGAACGGGATCTCGGACTGCTTGAGCACGGCGGCGACCTTCTTCAGGGTGTGCACCAGACTCTCGTCCCCGCGCTCAGCCATCTGGTTCTCCCGTCTTCGTATCGGTGGACCGGCGGTTGGATTTCGAACTCCGGTACCCGGCATTCCGGTCGGCCACACCTGCTGTCGTCGCGGTCGGGCGTCAACAGGGATGAACCTCCACAAACCACGCGGAGGAGGTGCGTGGGTCGGATAACCTGTGGAAGGTGGCCAGATCAACGGGGATGCGTCGACGCAAGGCCCGGTTGCGCACCGTCGCCCTGATCGGCATCGACGGCTCCGGCAAGACCACCCAGGCGCACCGGCTGGCCGACGCTTTGACCGCGGCCGGCCGCCCGGCGAAGTACCGCCGCAACGCCAGCGGCAGGCGTTGGCTCGCCCGTCTCGCCCACCGGCTCGGACGCCCGGACGCCCAGCGGCTCGTCGGGCGGGACGGGGTCCTGGCGGTGGAGTCCGTGCTGCGCTGGCTCGCCATCGCCGTAGCTCTGATCAGTTGCCTGCTCACCGGCCGGACAGCGGTGATGGACCGCTACTCGGCCTGTCAGTACGCGAGCATCCGCGCGAACGGCGGGCAACGCTGGGAGCGGCTGGCGCGGGCCGGTTACCGGCTCTTCCCGACGCCGCAGGTGACCTTCCTGCTCTCCGTGGACCCGGCGGAGGCGTACCGGCGGATCGAGGAACGCGGCACCGACCACGAGACGATGGGCTGGCTGACCGCCGCCGACACCGCCTACCGGACGCTCCCCGAATACCCCACCTTCGTGTTGGTGGACGCGGGCCGCCCGGCCGAGGAGGTGAGCGAGCAGATCCAGGCGCACCTGGAGACCTGGCTGCCGTCGTCCTCCACCGAGCCCCGGGACGCGGGCCCGTTGGCGGCTCAGGCCCGCCCGTAGACCGGCACGGTGGCGCCGCTCGTCGGAGCGGAGTCCGCCGAGGCGAGGAAGCGGATCACCGGGGCGATCTCCGCCGGGGTCACCCAGCGCGAGTGGTCGGCATCCGGCTGGGCGGCCCGGTTGGCCGGGGTGTCGATGACGCTGGGCAGCACGGTGTTGCAGCGCACCCCACGGTGCCGGTACTCCACCGCCACCGTGTTGGCGAAGGCCAGCACCGCCGCCTTGGCCGTCGCGTAGCCGGCCGCGCCGGCGAACGGGGCGACCGCCGCCCGCGCCGAGACGCAGACCACCGCGCCGTCACCGGCCGACATCAGGTGGGGTAGCGCGGCCTGGGTGACCAGGTAGGTCGGCCGCAGGTTGACGGCGAGCATCCGCTCGAAGTCCTCGACCGGCGTCTCGTGCACCAGGCCACCGCTGGCGTACCCGCCGACCAGGTTGACCACGGCCCGCAGTGGCGCCGCCGGTTCGCCGGCGGCGACCTCGACCGCCCGCGCGACGTCCGCCGGATCGCTCAGGTCCGCGACGAGTCGGACCACGTCCGCCGCCGGCTCCGATCCGGGCCGGGCCTTCCGCTCGGGTACGACCACCCGCCAGCCCGCCTCGACGAACGCGGAGACGACCGCCCCACCGAGCCCGCCGCTTCCGCCGGTAACCAGAACACTCCGCCCCACCATGCCCCCCACGCTAAACCCCACCCCCGCGCCCCTCCCCGCCCCCGCCCCTGCCCCGCCCCCGCCCCACGCCCCCCGCCCCACGCCCCCCGCCTCCCGCCTCCCGCCCCCGTTGATCATGACGTTGTCGCCATGACACGCCGACCTGAGTGGTGACAACGTCATGATCACGGTCTGCCGTGGGCAGATTGGTTGGGATCTTGGGCGGTCGGGGGCGCAGGATCGGCGGATGCGGATTCTGATTCTCGGTGGGACGCGGTTCCTCGGTCGGGCGGTGGCGCAGCTCGCCGTCGCGCAGGGGCACGACGTGACATGCGCCGCTCGTGGTGTCTCCGGCGCCGTCCCGGACGGGGTCCGGTTCGTGCCGGTCGACCGGGACGACCCCGACGCGCTGGTGCCGCTCGCCGGCGACGGCTTCGACGCCGTGGTCGACGTGACCCGACAGGTCAGCCATGCCCGGCACGCGCTCGCCGCGCTCGCCGATAAGGTCGGCCACTGGTCGTTCGTCTCGACGATCTCGGTGTACGCCGACAACACCACACCCGGTCAGGCCGCTGTCGACGCACCGGTGCTGGCGGCGGCCCCGCCGGACGTGGACGGGCCGGAGGGCCCGGACCACACCTGGTACGGCGAGTGCAAGGTGAGCATCGAGCAGGCGGTTCGGGAGCGGGTCGGCGTGGACCGGTCGTTCATCTGCCGGGCGGGGCTGATCGTCGGTGTCGAGGACCCGAGCGACCGCTTCCCGTACTGGGTGCGGCGGCTGGCGGCCGGTGGTGAGGTCCTCGCGCCCGGGCGTCCCACCGACCGGGTGCAGTTCGTGGACGTCGCCGACCTGGCGGGCTGGTTGCTGCACGCCGCCGGCACTCGCCTCGCTGGCACGTACGACGGCGTCGGGTCGGCGATGACCCGGGCCGATTTCCTGGCCGGGGTGGCCGCCGGGCTGGACGTGGCCGACCCCGCCCTGACCTGGGTGGATCAGGAGTTCCTGGCCGCCCACGACGTGCGCGAGTGGTCCGGGGAGCGGGCACTGCCGCTCTGGGTGCGACTGCCGGAGTCCGGTGGCCTGATGGCCCGCGACGCCCGACCGGCTCTGGCCGCCGGGTTGGCGGTCCGTCCGTTGTCCGACACCGTTCGGGCGACCGCGTCCTGGATGGCTGCACACCCGGCCGCCGTACGGCAGGGTGGTCTCGACCCGGCGGAGGAGGCGGCGATCCTGTGGGAGTGGCAGGCTGTGCGGGACCGGTGATCCCGGCAGTCGAACACTTTCCCCCACCCGGACAGTCGTAGTTGACGCTCACGCCTGGTGAAAGTAAGTTTCATCCGTGGCGAAGAGTCCGAAGATTTCTGCGAGTCAGGAGCCCGGTGGGCTGATCGTCCACATCAGCGGGCTGTTGCCGTCGTTGTCGCCCGCCGAGCAGCGGGTCGCCCGGCTGGTCGTGTCCGATCCGGCCGCCGCCGCCCGGCGGACCATCACCGACCTCGCCACCGCCGCGGAGACATCCGAGGCGACAGTCATCCGGTTCTGCCGTTCGGTGGGCATGGACGGTTACCCCCAACTGCGCATCCGCCTCGCCGCCGAGGCGGCCCGCCGGATCGAGCCGCCGGACGCCCGGGTGGTCGGCGGTGACATCCCGCCCGGCGCCGACCTCGCCCAGATCATCGCCACCATCGCGTTCAACGACGCCCGTGCCGTCGAGGAGACCGCCGAGCAACTCGATCCCGCCGTCTGCGAGCAGGTGGTCGAGGCGATCAGCGGCGCCGGTCGGATCGACATCTACGGTGCCGGCGCCAGTGGGTTCGTCGCCTCGGACTTCCAGCAGAAACTGCACCGGATCGGCCGGATCGCCTTCTACTTCCCGGACGTGCACACCGCGCTGACCTCGGCGGCCCTGCTCGGCCGGGGAGACGTGGCCATCGGCATCTCGCACACCGGCACCACCTCCGACGTGATCGAGGTGCTGGAGCAGGCCCGTACGCGGGGTGCCGTCACGGTGGGGCTGACCAACTTCCCCCGTTCGCCGATCACCGAGGTGGCGGACTTCGTGTTGACCACGGCGGCCCGTGAGACCACCTACCGCTCCGGCGCGACAGCCAGCCGGCTGGCCCAGCTCACCGTGGTCGACTGCCTCTTCGTCGGGGTGGCGGCCCGCAACCGCGCCCGGGCCCGGAAGGCACTCGAGGCGACCGCCGAGGCGGTCCAGTCGCACCGGGTGGGTGCCAACCGGAGGCGGGCATGACGGCCGGCGCGGTGGAGCCGGACAAGGACATGTCAGCGCCACCCGCCCGCCCGACGATCCGGGTGGGTGCCCCCACCGAGCGGCGCAACCCGCTCAGCGTCGACCTCGACCTGATGTCGACCCGGGACGTCCTCACCGTGATCAACGACGCGGACCGGCGGGTGCCGGCGGCGGTCGCCGCGGTGCTCGACGAGATCGCCGCCGCCGTCGACCTGGCGGTCGCGGCACTGCGCGGCGGTCACCGGGTGCACTACTTCGGCGCCGGCACCTCCGGCCGCCTCGGTGTGCTCGACGCGGCCGAACTCGCTCCCACCTTCAACTCGCCCCGGCACTGGTTCTGCGCCCACCTCGCCGGCGGCCCGGACGCCATGTGGCGGGCCGTGGAGGACGCCGAGGACGACGAGCGGGGCGGTGCGGTCGAGGCGGCCAGTTGTGTACGCGCCGGTGACCTGGCGGTCGGTCTGGCGGCCAGCGGGCGCACCCCGTACGTCCTCGGGGCGCTCGCCGCGGCCCGCGCCAAGGGTGCTTCGACGGTGCTGCTGTGCGCCAATCCGGAGGCCGAGGCCGCCCGGTCGGTCGACGTGTTCATCGGGGTGGACACCGGACCCGAGGTGGTCACCGGTTCGACCCGGATGAAGGCGGGCACGGCGCAGAAGTTGGTGCTCAACGCGTTCTCCACCGCCGTCATGGTGCGACTGGGGCGGGTCTACTCGAACCTCATGATCGATATGGTCGCCACCAACGCGAAGCTCCGTGGGCGAATGATCTCGATTCTGGTCGAGGCGACCGGCTGCTCCGAGCAGGTGTCCCAGCAGGCCCTCGTCGACGCCGACGGTGATCTGAAGACGGCGCTCGTCTCCCTGGTCTCCGGGGCCGAGGTCGACGCCGCCCGGGCCGCGCTGGCCCGATCCGCCCACCAGGTACGCGGCGCCCTCGCCCTGCTCGCCCGCTGACGCCGCCCTCAGGGGGCGGGAAGCGAAAGCGCCGGCGGATTGTTCACCTGGCCGGGGGGTAATAACACTCCCGATGGATGAACCGACCGGTCCGCCGCTGCGTATCTGCCAGTGACCAGGATCGCAGCGTGGTGGTGACCCGGGTCGCTGTGCCCCCGCGACTGGCGGTGTTGCCATGGTGCGGTAACCAGTCCTGTGGTGCCTGGCGGAGAGCCGCCCGGTGGGGTGCTGACAGCAAACATGGACCGTGCTCTCAGCTACTACTCAGGCATTCGTGACACTTTCGACTCACGAGACGGAATCCCCGACACGTCTCATCTGTTGTGTAGGTGTCAGCACCGCTGGGCACAGCAGAAGTTACCAGGGGTTGACGGACGTGGGGAATGGCAAGGAACCGGGCAACCGGCGCGAGCGAGGGGACCGTGGGCAACGTGGACAAGAACATCGGCATGCGAACCGACGAGGTTGCCGAGGAGCGCGACCTGGTCGGCGTCTACCTGCACGAGATCTCCCGGACGCCACTGCTGGACGCCGCCAAGGAGGTCGATCTCTCCAAGGCGATCGAGGCCGGCCTCTACGCCGAGCACCTGCTCGGTGAGGATGCCGTCCCCGCCGGTGTCGACCGGGCCGACCTGGAGTGGCTGGTCGTCGAGGGGGAGCGCGCGAAGGACCTCTTCATCCGCGCCAACCTCCGACTGGTCGTCTCGATCGCCCGCCGTTACGTGCGTTCGGGCATGCCCATGCTGGACCTGATCCAGGAGGGCAACACCGGCCTGGTCCGGGCGGTCGAGAAGTTCGACTACGAGCGTGGCTACAAGTTCTCCACCTACGCGACGTGGTGGATCCGCCAGGCGATCAGCCGGGCGATCGCCCAGCAGGAACGCACCGTCCGTCTGCCGGTGCACCTGGTGGAGGACGTCAACCGGATGCGCAACGTGGCCCGGCAGCTGACCCGTGAGTTGGGCAGTGACCCGGAGCCGGAGCAGATCGCGGCAGCGCTCGGCGTCACCGTCGAGCGGGTCAACGAGTTGCGCCGCTGGTCGCAGGACACCGTCTCGCTGGACACCCCGGTGGGCGACGACGGCGACACCAACCTCGGTGACCTGGTCGCCGACAGTGACGCGCCGTCGCCGGAGGACATCGTCCTCAGCGGTCTGGAGCGGCAGCGCATCGAGGGGTTGCTCAACCACCTCGACGACCGGTCCGCCGGCATCATGCGAGCCCGCTACGGGCTGGAGGACGGCCGGGAGCACTCGCTCACCGAGGTCGCTTCCCGGTTCTCGCTGTCCCGTGAGCGGATTCGACAGCTGGAGATCCAGGCGCTCGGCCGGCTGCGTGAGCTGGCCCGGGCGGAGGGGCTGCAGGCGGCCTGACCTGGTAGTAATGACGGCGAACGGCCGGCGTCCGATAGGGGGACGCCGGCCGTTCACCGTCTTCGACCGTCTAGCGGACCCGGCCGTACCCCTGGATGGGCATCATGTTCATGCCCCGCTTGAGCACGTTGCGGCCGGCGCTCGGGGCGTCGATCACCTGACCGTCGCCCACGTACAGGGCGACGTGCCCGAGCCCGCTGTAGAACACCAGGTCACCGGGGCGTAGATCACCCCGGCCGATGTGGGCGACCGCACTCCACTGCATCCGCGTGTTGTGCGGTAGCGACCGCCCGGCCGCCCGCCAGGCCGCCGAGGTGAGCCCGGAACAGTCGTAGCCGTTCGGCCCGTCGCCCGCCCACACGTACGGCTTGCCCAACGCGCCGAACGCGTAGCGCACCGCTGCGCCGGCGTCACCGGCCACCGCTGGCACGTTCTTGGCCTCGGCTGCCGCGGCCTTGGGCTCGGGTCGTTCGGTGGCCGCCCCGTACGCCTGCCGGCGCAGCTCGTACAGCCTGCTCAGATCCTGCTCGATCTGCTTCTTGGCCGCGGTGAGCTGACGGGCCTGCGCGGCCTGCCTGGTCAGCGTGGCGTCCAGCCGGGCCTTCTCGTCCAGCAGCCGTCGCTGGTCGGCCGTGTAACCGGAGATGCGCTCCTGCCGCTGACGGGTCAGATGGTCGAGCGTGCCGAGGCGGTCCAGCAGCGCGGTGGCGCCCTCGGAACCCAGCAGGGCGTCGGCGGTCCGCAGGCCGCCGCTCTTGTACGCGGTGCTGGCCAGCTCGGCCACGTCGGCCTGGCTCTGCTTGGCCTGCTGTTCCAGCGGGCCGATGCGGGCCTGTAATCGGGCCACCGCGGCCTCGTTGGTCTTGATCTCCTCACGCAACTTGTTGTACGACTCGACGACCCGCTCCAGCTCGGTCGAGGACGTCTCGATCCGGCGGGTCAGGTCGGCGGGGGACGGCTCGGCGCGGGCCACCGCCGTCGGGGCGATCAGCGCGGCCGACATGCCGGCCAGCGCGATGGTGCGCAGCAGGTTTCTCAGGGATGACAAGAGCGAAAGGCCCCTCTCCCACGGCCGCCGGGGCTGCTGACGCCCTCGGCGACACCGGCCGGGGCCATCCGGGCGGACGGCACTGGGCCGGACCGGCTCGCCCAACCTAACCCGGGACGGCTGTCGCTCGCAGTTGAAGCAGGGGCGAATGTTGGCGATGTGGCCCGGTCGTATCCCTGCGTCGGGTGGCGTCATCGTGACTGATGACGCGTGGAAAGGGGGGCGAACCGTCCCTTTGGCGAAGTATTGACGGATACACGACTTTCGTCGTTCCGGGCGTATGCCGCCGGATATCTGCTCGCCATAACCGATAAAACCTGAAATGGATGCTGTTTCTCGGCGATGTCGCCGCTTGGGGGAGCGGGTCGAGAGTCGACAAATACACAGGTCAGCTGGCGGTGCCGCAACACAATGAACGGAGTCGGGAATCCCGTCGACAGGTAGCGATGCCTGCCCGGATGCACCCCGGCCAACCGTCCCCCGCGGGAGGAACCGTGGAACGTGAAGGCGCAGGAACGCGGCCGCCGCGAACGGCGCCGGGCACCCGGTCGACCCTGCTGTACGCGCGGCCCGGCATCATCGTGACCGTCGACCGGTTCACCGCCGGCCGAACCAGCTACCAGGTGGCCGACCTGACCCACCTGCGTACCACCCGAGGCCCGCACGACCGGATCGCCGTCCGGGCCGTCGTCGTCACCGCCGGCATGCTCGGCGGTGTCGGGCTGCTGCTCGGCTTCACCGGTGGTCTGCACCGCCTGACCGCCGGGGCGTACCTCATCCTCGGCGCGGTGTTCCTGCTTCCGGCGGCCCTGGCGATGGTCGGGGATCGCTGGCGTCCACCGCCCTACGAGCTGTGGGGGTGGTACCGGGGAACCGAGGTGCTGTTGTTCAGCGCTGACGACGAGCGGCAGTTCGGCCAGGTCACGCGGGCGCTGCTGCGGGCCCGGGAGGTCAACCGGTACGGCGGGTGGGTCGACCCGCTCGCCTCGGCCGAACCGTGGCGGCCGAACCGTTGACCCGACGGCGGTGGGCCGGCGCGAAACCGGTGTCGGCCCACCGGCGGCTCAGCGGGCGACCGGCTCCGGCGTCCGCTGCTCCTGCGGCGCAGCCACCCAGGCGCTGACCCGGCGCTCGGCGTAGAACGAGACGAACGGCACGGTGCCCGCCAACATCACCAGCAGCATCCGCTTCAGCGGCCAGTCGGCTCGACGGCTCAGGTCGAACGCGGCGACCAGGTAGATCATGTAGAGGAAGCCGTGCGCCGGCCCCACCGTCTCCACCACCACCGGGTTGTCGAACACGTACTTCAATGGCATGCCGATCACGACCAGCAGGATCAGCACCACGCCCACGATCCAGGCGATCACGCGGTACCGGGTAAGGGCAGCGCCCACCTTCGTCCGTCCTTCCGAACCCGGCTCAGCCGGGATAGTCACCGGGCCGGGCGCCCGGATTGGCGTTCAACCATGACAGGTAGTGGTTGTACGCGGCCAGATCGGTGTCCTCGACGGCGTCGCCGCCGACGGGCATCCGGGCGACCCGCACCGGCCGGCGCACCGTCGGTCGGGAACCGGCGACCTCCGGTGCGATCTCGGAGTCCGTGTCCGCGTTCACCGGCGGCGCGTCGGCGTCCACCGCCCGACGGCGGGCAAGCTTCACCTCGCGCCACCAGACGTAGACCACGAAACCGGCGAAGATCGGCCACTCGACCGCGTACCCCCAGCTCAGGCTGTTGCCCGCGGCGGCCCGGCTGACCTGCCACCAGCCCAGCCCGAGGAAGCCCACGGTCAGCACGACCATGGCCATGTGGCGCGCGATCCACGCCGGGGTCCAGAGCCGCCTCATGGCATCGAGGGTACCGGGGGCGGCATCGGTCTCCGACACCGTGTCGTAGTTGCCGCGTCGCCGCCGTGGTTTGGCCGCACCACGCTTGGGCAATCGTCTAGACGCCAGCCCAAACGAGATCAAGGGGGGCGATCATGACCGGATCGGTAAGCCAGGACGGCTACGCGTCCAGCGGCAACACCGAGATGAGCCCGGAGCAACGGGTGCCCGAGTGGGGCGGCGACGACCTCGCCGACTCGGCCGGTGCCACGAGTCTCGACGGCGATCTGCCCGGCGTCGACCCGACGGAGTTGACCGACGAGGATCTGATCCGCGAGATGCACAGCCTGCACCGCACCCGCCTCGACACCCTGCGTCACGCGGCGGACTCGGCGCTCGCCAACCACCTGCGGCGGACCGCGGAACTCGAGACCGAATACCTGGCCCGCCACCCGGGCCGGGAGGTCGACCCCGGCCGCCTGCGGGACGCCTGATGCCGGCCCGCGCCGTACGCGGCGTGTCCGCACCGCCCGAGGTGGTCTTCAACACAGCCACCGACCCGGATCGCGCCTCGGCGTGGCTGCCGGAGGCGCTGCGCGGCGACGGAAGCCCCGCCGCCGAGATCGACGGCGAGAAACTGCGCGCCCGCTGGGGCGGCGGCGACGACTGGTCCGCCGAGCTCCGGGTGGAACCGGCCGACGCCGGTGGCGCCCGGATCCAGCTCGACCTGGCCGACGGGTCGGGGGAGCCCGGCCCGGACCAGTTGGCCGACGAGGCACTCACCAATCTGGCCCGCGAGGTCGCCGACAACCTCCAGGCCGGCTGAGCGGGCCACGCGGGACGCCGGTCCCGCACCACGTTGACAGGGGAGGAGAACGGGTGAGCGACACTGGCCTGCGAGAGAAGGCGACGCGGCTGCGGCGGGCGTACGCGCCGCACGAACACCGGCCGCTCGGCGGCTACCTGGCGGCGATGGGCGTCTACGCCGGGGTGACCGGGGCGCTCGCCGGTCTGGTCAAGGTGACCGGTCGGCCGGTGCCGGATCGTCCCGCCCCGTCCGACGTGGTGCTGCTCTCCATCGCCACCCACAAACTGAGCCGGCTGCTGTCCAAGGACGCGGTGACGAGCCCTCTGCGGGCGCCGTTCACCCGGTACGACCGTCCGATCGGCAGCGGTGAGGTGATGGAACAGGTCCGCGACTCGGGCAGCCCCACCCGGCACGCCATCGGCGAGCTGCTGAGCTGCCCGTTCTGCCTGGCTGTCTGGGTGGCCACCGGGCTGACCGGTGGCCTGGTGCTCGCGCCCCGGCTGACCCGGCTGGTGGCCACCGCGCTGACCGCGGTCGCCGCCTCCGACTTCCTCCAGATGGCGTACGCGACGGCGCAGCAGGCCGCCGAAGGCGGGCATGACGACGACTGACGAACAGTGACGGAAGGGGCCGGCACCGCCGGCCCCTTCCGTCTGTCGTACGTCTCAGCGCTGCATGCCGGACCAGCCGTGCGGCGACTCCGGCTCCCGCTCGTCCTCGTCCGCGCCGGTGATGATGTCCCGGTCCACCGCCGTCCTGTCGTGCTCGTTGGCGAAGTCCGGCTCGGGGGTGGTGTCCCTGCCCTTCGGCGGCTGACCCAGCGCCGGCACCTTCTCGTCGTGGTCCTCGTTGTCGGTCATGTCGGTGTCCCTTCTACGGAGCTGGCGAAGTCGCTCACGCAACGGACCGGGTGCCGTCGCTCACCCTACGGAGCCGCCCAGTAGGTCGCTGGCCTCGTCCACCGAGTACTCGCCCTCGGGCAGCGCGTCGACTCGGGCGAGCAGGTCCGCCGGAAGCCCGGCGGCCACCGCGTGGCGGTAAATTTCGCCCTGGTCGACCCGCTCCTGTGCTCGGAAGACGTCGTCGAGCAGGTCGTCGAGGGCCCGGGTGTCCGGCTCGCCGGCCACTGATGCGTCGTCGGTCACCTCGATCAGCTACCCGGGCCGGAATCGGTCAAACGTCGCGTCAACGGGGGCGCCTGCGCCGTCGCCGCGCCCGTGGCCGCCGTCGTCCGGGTCGTGCGGGGACGTCTGGGGTACGGCGGCCGCCTCCGGCCGGGCTCGCGGTACAGACAGCGCCGCCCCCGGCCTTGTGGGCCGGGGGCGGCGCTGGTGTCGGTGTGCAGGTCGCCTCTCGGCGAGTGGCACTGCGCGGCTCCAGCCGGACGGTATTCCGCGAAGGCTATTTAGGTGAGGCCCGGGGACACTGGACACACCGACACCCCAGTCAACCAGCCGACCCCCGCTCGTGTTCCGGACCCTGCGGTGTCGGCCGTCACAGCGTCAGACCGTCGTCGGCAGGGTGGCCCGTCGTGCCTGCACGGCCGAGGCCAGGTGTTCGAGCACCTCGGCGGTGTCGTCCCAGCCGAGGCAGGCGTCGGTGACCGAACGGCCGTACTCCAACTCCCGGGTCGGGTCGAGCTCCTGTCGGCCGGGCAGCAGGAACGACTCCAGCATCACGCCGGTGATCCCGCGCTGCCCGGCGGCCATCTGGGCGGACACGTCGGCGGCGACCTTCGGCTGGTTGCGGTGATCCTTGCCGCTGTTGGCGTGACTCGCGTCGATCACCAGGCGCTCCGGCAGCCCGGCCGCGCGGAGCAGGTCGATCGCGCCGGCGACGGACTCCGCGTCGTAGTTGGGTCGGCCGCCCCCGCCGCGCAGCACCAGGTGCCCGTCCGTGTTCCCTCGGGTGTGCATGATCGCCGGAGTGCCGGAGAAGTCGATACCGGGGAAGACGTGCGGCACCCCGGCGGCGCGGATCGCGTCCACGGCCGTGCCGATGCTGCCGTCGGGGCGGTTCTTCATGCCGATCGGCATGGACAGGCCGGAGGCGAGCTGCCTGTGCACCTGGCTCTCCACGGTGCGGGCGCCGATCGCGCCCCAGGCCACCGTGTCCGCGATGTACTGCGGCGTGATCGGGTCGAGGAACTCGCAACCCACCGGCAGGCCGAGGCGCAGCACGTCGAGCAGCAGCGACCGGGCCAGCCGCAGGCCGGTGTTGACGTCCCCGCTGCCGTCCAGACCGGGGTCGTTGATGAGGCCCTTCCAGCCGACCGTGGAACGGGGCTTCTCGAAGTAGACCCGCATCACGATCAGCAGGTCGTCGGAGAGCCGGTCGGCGGTGCCGCGTAGCCGCTCGGCGTATTCCAGGGCGGCGGCCGGATCGTGCACCGAGCAGGGGCCGACCACCACGAGCAGGCGGTCGTCCGCACGGTCCAGCACCCGGCCCACCGCCCGACGGCCGTCCAACACGGCCGAGGCGAGCGGTGCGTCCAGGGGTAACTCGTGGTGCAGCAGGGCGGGCGTGGTCAACGGCACGACGCGGTCGATCCGTTGATCGCTGACCCGATCGGTCTCCGGGGTCGTCACGGTGGGAATCCTTCCGCCGACCGCGCCCGGGGCCGGTGCCCGGGGAAGCCGGCTGCTCGTACGCAAAAGGGCAGGAACGAAAGCTCCTGCCCAGCCGGCTCGGTCCGTGGTGACGTCAGATCATGGTGAAGTCACCGGCGTGCGAGCCGGCTGCCTAAACCATCGATACGAACGCGTCACGTCGCCCAGCGTACCCGACCGGATGCGGAAGCCCGCTTCCTCGTCCCAAGATGCGGAGTGAACATCGCGTGTCACGGTCGACGGCGGGGTAACAGGGGTGCCATGACTGACGAGCAGAGCGATCACGACCGCGTGGAGTCCCGCGCCCACCACCTCCTGCCCGAGGAGGAGGCCGTGGGCAGCGACGACCCGGAGGCGCAGGCGGAGGCCATCCTCGCCGAGTCGGACATCCGTGAGGAGGACCAGAACGCGGCACCGGACACGGTGCTGGAACGTCGTACCTCGGATCAGACGGTGGTCGCGGTCGAACCCCCGGACTGAGCGTTCGCCCCGCGGGCCCGGCGTGACCCCCGGTAGGTGTGCTCGCGCAGCCAGGCCAACGGGCCGGCCACCCGAAGGTCGGGTGGCAGGTTGCGCACCGGGTCGAACGCGAGGGCGGCGTCCTCCTCGGCGTCGAGTTCCGCGCCGATGCTGATCTGCCCCACCGGCCGCCACGGCCCCACGGCGGACGCGACAGCGAGCACCAGGCGCGGCGTGTCCGCCCGGGTCGCGGCGGCCACCGTGCCCAGGCTGCGTCCGAGGCCGACCGAGTCGGGGTCGGCCAGCGCGGCCAGCCAGATCCGCCGACGGCCCACGCGATAACCCATGATCGAGGTGTACGTCCCGGTGAAGTCACGCCGGGGCAGCGGCAGGTTACGCAGCACCGGGGCCGCGCCGCTGGAACTGACCAGCAGGTCGAAGGGGTGGTCGCCGTCGCGGTGCAGGCGCATCGCGAGGCCCAGCACGTCCGGCCAACTGCCGGGCGTCGGCGTGCCCTTGGACAGCCGGACGGTGGCCTGGTAGCGGAAGGGATCGTCCAGCAGGCGGGCCCCGGTCGGTGGTCCGGGCGTACCCCAGATCATCATCTCGCCGGTGAAGGAGCGACCGGCCGGATGCAGCAACCGGCCGCGGCGCCGGCCCAGCGCGGCGCTGGCGCGTTCGACGGTGGTGGCGAGTCGGGACGGCGGGGTGACGGTCATCGCCCTCCGGTACCCCGAGCGGCGGTCCTGATGCCGGCGGTCGGCTCGCCGACGGACCGCACGTCACCTTTCCGCCCCCGAGATCGGATAGCGTCGGGGCATGCCCGACAGCGGTTACCCCTGGCCCATCGAGACGTCCCGACTGGACAACGGCCTGCGCGTGGTGGTGAGTGAGGACCGCACCGCGCCGGCCGTGGCGGTCAACCTCTGGTACGACGTCGGCTCCCGCCACGAGCCGGCCGGGCAGACCGGCTTCGCGCACCTCTTCGAACACCTGATGTTCGAGGGCTCGGCCAACGTGGCGAAGACCGAACACATGAAGTTGATCCAGGGCTCCGGCGGCTCGCTCAACGCCACCACCAACCCGGACCGGACCAACTACTTCGAGACGGTCCCGGCCGAGCACCTGGAGTTGGCGCTCTGGCTGGAGGCCGACCGGATGGGCGGCCTGGTCCCGGCGCTCACCCAGGAGACGCTGGACAACCAGCGCGAAGTGGTCAAGAACGAGCGCCGGCAGCGCTACGAGAACGTTCCGTACGGGGATGCCTGGCTGCGGTTGCTGCCGCTGCTCTACCCGCCGGGGCACCCTTACCATCACGCGACGATCGGCTCGATGGCCGACCTGAACGCCGCCGACCTCGCGACCTTCCAGGCGTTCCACCAGACCTACTACGCGCCCAACAACGCGGTGCTCACCGTGGTCGGTGACGCCACCGCCTCCGACGTGTTCGCTCTGGCCGACAAGTACTTCGGCGCGCTGCCCCCGCGCGACGACATCCCGCCCGCCCCGGACGGCCGCAGTGTCCCGGCCACCGGGCAGACCGCCGTCGAGTCGGTCAGCGCCGACGTGCCGGCACCTCGGGTGTACATCGCCCACCGCACCTACGCGTACGGCAGCCCGGAGTACAACGTGATCACCGTGCTCGCCACCGTCCTCGGTAGTGGTCGGGGCAGCCGGCTCTACCAGCGGCTCGCCGACGGTGAACGGATCGCCCAGCCGGACTCGGTCGGTGCGTACGGGGTGGACCTCGCGCACGCCCCGGCGCCGCTGATCGCCACCGCCACCGCCCGCCCCGGGGTGAGCGCCGAGCGGCTGGCTGAAGGGCTGGCCGAGGTCGTCGACGAACTGGCCACCGTGCCGGTCACCGCCGCCGAACTCGACCGGGCCAAGGCGCTGCTCAGCACCGGGTGGTGGCGTCAGATGTCCACCGTGGACGGTCGTGCCGACCTGCTCGGCCGGTGCGCCACCCAGTTCGGTGACCCGGCCCGCATCGCCGACCAGTTGCCGGGCCTGCTCGCGGTGACCGCCGAACAGATCGCCGACGCCGCCGCCGAGGTGCTCGCCACCGACCGGGTGACCCTGACCTACCTGCCCGAGGAGACCTCATGACGCTGATCGCCGACCGTCCCGGCCCGGGTGCCGCGCGCCCGTACCGGTTCCCGCAGGTGGTCCGCCGTTCCGTGGCCGGTGGTCAGGTCGTCGCCGCGCACCTGCCGGGGCAGAACCTCGCCGTGGCCCTGCTGCTGCTCGACGTGGGCGCGGGCCAGGAGCCGGTCGGCAAGGAGGGCCTGTCCGGTGTGCTGGCCAAGGCACTGGAGGAGGGGACCGCGCAGCGGGACGCCGCCGCGTACGCGCTCGCCGTCGAAGGGCTCGGCACCGCGTTGACGACCGGGCTGGACTGGGACTCGTTCCAGGCCAGTGTGGTGATCCCGGTGGACCGGCTCGGCGCGGCCGTGGAGCTGCTCGCCGAGGCGGTCCGGACGCCCCGACTGGATCCCGCCGACGTGCGCCGGGTCCGCGACGACGAGGCGACCGCGCTGCGGATGGACTGGGCCAACCCGGGTCCGCGCGCCGACGCCGCCCTGCGCGCTGACCTGTTCGGCGCGGAGAACCGTTGGGGGCGTCCCATGCACGGCGACCCGGAGTCGGTCGCCGGCCTGGACGTGGAGGACGTCACGGTCTTCCACTCCGAGTGGTTCCTGCGCCCCGGCACCCTGGTCGTCGCCGGGGACCTGGACCGGATCGACCTGGACGCGTTGGCCGCGTCGGCGTTCGCGGGCACGGGCGGCGGTCCGGCCGAGCGGGGTGGCCCGATCGACGTGCCCCTGCACACCGGCCGGC
Organism: Micromonospora sp. WMMD1155; assembly: GCF_029581275.1. NCBI lineage: Bacteria > Bacillati > Actinomycetota > Actinomycetes > Micromonosporales > Micromonosporaceae > Micromonospora > Micromonospora sp. WMMD1155. Next base: position 3,999,318 of record NZ_CP120742.1, read on the forward strand.
GGATCATCCTGGTGGACCGCCCCGGTTCGGTGCAGTCGACGCTGCGGCTGGGCCACCCGTCGCCGTACCGGGCGCACCCCGACCACGTGCCGATGACGCTCGCCGGCACGGTGCTCGGCGGGGCGTTCACCTCCCGGCTCAACCACCTGCTCCGCGAGGTGCACGGCTACACGTACGGCATCCGGGGTGACTTCGCGTCGTCCCGGCGGTTCGGGCGCTTCGCCGTCAGCTCCGGCGTGCAGACGGCGGTCACCACACCGGCTCTGGTGGAGGCGGTGGGTGAGATCACCCGTACCCAGGCCACCGGGGTCACCGAGGACGAGCTGGAGGTGGCCCGGTCCTGGCGGGCCGGGCAGCTCTCGGTCGAGTTGCAGAGCCCCCGGGCGATCGCCTCCGCGCTGACCACGCTCGTGGTGCACGACCTGCCCGACGACTACCACGCCCGGCTGCGGGAGTCGCTGCTGGCGGCGGACGTCGACCAGGTCTCCGCGGCGGCGGCCACCCACCTGCACCCGGACGCGCTGACGCTGGTCATCGAGGGCGACGCCGCAGTCATCCGCGACGACCTGACCGCGGCAAACCTGGGCGACCTGATCACCTGACCCCCGCCGCCCCGCCGCCCTCCCGCGCCCTCCCGCGCGCCCTCCTCCCCTCCCGCGCGCCCTCCCGCGTTGATCATGAAGTTGTTGTCACCCGCACGGCGTGTCGTGGCGATAACTTCATGATCAACGGCTGAAGGCGGGGCGGAAGGCGTGGGAGGGGCGGGGTGGGAGGGGAAGGCGGGGGTGTGATGCGGGACCCGGGGGGTGGGAAAGGACTCCCGGGTTCGGGGGCGGGCTGGGTAGCCTCCGGGGCATGAGGATCGGCATTGTGGGGTCCACCGGCCAGGTCGGTGGCGTGATGCGGCAGGTGCTGGCGGAGCGGGAGTTCCCGGCGGAGCAGGTGCGGTTGTTCGCGTCGGCGCGGTCCGCCGGGCGTACGCTGCCATGGCGCGACGGTGAGGTGACCGTGGAGGACGCCGCGACAGCGAACTACTCCGGGCTGGACATCGTGCTCTTCTCCGCCGGTAAGGGCACCGCGCGGGAGTTGGCCCCCCGGGTCGCCGAGGCCGGCGCCGTGGTGATCGACAACTCGTCGGCGTTCCGGATGGACCCACAGGTGCCGCTCGTGGTCGCCGAGGTCAACCCGCACGCCGCCCTGGACCGCCCGAAGGGCATCATCGCCAACCCGAACTGCACCACGATGGCCGCGATGCCGGTGCTGCGCCCGCTGCACGCCGAGGCGGGGCTCGTCGGCCTCGTCGTGTCCACGTACCAGGCGGTTTCCGGCGCCGGGCTGGCCGGCGTCGCCGAGCTGGACGAGCAGGTCCGCAAGGTCGCCGAGCACGCCGCCGGGCTGGCGTTCGACGGGTCGGCCGTGGAGTTCCCCGCGCCCCGGTCGTTCGCCGAGCCGATCGCCTTCAACGTTCTCCCGCTGGCCGGTTCGATCGTCGACGACGGTTCGTTCGAGACCGACGAGGAGCAGAAGCTCCGCAACGAGAGCCGCAAGATCCTGGAGATCCCCGACCTGAAGGTGTCCGGGACGTGCGTCCGCGTGCCGGTCTTCACCGGCCACTCACTGCAGATCAACGCCCGGTTCGCCCGGCCGCTCACCCCGCAACGCGCGCACGAGCTGCTGGCCGACGCGCCCGGCGTGGCACTGACCGACGTTCCGACGCCGCTGCAGGCCGCCGGGCAGGACCCGACCTACGTCGGGCGGATCCGCGCCGACGAGACGGTGGAGTACGGGCTCGCCCTGTTCTGCTCCAACGACAACCTGCGCAAGGGCGCCGCACTCAACGCGGTGCAGCTCGCCGAGCTGGTCGCCGCCGAGCGCCGCTGACCGTCGCGTCACCCCGAGCCCTCGCCGATCGCCGGCGGGGGCTCGGTCGCGTTCCGGGCGACGGCCGACCCGGCATGCTTGGATGGACGGAGCCGACGTCCACCTGGAGGAGACCGTGCCGGACGACCGCACCCAGCAGGCGTTGACCGACCTGATCGCCGGCCGCTCGATGGGCGTGCTCGCCACCATCAAGCGGGACGGGCGGCCACAGATGTCCACAGTGGTCTACTCCTTCGACCGGGACGCGGGCGTGATCCGGATCTCGGTCACCGACGGCCGCGCCAAGACCGCCAACCTGCGCCGGGACCCCCGGGCCAGCTTCCATGTCGGCAGCGAGGACGGCTGGGCGTACGCGGTGGTGGAGGGTCGCGCCGAACTGACCCCGCCCTCCGCCGAACCCGGCGATGCCACGGTCGAGGAACTGGTGGGCCTGTACCGGGCGCTGCGCGGCGAACACCCCGACTGGGCCGAATACCGGCAGGCCATGGTCGACGAGGGGCGGCTGGTGCTGCGCGTACACGTGGAGCGCGTCTACGGAATGCCGCCCCAGGGCTGACCCGCCGACGTCGGCGATTCCTGTTCATCCCGCTGCTCGCGGTCGTGATCTTCCTGCTGCTGCCCGTCTTCTATGCCCTGACCAGCAGCGGATTCTACGAGCTGCGGCGACTGCGCCGATAGCCCGGCGAGCAGTGGGCGTTACCCCCTCCCGGGCGGCGGGTAGACGGGCCGTGCCGACACCGAGAGGGGAGCACCATGACAACGGTCGGAGAGTTCATGACGACCCGGTTGGTGACGATGGACGGCAACGACACGCTCATCGCGGCCGCGCAGGAGATGCGGGACAGCGCGATCGGTGACGTGGTGGTGACCGACGGAGACAGCGTGGTCGGCATCGTCACGGACCGGGACATCACAGTCCGGGGTGTCGCGGAGAACATGGATGCGGGCTCGACGCGGCTGAACCAGATCACCACCCGCGACGTGATCACGGTCAGCCAGTACGACGACGCGGTGGCCGCCGCGGACCTGATGCGTACCTATGCCGTACGCCGGCTCCCGGTCATCGACGACGGGCGTCTGGTCGGCCTGGTCTCGATGGGTGACCTCGCGGTCGAACGCGAACCGCAGTCGGTGCTCGCGGACATCAGCGCCGACGACCCGAACAACTGACCGTCCGCCGCGGGCACGCCGGCCCTTCCCCCAGGGGGAAGGGCCGGCGCTGCGCAAGCCCCATCCCGCGCCCGCCCCAAGCCCCATCCCGCGCCCATCCCGCGCCATCCCGCGCCCGCCCCAAGCCGGTGATCAAGAGGTTTGCGTCAGCGTCTCCGGCGTGTCGTGACGCAAACCTCTTGATCACCGGGGGCGCGGGGGCCGGGGCGCGGGGCCGGGGCGCGGGGCAGGGGGCGCGGGGGTGGGGGAGTTGGGGGGTCACCCTATTCGGGCGAGGTTGGGTGGGGGGCTTGCGGGGACCCGTGCGGGGACGTTCGACGCCGGCCGTCCGCGCGAGGCGAGCGCGGTGGGTGGGATCCCGGGCCCGGCAACTGGGAGGAGTGGACCCGATGGTGGACGCGACCACGAGGTTCTTCGAGGACCTGGACCGGCGGGGGTACGAGCCCCTGCTGGCGAAGACCTCCGGGACACTGCGTATCGACCTGCACGAGGGGGCGCAGACCCGGCACTGGCTGCTGAGGATCGACCACGGCCGGTTGAACGTGAGTCAGGAGGACCGGGAGGCCGATACGGTCATCGGCGCCGACCCGGTCCTGTTCGACGACATCGCCGCCGGGCGTGAGCACGGCCTGGCCGCGCTGTTGCGGGGGGACATGACGGTGTCGGGTGACGCTCGTCTGATCGTGCAGGTCGAGCGGATCTTCCCGGGTTCCCCGGACGCCCGGGGGCCCCGTCGCCGCTTCGTCGGGGAGGTGCACTGATGGGGCAGAGCAACACGATCCGGATCCTGGACGGCAACACGTTCGTCGTCTGCGAGGACACCGGCGACATCGAGGCGACGCCGAGCGAGCCGACCGGGCTCTTCTCCATCGACACCCGGTTCCTGTCGACGTGGGTGCTGACCGTCAACGGTGAGCGGCTCAACTCGCTCTCCTTCGATGACCTGCAGTACTTCGAGTCGCGGTTCTTCCTGGTTCCGGGCATGGCCACGCACTACGTGGACGCGAAGCTGTCGATCATCCGGGAGCGCGTGGTGGGCAGCAGCTTCCGGGAGCAGGTCACCATCCTCAACCACGACGAGAAGCCGGTCGACCTGGAAGTGCGGATGGACGCGGCGTCGGACTTCGCGGACCTGTTCCAGGTCAAGGACGAGATCCTGAACAAGAAGGGCGAGATCTACACCGAGGTCGAGTCGGATCGGCTGCGGCTCGGGTACCGGCGGGGCAACTTCCGGCGCGAAACGGTCATCTCCTCGTCCATGTCGCCCCGGTTCGACAACAAGGGGTTCGCGTACACCGTGCACCTGGAGCCCAACGAGCAGTGGGACGCCTCGATCCACGTCGAGACGCACGCGGTCGGGCCCGGTGGTCGGGACCTGCGTCTGGGTCTGCGCATGCGCGACACCGAGCGGCTCGCCCTGCAACACGACCTGGAGCAGTGGATCGCCGACGCCCCGAAGGTCAACAGTGAGCACGGTCGGGTGTCCAGCACGTACCGGCGCAGCCTGATCGACCTGGCCGCGCTGCGCTTCTCGCCGCTGTCGCTGGGTGGTGCCACCCTGCCGGCCGCCGGTCTGCCCTGGTTCATGACCATGTTCGGCCGGGACAGCATTCTGACCTGCCTGCAGACACTGCCGTTCACGCCGCAGTTGTCGAAGACGACGCTGCGCATCCTGGCCTCGTTGCAGGGCAGTCGGTTCGACGACTTCCGGGACGAGGACCCGGGTCGCATCCTGCACGAGATGCGCTACGGCGAGACCGCGGCCTTCGAGGAGCAACCGCACTCGCCGTACTACGGCTCGGTGGACGCGACGCCGCTGTTCGTCGTCCTGCTCGACGAGTACGAGCGGTGGAGCGGTGACGTCGCGCTGGTCAAGGAGTTGGAGCAGGAGTCCCGGGCGGCGCTGAAGTGGATCGACAACTACGCCGACCTGGTGGGCAACGGCTACATCTGGTACGAGCGGCGCAACACCGACACCGGACTGGAGAACCAGTGCTGGAAGGACTCCTGGGACTCGATCTCCTACTCCGACGGCACCCTGCCGCCGTTTCCCCGGGCCACCTGCGAGGTGCAGGGGTACGCGTACGACGCGAAGATGCGTGGAGCCCGGTTGGCCCGGGAGTTCTGGGATGACCCGGAGTTCGCCGACCAGTTGGAGCGGGAGGCGGCGGAGCTGAAACAGCGGTTCAACCGGGACTGGTGGGTGGACGACGGCGGGTACTTCGCCCTGGCCCTGGACCCGGACGGCCGCCAGTGCGACATCCTCAGCTCCAACATCGGCCACCTGCTGTGGAGCGGGATCGTGGACCCTGAGCGGGCGGAGAAGCTGGCCGAGCACCTGGTGGGGCCGCGACTGTTCTCCGGTTGGGGCGTACGCACCCTGGCCGAGGGGGAGACCAGGTACAACCCGATCGGCTACCACAACGGCACGATCTGGCCGTTCGACAACTCCTTCATCGCCTGGGGTCTGCGCCGGTACGGCTTCGCCGAGGAGGCCGCCACCATCGCCAACGGCATCCTGGACGCGGCCACGTACTTCGGCGGACGGTTGCCGGAGGCGTTCGGCGGTTACCCGAGGGAGCTGACGAAGTTCCCGGTGGAGTATCCGACGGCGTGCAGCCCGCAGGCCTGGTCCACCGGTACGCCGCTGCTGTTGTTGCGGACCATGCTCGGCCTGGAGCCGCACGAGGGGCACCTGGCGGTCGAGCCACGGCTGCCGGTGGGCATGGGACGGATCGAGGTGCTGGACATCCCGGGTCGGTGGGGTCGGGTGGATGCGTTCGCCCGGGGCCGGCTGGACCTGAACAAACTCGACGACTGAGGAACCGACCGACTAACCGGCGGCGGCACGCCTGTCGTGTCGCCGCCGGTTCGCCACTCGGCCGAACCCCAGCCCGGCGGGGTAGATTCTGCGGATGCCGGAGCTCGTGTACCCGCCCGTTATCGCCACCGCCAAGACGATGTTCCGTCTCCTCGACCTGAAGATCACCATCGAGGGCGCCCACCACGTACCCCGCACCGGCGGGGCGGTGTTGGCCAGCAACCACGTCAGCTACCTCGATTTCATCTTCGCCGGTCTGGGCGCCAACGCTTCCGGTCGGCTGGTCCGGTTCATGGCCAAGGACTCGGTCTTCACGCACCGGATCTCCGGCCCGCTGATGCGCGGCATGCGGCACATCCCGGTGGACCGGCAGGCCGGCGCGGCCTCGTTCCGCGCCGCGGTGAGTGCGCTGAAGCAGGGGGAGGTCGTCGGCGTCTTCCCCGAGGCGACGATCAGCCGGTCGTTCACCGTCAAGGAACTCAAGAGTGGCACGGTCCGGATGGCCCGCTCGGCGAAGGTGCCGGTGTTGCCTGTCGCGCTGTGGGGCACCCAGCGGCTCTGGACCAAGGGTCGGCCCCGCACGCTGACCCGCCGGCACACCCCGATCACCATCCTGATCGGTGAGCCGATCGAGCCGGCGGACTTCCCCGACCCGAACGTGCTGGCCGCCGAGCTGACCACCCGGCTCAGCGCTCTCGTCGACCGGGCCCAGCGGGAGTACCCGGAGAAGCCGACCGGCCCGGAGGACACCTGGTGGCTGCCGGCGCACCTGGGCGGCACAGCGCCCACGCCGGAGGAGGCCGCCGCCCTGGACGAGGCAGCCGAGCACAGCACCCCCAGCGCCTGACGCCGCCGTGGCCGGATCGTTCCGCACCCGGGCATGAGGGTGCAGGACCTGATCGACAGCCGGTACGCCGAGACACTGCCACTGGCCGACCTGGCCGCCGCCGGGGGTCTGGCGGAACGGACGCTGACCCGGTTGTTCCGGGCGGCCACCGGCCTCACCCGCTCGGCTACCAGCAACTGCTCCGGGTCGAGCGCGCCGAGCACCTGATCGGGCACGGCGCGACGGTGGAGGCCGCCGCGCGGACCGTCGGCTTCAGCGATGCCCGGATGCTGCGCCGCCTGCGAGCCCGCTCCACGAGGTCGGCTCCGGCCCCGAGCGGTAGTAGTCGTCGCGGGAGTGGAATTCCACCGGCAGCGAACCGGGCAGCGTGACCCGGGTTTCCCCGGCGAGGAGGGCGGGGCCGGCCCGCAGCAGGAGCACGTCGCGTTCCTGCGCCGAGAGGTCGACCAGTTGGGGATGGGTGAGCCGGAACATGGCCACCGCCCGGCGGATCTGCTGAGCCAGCGCCGCGACCTCGGCGGCCGGCCCGCCGAGGGCCAACGCCGGCTGTTGGATGGTGCGCAACGCGTCGCAGACGATCAGCAGCTGCGACGGTGCGTCCTGCTCGGTCACCGGCAACTCCAACCGGGACGGCCACTGCCAGCGGATCTGGCCGCTCATCAGGCCGTCGAGTCGGGCGGGCGGCCGGGCCCGGGTCGTGCCCGCGACGACGAGCGACAGGTGCGAGCCGCTGCCCACCCAGCAGATCCGCTGGTCGGTGATGGTCACCGCGACCGGCTCGGGTAGCTGCCACCGGCGCCGCGCCTCGCTCGGCCCGAGCAGGTAACCCGACACCAGCAGGCGGTGGCGGCCGAGGACCCGCTCGCCGGGGACCGGGCGCAGGCTGTGGCGGCGATCCAGGACCGGCCCCACATCGTCGTCGGGCGCGTCGAACCGGTGGGGGCCGATGAAAAAGGGGGACGCGTCGGCATGCATCGTCACGACCTCCCGGTCAGCTGGCTGTGATGAGAAGCCTGGCGGACCGCAGGGCCGCTGTCATGACGCCTGTTAGGGGGTCGGCCGGTCGTGTGCCGCCTGTGACCGGTAGATGCCGATCTCCTCCGGGCGGACGAGGCCGTCCTCGATCGCGCGGGCGAGCAGTGCCGCCTTTGTGGCGGCCGGACGCCCCGCCCGGGTGTACTTGATCCGCGCACGGTCGACGTACTGCTTCACCGTGTGCTCGCTGATCTGCATCCGGCGGGCCACCGACGCCTTGGACATCGACTGGAACCAGAGCAGCAGCGCCTCACGTTCCTTGTCGGACAGCATCGGCCGGTCCGGCCGTGGGTCGCCGACCATCGCCCCGGCCAGCGCCGGTGGCACGTACGGGCGGTCGCTCGCGGCGGCCAGCACGGTCGCCACGCAGTGCTCCCGCCCCTCGTGTTTGGCCAGGAACGCCGCCGCGCCGGCGTCCAGCGCGGCGAGCATGGTCTGCGGGTCGGTGTGTTCCGAGTAGACCACCACCCGCCGGCCGGCGGCGCTCAACTCGGCCAACTTGTCCAGTGCCATCCGCCCGTGCAGTCGCAGGTCGAGCAGGACGACGTCGGCGTCCGGCGCGGCCCGTAGCACCTCGTCCGGGTCGTCGCCGGTGGCCAGCACGGTCAGCCGGGGCTCGGTGGCGAGCCAGGCGCGGACACCCTCGACCACCACCGGGTGGTCGTCGACGATCGCCACCCCGATCGGCCGCTCGCCGGTCATCGCCGCCACCGGGTCTGCGCCCATCTGATGTCCCCGTCCCGTTCGTAGAGGTGCTCCACCTGCCCGTCGTCGTGTCGGGCGAGTGGCGGACCGGTCGCCTCCGGTCCCTCCCGGTCCGGGGTGACCAGGCTGACCACCACCTCGTTCGGGCCGGACACCACCGTCAACCGGGCCCAGCCGCGGGCGTCGGCGAGCGTGGCGGTGAGCGGATCGGCCAGCCGACGTCGGATCTCCACCGGCAGCGGCGGCGGGTTCCCGATGGTGACCAGGTCGATCGGTAGGCCGTTGCGTTCGGCCAGGTCGGCGGCGGCTCGCAGCTCGTGCAGCAGCGGATCGGGCACGTCGTCGGACTCGGCGATCAGGCGACGCAGCCGGGCGGCGGCGAGCACGCTGCGGCGCTGCACCTCCGGGTCGGCCGGGTCGGCCTGACCGGAGGCCAGCTCCCCGAGGACCCGCCCGGCGGCCGAACTGACCAGCGCGAGCCGGTCCCGGCGGTCCCGGCGGCCCCGTTCCGCGGCGTCGCGCTCGGCGGCCAGCGCATGGCCGGCAGCCGACATGGCGGCCCGTTCCCGGGCCAGGGCGACGATCGCGGTGCTGCCCACGAACACCGCCACCGGAAGGGAGAACGTGCCGTAGACGTACATCACGTAGCGGGCCACGTCGACCGGGTCGGCCCCGTGCCCGAGCACGGCGACCAGCGCGATCACCGCGTGCGTGCTCAGCAACGCGATCAGGCCGACGACCCGCTGCCCCCACACGGCCAGCACGAAGAACCAGCCGAGCGTGCCCCACACCCAGTTGGCGGCGGTGAACAACTGCCCCTCGCCGGCGGCGGCGAAGACCGCCGCGTCGACGACGAGGAAGAGCCCGGCCAACGGCCACGGCGGCAGCGGCGAGCCGCGCAGGAGGCGTACCCCGGCCACCGCGCCGACCACCGCGACCAGCACCCAGGCGCCGAGCACCACGACCGGCGCGGCGAACTCCGCGCGGGCGCCCAACACCGCCGGCAGCCCGATCGCGACGTGCCAGACCAGCGCGATGGCGACGGCGGCGATCCGGGCACCCCGGTCGGACGCGTGCGCGACGGCCGCCGGCGCGGCGAGCCCTTCGGCGACGACCGGCTCCCGAGGTGCCGGCGCACTTGTCCGGTCCGGCGCCTCCGCTTCGCCGGTGGTCTGCGTCGGCGCGCCGAGGTCAGCCGACACCGGGCCACTCCAGTCGGATCCGGGTGCCCGCGCCAGGTGCCGAATGCACGTCGGCCCGCCCGCCGACCGCCGCCATCCGGCCGCGGATCGACTCGCGTAGCCCGTACCGGTGCGAGGGGACGGTGGCCGGGTCGAAGCCGGGGCCGTCGTCGGCGACCTCGACCACGACGCCCACCGCGTCCCGGCTCATCCGCAGCGTGACCTGCGCGCCCGGCGCATGGCGGAGCACATTGGACAGCGCGGCGTAGGTGCTCTCGCTGATCGCGTCGGCAACCCCCGCCGGGACCGCGTACGGCTCCAGGGCCAGGTGCACCGGCAGCTCGGGCAGGCGGCCGACCACCGCCCGCATCCGCCCGTCCAGCGGCACCGGGCCATCGCCGGCCACCGGGCCGACGTCGGTGAGTGCGACGAGGGTACGGAGGTCGGCGGCACAGCGTTCACGGAAGGCGGCCGAGGGCCCGGGCACCGCGCCGAGCCCCACCATGGTCAACGTGCCGAGCACTGTGTCGTGCAGGTCGCGGTTCTGTTGACGTTCGGCGTCGCGGGCGGCCCGCGCGACGACCGACTCCCGGGCCAACAGTTGGTGCTCGACGAAGGCGCGGTCCGCCCGGCCGATCCGTCGGCGCATCACCCCCGCCATCATGGCGGTGCAGAGGGTCTGCGCCAGCAGGGTCGCCGCGTGCGCCCGGGCTTCCGTGGGATTGCCGGCCGCCTGCGCACCGGTCACGTAGGTGCCGATCACGAGCAGCCCGGCCGGGATGGACCAGCGCGCCGGGGCGGTGGCCTGCGTGTTGATCACTGTGGTGCTGGCCAGCACGGCGATCCAACTGCCCTCGCCGGGTAGCACACCGGGCGCCACCAGGACGGGGATGAGGAGGCAGGCCAGCGCGGTGACGGCGACGTCGCCGGCGACCAGGCTCGGGCCGATGCCGTGGCGTAGCGCGCGGTGCGCGTACCAGATCGACCAGCCGGTCAGCGCTGCCACACCGGGCAGCAACACGGCCGGCTCGACCGGTGGGGTCCGTACCGACAGGGCCACGGCCGCGCCGACCAGACCGCAGGTCAGTCGCAGGATGGCCGGCAACGTGGTGAAGATGAGGCCGAGCGCCCCGCCGGCCGGATTGTCCAGCGTGGGCGGCGGCACGACAGGAGTGGCCGTGGCCGGCATCGGGAGGTGTCCTTCCGACAACGACCCATCCGGGTCCGCGCGGGCGGAGATCGACATCGGACAATAGCATGCTTTACTGCGAGCGCCGACCACTTGAGTGCATAGTGTCGCTAATGTGTCACTCTGTGCGAGGTTCGAGCAGGTCCCACCGGTTGCCGTAGAGATCGACGAAGACCGCTACCGACCCGTACGCCTCGTGGCGCGGCTCCTCCAGGAAACGCACCCCGGCGGCCACCATCCGGGCGTGGTCCCGGGCGAAGTCCTCGGTGTACAGGAACAGCCCGACCCGGCCGCCGGTCTGGTCGCCGATCCGGGCCTGCTGCTCGGCGGTGCTCGCCCGGGCCAACAGCAACGCCGTCTCCCGGGCACCTGTCGGCCGGACCACCACCCACCGCGAACCGTCCGGCCGGGGGGTGTCCTCCACCAACTCGAAACCGAGGCCGCCGACGTAGAAGTCGATCGCCTCGTCGTACTCGGTGACCAGCAGCGCGACAAGTCCCAGATGTGCCATTCGGCCATCATGACGGCGGGCGTCGCGGGCCCGATCGGCGGCATGCCCACCGGTCACCCGCATCACGCCGCCCGGGTGCGCGTCGGTCAGGCGAACCCGATCGGGGTGGACCGGATGAACCAGTTGACGTACCGCTGACGCTCGTCCACGGCGTTGCCGTAGTCGATGGCCGCGTACCGACGCCCGGTCTCCGGCATCGTGAAGCTCTCCTGCTTCTCGACCCCGGTGCCCGCGACGATGCGCACCACATGCTGACCCGGGGGAACCCGCACCGGGAACAGCACCCAGTTGTGCTGGTTCTCGACCGCGAAGCGCCGATCGACCACCTCGGTGCCGTCGATGCTGACCGTGAGAGCGACCAGGTCGTCAGTGAACGACTGGTTGCTCACCCAGAGGTGCAGGTCCGCCTGATCCTCCTCGACAAGGCGCACGGCCGGGGCGTCCGGGCTCAGCGACACGGCCGGGCTCGGCGGCGGCGGCGGAACGTCTTCCTTGGTGCACCCCGCCGTGGTGAGGAGCGCCGTCACGGTGAGGATCGCGGTACGCAGTCGGTCCATTCCGCTGAGACGCCCGACAGTTGCCGTCGGTTCCGTTGGTCGTCGGCGGAACCTCGCGTGCCCGTCGGCCGTCCCATCCTCGGGTGGAAAGGTGGTGAGCCGGATGCGCTCGTCCCGGACGGCACTGGCGGTCGCGCTGCTCGGCGTGGCGCTGGCGGGCTGCGTTGACACGACCAAAAGACCGGGCGGCGGCGAGGAGCCCGGACCGGCCGAGATCGTCGACGCGTGGACCTCCTGCGCCGAGGCGGCACCCCGTGCCGGTGAGGTGATCAGCGTGCCGACCACACAGACGCCGGCGCCGGTCGGGCCCGAGCCGAAGATCGGGCGCATCGACCCGGCGTTCACACCGGTCGCCGTCGTGCTCTGCGGGCGGGAGATCCGGCCGCGTACCAACGGGGGGCAGGAACAGACCGCCACCGAGCGGCGCGCCGATGACATCGCCGCGCTGCTCGCCGCGCTCCGGCTGCCCGACCAGCGGGCCGACGGGGAGATCGCCTGCACCCTCGACATGGTCATCCCGCCCTGGTTGGCCCTCGTCGACGAGCAGGGCCGCTGGATGCGGCCGTACCTGCCGACTGACTCCTGCCGTAAACCCCGCGCCGAGGTGAGCGCCGCACTGGCCGGGCTGCAGTGGAAGACGGTGGACACCCGTACCGTCGGGCAGGTCGAATCCGCGGCGGCCGAGGCCGCCGGATGCGCGCAGCGATGGTCGGACATGGTGTGGGTGGAGACCCGGCACGGCCGCCCGGGGCCGCCCGTCCCGGCCGTGCCGCCGGCCGCCGGGCCGCTGCGCCTCTGCGTCTACCAGGTCCCCCCGTCCCAACAGGGCGGCGACAAACCGGCGGGAGATTTCGTGTACGGCGGGCCGCTACCTGCCGAGCGTCAGGCGGGCGTGCTCCGGGGGCTGTCCAACCGTCGAGCGGTGATCGACTGCGCCACCCCGGCGTCCCGCTTCGCGGTGCTGCGTCCGCTGGACGGAACCGCCGGACCCGAGCGGTACGTGGAACTCGACGGGTGCCTTCGGTTCCTGGTCACGTCACCGAGCGGTGCGGCTCAGCTCGGCCAGGGCGACGACGCGCTGGCGAAGCTGCTGGGGCCGGTCTGAGCGTCGGGGGGTCGCGCTAGCGTCCCGTTCATGGCAGCTCGAATCTCCCTGACCCTCGACTCGACCGACGCCGGGGTGCTCGCCGCGTTCTGGAAGACCGCCCTGGGTTACATCGACGAGCCACCACCACCGCCCTTCGCTACCCGGGAGGAGTGGCTGGCGCAGTTCGACCTACCGGAGGACGACGTACCCGAGGACGGCGCGTGGCTGTGCGACCCGGACGGTGTCGGTCCGTACCTCTCCATCCTCAACGTCCCCGAGCCCAAGACCGCGAAGAACCGCCTCCACATCGACATCCGGGTGCCGGGCCACGGCAGCCCCGACGATCGGTGGGCGCGGATCAGGGCCGAGGCCGATCGTCTCGTGCGGGCAGGTGGGACAGTGCTCCGAGAGGACGAGCTGCACCACGTGGTGATGGCCGACCCGGAGGGCAACGAGTTCTGCGTGGCGGCAACCTCGGCCTGATGGCGGTGTCACCAGGTGTCCGGGCGGTCGAGGTCGCCGCCCGGCCGGTAACCGCCGAGGATCGCCAGGCCCTCCGCCTCGGTGTAGCCGCTGCCCCGACCCTTGCGGAACGCCTCCACGAAACAGGGCTTGACCACCATCTCCAGTACGTCGCTGCCCTGCCGCCGGGCCCGGTAGGGGCCCGCGACCAGGTCCCCGCGCCCGGCCTCGTAGCCGTCCGGCGCGTGCTGCGCCCGCACTGTCAACCAGCGACCGGCGTCGTCACCGACCACGAGTGAGCCGTCCACGAAACGGCTGTCCCCCGAGCGGCCGAGCGTGACCGAGCATTCGAGCAGCCGTCCACCGGGCGGCAGCGACTCCAGGCGGAACGGCACGACGCAGCGGTGTGCGCCGTCGAACCGGACCCGGGCGGCGGTGCCGGTCGCCTCGTCCTGGGTGGTCGCGTACATGTCCACCTGGGCCCAGAGCCCGTCGGTGGGCTGCCACCGTACGAACCACAGCTTCCGGTCACCGGACGGGTCGTACCAGGCGACCCCCGATCGGTCGCCGACCCGCGCCTCGGTGCGTGGCTGCGGTCGTCCGGCCGACGACAACGTCTGTTGCAGCCCGTCCAGCGCCGCCACACTGCGCGCCAACGCGAAACGGGCCTGCCCTCTCGGGCCCCGGAACTCGACGCTCTCGACGCCCCGACCGGCGTGCCACGTGGCGTACTCAGCACCGTCGAGCAGGGCGTCGGGCGAGAAGTGCACGGTTGCGGGGTCGGCACCGACCTCCTCGGGACGGGCGGTGGCACCGCGCTGCCCCGGCGCCTCCGGCAGCATGACCGCCGCCGGCATGATCGGCTCGTCGGCGTTGCGGCCCATCGGGAACGCCAGGACGACCGAGGTGACAGCCACACAGACCGCCGCCACGCCCCCGGCGATCAACCCACGACGGCGCAGCCTGAGCCGGCGACCACGTTGACGGGCCTGCGCGACGATCGGAGTGGGGTCGACGTCACCGCCCGCGCGGTGCTGGAGAGTCGCGGTGAGCCGCTGATCGAGATCGCTGAACATCAGAACTCTCCTGCCCGTGCGGGGGTCGGTGCTTCCTGCCGCTTGCGCAGCGTCGCCAGGGCACGCTTCGCGTGGGTGCGTACGGTGCCGGTCGAACAGGCGAGGATCTCCGCGATCGACGTGTCGTCGAGATCCTCGTAATAGCGCAGCACGATCACGGTGCGCTGACTCCTCGGCAGCTCACGGACGAGCCGCCACAACGCGTCGCGCTCGGCCACCGTGGCCGCCTCGTCCGCGGCACCCGCCCGGTCGGTCACCGCCGCGACCGACACCTCCCGACTGCTCCGCCGCCGCCACCACGAGTGGTGGGCGTTGACGAGCATCCGCCGGACGTACGCGTCCGGCCGGTCCGTCCGGGAGATGCGCCCCCAGCGGGCGTACGCCCGCGCGAGGACCTCCTGGACCAGGTCCTCGGCCCGATGCTCGTCATCGGTCAGCAGTCGGGCGAGCCGCACCAGCGCCGAAGTGCGAGCGAACGCGTACTCCTCGAACGTCACGCCCTATTAACGCCGTAGGTCGACCGTCCCGTAGACATCGGTTGGGCGGTTCTTGCTTCGGTTAGCCCGGCGCGGCGCGTACTCCAATTGCAGGCCCCGGTTACGTTCGGCGCTCGTCGTTGCTGGTGGTCATGGCCATGCCGAACAGATTGACCAGGCGGTACCTCAACACTCGGGCCTGCCCCAGGGAGAGCCTAAGCTCGGCTGCGGCGTCACCCTCCATGCTCGTCAAGCTCACCATCGGTCCGGTGGCAGAGTGCAACGCTTGCACCAGGGCCATCTCAACGATGGAGCTTTCCGGTCGGTTGGTGTCCAGGATCAAATTTGGCGAGCGGTGCCGGCCCCTGTGGTCGCAGCCGCCACGATCGCACCAGCGAGGGTGGCTCGGGTCGGCGGGTTCGGTGGCAAGGGTGCCGGTCGGGAACACGTGTACGTAGCCGCAGGGCCGCTCGACGTCGGGCGCCATGCCGACCGGCTGGGCGTTCATCCCGGCCTTGGTCGCCACAGCCGTCACGTGGATGGTGTGGGCAGGACAGGTGTACGCGCAGGCGTCGAGTGAGTCTGCCGTGTACAGCTCGATGCGTACCGTCGCAGGCTCTCCGCAGACGGGCGGGGTGGGTAGGGTTCGCACGGGTCGCCTCCTAGCTAGGCGATCAAGGCCCCCGGCCAGCGGCGCAATCGCTGGTCGGGGGCCGCTTCGCTCCGGCCAGGACAAACGTACAGGCTCTAGACGTCTAGTAGCTAGACGTCTAGAGCCTGTACAACCCTGAACACGTACAGATCATGTGCGTGTCTACGCTCCGGCCATGACGAGCCCGCTGTCCAGTGTGCCGATCTACCGGCAGTTGGCGGACCTGCTCGCGAAGCAGATCGAGGAAGGCAAGCTGCGCCCCGGGCAGCCGTTGCCGAGCGAGCTGCATCTACAGCAGACCTACGGCGTAGCACGGGGCACGGTACGGATGGCCATGCGCGAACTACGTGACAGAGGCCTGGTCGTCACCGTCCACGCGAAGGGCACCTTCGTTGTCGAACAGAGCTGACCTCGGCTGACGCTGCGTCTTCCTCGGTGAGCACCTGGCGGTGTCAGATCTGCTGGACGATCTGGATCGGGTTGCCGTCCGGGTCGGCCACCCAGGCGATCAGCAGGCGATCGAGCCACCGGTGGGGTGCGGCCAGGGCAGGGACACCGTTCGCCGTGAGTTCGGCGTACGCGGCGGCGGTGTCGTCGGTCCAGAGGATCACCGCGGCCCGCTGGCCGTGGGGTACGGGGTCGAGCCCGTGGTCATCGCGGGTGGAGGACACCGAGGCGATGCCGATCTTGTAGGCGTCGAGCACGAGATCGACGTGAATGGGCTCGCCCTCGGTCGGCACCCGGAAGGTCTCGGCGAAGCCGAGGCCCGCGTAGAACTCTGCCGTGCGCGTAACGTCCTCGCTGAAGAGGATCACCTGAGGAGTGCGGAACATCGACACGGGCCGACGCTATCAGCGCACGGGAGCCGCGATGTGCGCGCTGGCAGCTACAGCCCAGGGCTTGACGTGGTCGCCGCTGAGTTTTGCCGTTGGACGGGCGGATCCGCTTCGACTGTGCCAGGGTCCTGTGTCTCGTGGGAGCGGCCGTCCGGTCGTTCTTCGTTATCGCCCCAAGACCCGCAGCGCCTCGCTGGCTACCTGCGGGGACGCGACGGGAGCCCACGCAGCGAACAGCTCGCGGAAGTACGCCCCATGCTTATCGAGCACCGAACGATCGTGCTCGAAGACGTCTAGTTCGTTGACGATGCTCAGATCGACAAAGGATTGGAGCTGAACCGGGGTCGGCGTCCTGAGCTCCTTGGTAAAGCGGTCGAAGACCTCACCGGTCGTCGCCAGGCCCCGCCACGTGCGTGTGCGGTCACCGGCGGCGTACAAGTAGACGAGTACGAGGGCGTCAATGTCATTGCGGTCGATTCCTCCGAGGCGATGCGTGCTCGCTCGGTGTACCAGCCCGTGGCCCCCGGCGATGCCGCGCACATCTCGCTTGACGACGACAGCGTCGACGCCGTCTGGATCTCCACCGTCATCCACCACGTGCCCGACCTTGCCGCCGCGGCCCACGAACTGCGCCGAGTTCTGCGCCTCGGCGCCCCGCTGCTGATCCGCTCCGCATTCGCCGGAAGGCACCAGGCAATCACCCTCTTCCGATACTTCCCGGAAGCCGTCCGCGTGCCTCCGACGTCACTGGAACACGCGGTGCCGGCGCGGGAGGCCGCTGGCCTGCGGTGAATAACGGTGCGCCCGGCAGGATTCGAACCTGCGGCCTTGGGATTAGAAGTCCCCTGCTCTATCCGCTGAGCTACGGGCGCGTGTGGCGTGGGTGTCGCGCCCAGAGGGTACCGCCGTCCGGCTGTCCGGCGGCGTAAAGGGTGCCCGCGTCCACGTTGCCGAGCAGGGTCTCACGTCGGCCGTGCGGCGGGCATCCGGGTTACCCGGAAGCGGGGTGACCGTGGACCGTACCGTTGCCTGGTGTTGCTGGATTCCGACGCCGAGAGCGCCGTCGCCTACGAGCTGTGCCAGGTCGTCGGTCGCGCCATCCTGCCGTACCGGTCGGGCGACGCCTTCGGCACCGCCTTCTTCCTCCGTGACGGCGACGACCCGGTGGGGGAGTCGTTGCTGACGGCGGCCGACCTGGTGGGCGCGTCGGGCGGGGAGCTGGGGTTGCGGGCGAGCGTCACCGAACCGGCCGGGGTCGCCCCGGCGGTCGTCGCCGAGGCCGAGATCGTGCCCGGTTGGGCCCGTTTCCCGGGCGACGGGGTCGCGGTGTTGCCGACCGCCGGCCTGCACCGCTACGCGGGCGACGGCGGCTGGCGCTGGCGCGTCCAGCCGGTACCGGCGGGGATCGCCGCCGGGCCCGAGGTGGTCGCCCGCCTCGGCGCCGACGCCGGTTCCGCTTTCGTGCTGGCCCTTGGGGTACGCGAAGACGGCTCCCGGCCGCTGGAGGTCGCGATCGAGCGCGTCGTCCGCGACGCCGACGCCGTGCGGATCACTACCGAACTGCCACCCGGGTACGTCGGCGCGCCGGTCTTCATCGTGCAGCCCGACGCGACGGGGGAGGTCTCGCCGTACTGCCTCGGGCTGGTACTACCCGGCGTCGACGGTCACCGGGTGGCGACGTTCGACCGGATCCGCGCTGTTCTCCCGGTGATGCCCGGCGACGTCTGAGCCGCGTCCCGGACCGCCACCCACTCTGCTCAGCCGCGCTGGTTGGGCACACGCTTCTGGTCGGCGGGGGCGGTGGGGCCGGCGGCGAGGAACGCCTCGGCCCAGCGGCCCACCTCGTCGAAGACCTTCTTCCGTACGGCCGGGCCGGAGAGGGTCAGGTCGTGCAGCCCGCCGTCAAAGCGGGCGAGGGTGACGTGGCGGCCGAGGCGGGGCGCGTACCGGACCATGTGTTCGACGTCCAGCACGGCGTCGGCCAGTGTCGCGTTGTCGTGCCAGCGGGTGCCCCGGAAAGAGCGGGTCGAGCAGGCCAGCAGCACCGGCACCTGGATGTCCAGCCCGGCGCGCAGCCGGCGTTGACCGGTGCGGATCGCGTTCAGCCAGCCGGCCCGGACCGGGAACCCGGCGAGGGGCTTCCACGCCAGGTCATAGGTCCATTCGCCGCGGTGGTCGGCGTGGATGCTCTCGCCGTACACCGTGCCGAGCCCGAACGGCAGGATGCGGTGCGGCGCCCTGCGGCCCAGCCGGGAGACGGCGGCCGCGAGGGGTCGGCGGACCGCCCAGGGTGCGTTCAGGTCGAAGAACGGGCTGTTCAGCACCAGGCCGTCGACGGTGCCGGAGTCGCGGCGGGCGCCCGCCCAGAGCGAGAGGATCAGGCCGCCGGTGGAGTGGCCCATCGCCAACAGGGTGTCGTGGCCGTCGTACTTGCGGATGATCTCGGCGGCGGCGTCCAGTTCGGGGAAGTAGTCGCTGATGTCGTGGCAGAAGTTCGGAGTCTGGCCGGGGAGCAGACTGCGACCGTATTTGCGCAGGTCGAGCGCGTAGAAATCCCAGCCACGCTCGGCGAAGAAGTCCGCCAGGTGGGTCTGGAAGAAGTAGTCGACGAACCCGTGCACGTAGAGCACGGCCCGCCCGGTGGGGCGCTCGGCGCGCCGTCGGACCAGTGTCGCGACGACGGGGCCCTCGTCGTCGGTGCCCAGGTCGATCGTCTGCCGCTCGTACGGCGGCCCCAACACGTCCGGTTCCACGACCGCGACGCTACGCCGCCAACCTACCCAGCGGTAGCCCACGGGTGGGCCCGCCCTGCTGCCCCCGCTCCCGCCCGTCGCCGTCCCTGCCCGGCCTGTCCCCGGCGCTGCCTTCCCCGTTCCCGCCCGGCCCGTTCCTGCCCGGCCCGTCCCCGGCGCTGCCTTCCCCGTCCCTGCCGGGCCTGTCCCCGGCCCCGCCTGCCCCGGTCGATCATGGAGTTGTGGTGGTCTGCAGAAAGGGCTTTCCTGGATGTAGTGCCCACCACAACTCCATGATCGACTCGGAGGGGTGGGGACTCAGGTCAGTTCCGCGTCGGCCCGGCTCGGGTCGGCGGCGGGAATCTGCTCCTGGTCGTCGGCCGGGTCCGGCTCGCCCTGCGGCTGCGGGATGTCGCGCAGGTGCTTGTTGTGCCGGGGCTCCTGGCGGGTCTTCGCGTCGTTGAGCCGGCGGCGCAGGTCGTCGCGGACGTCGTTGAGCGCGGCGTGCAGGTCCTCCTCGGCCGAAGTGGTGACGATCTTCTGTCGGCCGGCGATCCAGCACTCCAGGGTGACCTTCTGGCCGCGGGCCTCCCGGTCCTTGACCGACACCTCCAGTTCGGTGGCGTCGGCGTGGAAGCCGGCCAGCCGCGCGTCGAGGGTGGCGAACTGCTCCGCGATCCAGTTGCGGTCGCCCTGCGAGAACCCGGCACCGACCCGCAGACACTCGGCCACGGTGGCGGGGTTGGCCACGGCGCTCATCGCCGCGCCTCGGAAGCGTTCGCGGAGCCGATGGTAGTGATCATCATGGCGCTGACCTCTCGTCGACGTGGAGCTGTCGGTGGTGCGTTGATCAAATCCATACCCAGTTCGGGCGGCACCGGAAACCGCCGACCGGCAGAACGGACGGTCGGCCGTACCACATCCGGACATGATCAGGCCTTTGTCCACAGGTGGGTTCGTCGTCCACAGGGCGCGGGCGGGCGCTGGCGACGGTCGCCCGCGGCGCACAGGCTCGGTGTCGAGTCGACTCGCGCTGGCAGGCCCCGATCCCCTGGAGGAACGATGTTCGATACTTATGTAACTATTGTCGGTAATGTTCTGACGGCGCCCGAGTGGCGGCGCACGACCCAGAGCAACACCCTGGTGGCCAACTTCAAGGTCGCCTCAACCGCCCGGCGGCTCGACCGCGACAGCGGCCGGTGGGTCGACGGCAACTCGCTGCGCGTCCGCGTCAACTGCTGGCGCAAGCTCGCCGAAGGGGTGGCCGCCTCGGTCATGGTCGGCGATCCGGTCGTGGTCTGCGGCCGCCTCTACACCCGCGACTGGACCGACGACGCCGGCAACCACCGCACCCTCTACGAGCTGGAGGCCGTGGCCGTCGGCCATGACCTGTCCCGGGGTCGCGCCCGGTTCCTGCGCAACCGGCCCAGCGTCACGACCAGCACCGTGGAGGACGCGGAGGCTGAAAGCCGGGTCCACGGCGAGCAGACCGAGCCCGTGCCGGCTGAGCAGGCACCTGTGCTGCCCGACGACCGCGCGCTGGACGACGAGTTCGAGCTGCCCGACTACGTGGCGGTGCGCACCAGCCCGTTCCTCGACGCCGATATCGCCGCCGACGGTGGCCGGATCGGGCAGGCCAGCGTCCCGCCGGACCTCGACGACGAGTTCGCCCCGCCACCCGGCGAGGACGACCACACCGACGACGACCCGGACGACGAGTTGGGCTCGGCACCCGACGAGGGCCAGCCGGATCCGGCGCCGACCGGTCGGGGGCGGCGTGGCCGTGGTCGGGTGCCGCAGCCGGCGTGACCGGCTGGTCGGTTCGGGCTCCCGACCGAGCAGTGTGAGGTCGCGGGTGCTCCGGTGACGCGCCGCGGCAAGGCGCTGCACTGCTGGGCGCTGCACGGCAGGGCAGGGCGCTGCATTGCTGGGCAGGGCGTGACAGGGCAGGGCGACAGGGCAGGGCGCGGCAGGGCAGGGCGCGGTTCGGTGGTGCGCTGGGCATCAACGGGGGCGGGGTGGCGGCGCCAGCGGCGTCGTCACCCCGCGTGGCGGCAGCCACGGGGCTGCTCCCGCCCGGTACGCGCTGTCCGCTCGCGGATGGTGAGGCACCGTGGGCCGGGCCGGTTCACGGGGTGCTCGTCTAGGCTGGCCGGCCGGAGGTGGTGCGGGTGCGACGGACAGCGCCGGTGGCGAACGCGGTGGGGCTGCTGGCCGGGTACGCGCTGGACCGGCTGCTCGGTGACCCGCGCCGGTGGCACCCGGTGGCCGGCTTCGGTCAGGCCGCCGGAGCGCTGGAGCGCCGCCTCTACCGGCCGGACCGGACGGCCGGTACGGCGTTCACCGCGCTGGCCGTGGGTGCTCCCGTGCTGCTCGGGGTCGCCGCCGCCGCCGCTACCCGCAACCGGCCGGTGACCCGTGCGGTGCTCGTGGCCGCGGGCACGTGGAGTGTGCTGGGTGGGCGCACGCTGCGGCACGAAGCCACAGTCATGGGCCGGACGCTGCGGGCCGGTGACCTGCCCGCTGCGCGTCGACGTCTCGGTCACCTCTGCGGGCGCGACCCGTCGGCGCTGGACGAGTCGGAGCTGGCCCGCGCCACCGTCGAGTCGGTCGCCGAGAACACCTCCGACGCGGTCGTCGCCCCGCTGGTCTGGGGTGCGGTCGCCGGCCTACCCGGGCTGCTGGGTTACCGCGCGGCGAACACCCTCGACGCGATGGTCGGGCACCGGTCGGCGCGCTACGCGCGGTTCGGCACCCCGGCCGCACGGCTGGACGACGCGCTCAACCTGGTGCCGTCCCGGCTGACCGGGCTGCTCACCGTCGCCGTCGCGCCTGTCGCGCACGGGGACCGGCAGCAGGCTTGGCGGGTGTGGCGGCGTGACCGCAACGACCACCCGAGCCCCAACGCCGGTCAGTGCGAGGCGGCGATGGCCGGTGCGTTGGGCGTCCGCCTCGGTGGTCGCAACGTCTACTTCGGGCGCTCCGAGGTGCGGCCGTTCCTCGGCGACGGCCCTCGCCCGGAGGCGCGTCACCTGAAGCGCGCCGCCCGGATCTCCGGTGCGGTCGGGCTGGCGGCGCTCGGGCTGGCCGCCGCGTACCCGGTGACCCTCGGCCGTCTGGCCGCGGCGCTGGGCCGGCGCGGGCTCCGGTCCGTGGCCCGGCAGGGGTCCGGTGTCAGGGGCCGGCGCGCGCTGGCCGCGGCGGCCGATCGGAGTGGGGTCGGGGCCGGAGGGCGTGGGGCGACTGGCGGTGGGGCCGGGGTCGGGGGGCGCGGGTCGACTGCCGTGGGCGCTCGCGGTGGGCTCGGGGCCGGACGGCGTGGGCTAATTGGTGACGGTGGGCACGAGCGGCAGGCTGGCTGGGCGGCGTGGGGGAACGGGCGGTGAGCGGCGGCCTGCTGGTCGCCGGCACGACGTCCGACGCCGGCAAGAGCGTGCTCACCGCCGGGATCTGCCGGTGGCTGCATCGGCAGGGCGTCAAGGTCGCCCCATACAAGGCACAGAACATGTCGAACAACTCGGCCGTGGTCGTCGGGCCGGACGGGCGCGGCGGCGAGATCGGGCGAGCCCAGGCGATGCAGGCCGCCGCCTGCGGGCTCGCACCCGACCTGCGGTTCAACCCGGTGCTGCTCAAGCCCGGCAGTGACCTCGCCAGTCAGGTGGTGCTCCTCGGCGAGGCCGTCGACACCATCACCGCCGGTACGTTCCGGCACCTGCGTCCCCGCCTCGCCGAAACCGCGTACGCGGCGCTGGCCGAGCTGCGGGACACGTACGACGTGGTGATCTGCGAAGGCGCCGGCAGCCCTGCCGAGATCAACCTACGGGCCGGTGACTACGTCAACATGGGGCTGGCACGGCACGCCGACCTGCCCACCATCGTGGTCGGCGACATCGACCGGGGCGGCGTCTTCGCCTCGATGTTCGGCACCCTGGCGCTGCTCGACCCCGCCGACCAGGCGCTGATCGCCGGCTTCGTGATCAACAAGTTCCGTGGTGACCTCGGGCTCCTCCAGCCCGGGCTGGACATGCTGCGGCACGTCACCGGCCGTCCCACGTACGGGGTGGTGCCCTGGGCGCTGGACCTGTGGCTCGACGCGGAGGACTCCCTCGCGTACGGCCGGGTGCTCGGCCGCCCCGCCGCCCCACACGGCACCGAATGGCTGGACGTGGCAGTCGTTCGACTGCCCCGGATCAGCAACGCCACCGACGTGGAGGCGTTGGCCATCGAGCCGGGGGTCCGCGTACGCCTGACCATCGAACCGGCCGAACTGGCCGCCGCCGACCTGGTCGTCCTGCCCGGCTCCAAGTCCACCGTCGCCGACCTCGCCTGGCTCCGCGAGACCGGCCTCGCCGACGCGGTGGCCGCGCATGTGGCAGCCGGCAAGCCGGTGCTCGGCCTCTGCGGCGGCTTCCAGATGCTCGGGCGGGCCATCCACGACCCGGTGGAGAGCCGACGGGGCAGCGTGCCGGGGCTCGGGCTGCTGCCCATCGAGATCACCTTCCATCCCCGCAAGACCGTCCGGCAGTCGGTGGGCATCGCGCACGGCGGCCTCCCGGTGCGCGGCTACGAGATCCACCACGGGTACGTCTCGCAGGCCGACCCCACCCTGACCCCACTGCTGACCGGTGACGACGGTGTGGGCGAAGGTGCCGTGCTCGGCGCGGTACACGGCACGCACTGGCACGGGGCGTTCGAGTCCGACGAATTCCGACGGTGGTTCCTCACCGAGGCGGCCCGACTGGCCGGCCGCACCGGGTTCCGGGTCGCACCGGCCACCAGCTTCGCCGCCGTCCGGGAGCGCTCGCTCGACCTGCTCGGCGACCTGGTCGAGGAACACCTGGACACCGACGCACTGTGGCAACTGATCGAAGTCGGCGCGCCCGCAAATCTCCCGTTCATCCCACCCGGCCCGCCACCATCCTGACGGCCCTCCGTGGCGCTCGGCCGCTCACTGTCCCGGCGGCCCGCTGTCGCATCCGGCCGGCTCACCCTCCTGACGGTCCTGGGCGCATCCGGTCGTTGACTGTCCCGGCGGCCCTCCGTGGCGCTCGGCCGCCGAGCGAAGGGGCATGATCCGCACACTTTCCCCGATGTTGCTGCCTCCTTCGGTCGTGAGGCAGCAACATCGGGGAAAGTGCGTGGCGGCCCGTGCGCGGTCAGGCGCGGTGCGCGGTGCGGTGCGGTGCGGCGGCGCGGCGGTGCGGCGCGGTGCGGTGCGGCGGTGCGGCGCGGTGCGCGGTGCGGTGCGGTGCGTGGTGCGGCGCGGTGCGCGGTGCGCGGTGCGGTGCGGTGCGTGGTGCGGCGCGGTGCGCGGTGCGCGGTGCGGTGCGGCGGCGGTGCGGTGCGGCATCGGGTCTCGCCCACGTGCGCCGATCCACGCCACCCTCGGCATTGCCGACGCCGCCATGATCCGGCCGGCTGGGCGGGGTGGGTGATCAGGGACGTACGTCGGCGGGGCGGTCGCTTGTCGGTAGGCCGGCGGCCAGCCAGGCGTCGACGCCGCCGATCATGTCGGTGGCTCGGCGCAGCCCGAGGGTCTGCAGACTGGCGGCGGCCAGGCTGGAGCTGTAACCCTGCCGGCACACCAGCACGATCTCCCGGTCGTAGCCGGTGGCTTCCGGGATCCGCCAGGCGCTGGCCGGGTCGAGTCGCCATTCCAGTACGGTCCGGTCGATGACCACCGCTCCTGGAAGCTCGCCCTGTTCACGGCGTTGTAGTTCGGTGCGGGTGTCGACCAGCAGCGCGCCGCCGCGGACCGCCTCGACGGTCTGCTGCGGAGTCAGTCGGTGCAGCCCGGCTCGGGCCTGTTCGAGCAGGGCGTCGATACCGGGGCTCATCACGTCTCGGAGCACCACCCGATGATGCCGATTCGGTAGCAGCCACGGCGGCGAACGGGCCGCCCGTCACCCGTCGCCGCCCCAATTCCCCCGGACGTGACGGTGACCGGCCAGGGGTGGTCAGCCGGACGTGTCAGTGCGACCGTGGGGCCTCGAACACCGCATGATCGACTCGGTTTCACGGAAGTCGTGGTGTCCCGGCGACAGGGATACCGCGACGTCGATGATCCCGAGTCGATCACCGCGCGCAACGGCCGCGGCGGCATACTGCGGTGATGCACCACGCGAGGCCGCACTGAACCCGGAGACCGGTCGGGCGACCGTGGCAGTCGTCGAGCCGTACGCCGAATTGGCTCGTCGGGTGCTCGCGGGCCCGGCGCGGTTGGGGCGGACCCGGCTGGTCGCTGTCGACGGGCCGAGCGGCGCGGGTAAGAGCCGGTTCGCCGCGCGCCTCGCGGACGCCTTGGCGGCGCTGCCCGGCGGACGACCGCCGGTCGTGCACACCGATGATCTGCTCGACGGGTGGGACGACCAGGTCACCTTCTGGCCACGACTCGACGAGTGGGTGCTTGCTCCGCTGCGGGCGGGGACGCCGGGGGCGTACCGGCGGTACAGCTGGGTGCGGCAAGGGTTTCTGCCCCGGCCGGTTCCGGTTCCGGTGACGTCGGTGCTGGTGTTGGAGGGGGTCAGCGCCGCGCGGGCGGTGATCGGGCCGGAGCTGACCCTGGCCGTCTTCGTCACCGCGCCCGCGCCGTTGCGGTTGGCTCGCGCGGTCGCCCGGGACGGGCCGGAGATCCTGCCCGAGCTGCGTCGCTGGCACCTCGGGGAGCAGGCGCACTTCGCGGCCGACGACACGGCGGCCCGGGCGGACCTGCTGGTGGACGGCGCACCGGTGCTGCCGCACGACGCGGACCGGTACTACGTGCGCCTCCGCTGAGCGGGGCATGGACGTCCGGCATCGGCTACGGCACGATGCGAGATGGCCGCCATCGGCCGGGGCACGACGGGAAGGCCCGGCGCGAGAAACCGAAACGCCCGGCAGGAGGGCCAAGGGCACCGCGGAGAAGCCAAGGGCGCGGCGCGAAGACCAACGGCGCGGCGGGAGGGCCGTAGGCGCGGCGGGAAGGCCGGAGGCCCACGGCGCGAAGACCGAGGGCGCGGCGCGAGAAGACCAAGGGAACGGCGATCGGGGGACTCAACATGTCGGCAACGGACACGCCCGCGCGGCGCCGGATCACTCTGACCGGCATCAGCTCGCGAGCCTGGGAACATCCGGCCGACCGGGGTGCCCTGGTCGCGTTACGGGAGCTGCGCGGCTTCGACGACGTGCTGCGGGCGTTCTTCGGCATGTGGAACGAGCGGGGTTTCCGGCTGTCCGTGCTGGCCTCGGGCATCCGGGTCGACCACCGGCAGTACCCGGTGGTGTGGCAGCGCTACACCGAGGCGGCGGCGGCGTTGGACGTGGCCGAACTGCCCGAGCTGTACGTGACCCAGTCGCCCTGGTTGGGTGCCGAGGCGGTCGGCCTGGAGCGGCCGTTCATCGTGCTGAACTCCGCCTGCGTGCAGCAACTCGACGAGGACGAGCTGCGCTGTCTGCTCGGCCACGAGTTGGGGCATGTGGGCAGCGGGCACGCGGTCTACAAGACAATGCTCATGATCCTCACCCGTTGGGCGGCCAACCTGAGCTGGTTGCCGGTCGGCGCGATCGCGTTGCGGGCGATCATCGCGGCGATGCTGGAGTGGTGGCGCAAGGCCGAACTCTCCGCCGACCGGGCCGGTCTGCTCGCCGGGCAGGATCCGGCCGCCGCGCTGCGGCTGCTGATGAAGCTCGCCGGTGGCGGTGACCTGTCCCAGGTCGACACGACCGCGTTCCTGGAGCAGGCGGCCGAGTACGCCGGTGGCGGCGACCTGCGCGACAGCCTGCACAAGATCCGGATGACGGCGTGGAGCACCCACCCGGTGCCGGTGGCCCGGGCGGCGCAGCTTCGGCAGTGGATCGACTCCGGGGCGTACGGGCAGGTGCTGGCCGGTGACTATCCGCGTCGCGACGACGACGGCTCGACCAGGCTCTCCGAGGAGATCAAGGCGGCTGCCGAGTCGTACCGGGAGGAGTTCAGCCGGTCCACCGACCCGCTGGTCGGGTTGCTGCGACGGCTCGGCGACGGTGCCAGCGACGTCGGCGAGTGGGTGGGCGGCACCGCCGGGCGGGCCCGCTCGTGGATGGACGCCGCCACCGAGGCCGCCGGCCGCGCACACCGCGCCGGCCGGGCCGCCCCCGGCACGCGGGCCGGCAGCGGGACGCCGGGCGGCGGTGACGGTACGGGCTCCGGCGGCACACCCCGGTAAGGTCGGCATACGATGCCGGTCATGACCTCACCGATCATGTCCGAGTCCGAGGTGCGGGCCGCCGTCGAGCGGGAGATGCCCGGGGTACGCGCCGACCTGGAACGCCTCGTCCGCATTCCCGGCATCGCTTTCGAGGGTTTCGACCACTCGCACGTGGAACGTTCCGCCGAGGCGGTCGCCGAGTTGCTGCGCGGCTGCGGCCTGGACGTCGAGATCGTGCGTTCCGGCGGCCAGCCCGCCGTGATCGGCCGTCGGGCAGCCCCACCCGGTGCGCCGACCGTCCTGCTCTACGCGCACCACGACGTGCAGCCGGTCGGTGATCGGTCGCTGTGGGAGTCCGACCCGTTCGAGCCGGTGGAGCGCGACGGCCGCCTCTACGCCCGGGGCGCGGCCGACGACAAGGCCGGCATCATGGCGCACGTCGCGGCGCTGCGGGCGTACGGGGACGCACTGCCGGTCGGTGTGGTGCTCTTCATCGAGGGCGAGGAGGAGTACGGCTCCGACTCGCTGGAGCAACTGCTGATCGATCACCGCGACGAGATCGAGTCGGACGTCATCGTTATCGCCGACTCCGGCAACTGGGACATCGGCGTACCGGCGTTGACCACCTCGCTGCGCGGCATCGTCAACTGCTTCGTCGAGGTGCGCACTCTGGACCACGCCGTGCACAGCGGCATGTTCGGCGGTGCCGTGCCGGACGCGCTCACCGCGCTGGTCCGGCTCTTGGCGACCCTGCACGACGACGCCGGTGACGTGGCCGTGGAGGGGCTGGTCGCCCGGGAGGGTGCGACGGTCGACTACCCCGAGGACCGGGTGCGGGCCGAGGCCGGGCTGGCCGACGGCGTGCAGTTCATCGGCACCGGCCGGATCACCGACCGGATCTGGACCAAGCCCGCGCTGGCGGTGCTCGGCATCGACGCGCCGTCCACCGGCGAGGCGCCGAACGCCCTGGTGCCGGCCGCGAAGGCGAAGCTCAGCATCCGGCTGGCCCCGGGTGACGACCCCAAGCGGGCGTACGCGGCGGTGCGCGCGCACCTGGAGAAGCACGCGCCGTGGGGCGCGCAGGTGACGGTCAGCTTCGAGCACGACGGCAACCCGTGTGTGATCGACGCGTCCGGGCCGATGTTCGACGCCGCCCGTTGGGCCTTCCGGACCGCCTGGGACGGCACCGACCCGGTGGACATCGGCATCGGCGGTTCGATCCCGTTCATCGCCACCTTCCAGGAGATGTTCCCGAAGGCGGCCATCCTGGTGACCGGTGTGGAGGACCCGCACGCCCGCGCGCACGGCCCGAACGAGAGTCTGCACCTGGGGGAGTTCGCCCGGGTCTGCCTCGCCGAGGCGCTCCTGCTGGGCAAGGTCGCCGCCGCCGCAGGCGCAGGCAGCTAGCGCTGCGTCCCCACCCGACCCCACCCAAGATCCGCGCAACTTCCGCGCAACTTCCGCGCAACTTCCGCGCAACTTCCGCGCAAGATCCGCCCAAGATCCGCGCAACTTCCCGGATGTTGCTGCCTCCGAGTCGCGGGAGGCACCAACAACAGTGATGTTGCGCGGATCTTGGCGTCGGGGGAGGCGGGGGAGGCGGGGGAAGGCGGGGCGGGGCATGCAGGGCAGGGCCGGGCGGCGCGGGGCGCGGGGCGCGGGCAGGGCAGGGGCAGTTGGGTGCCGACACGGTGACTTTGCGTCTGATCTGGCGCTTTACGGCGTGTCGCACAGACGACTGTTATAGCCTTTCGAACATGAGTACGAACGAGGTGATGGCCCGGTTGGGGGCCGCTGTCAGCGCACTGGGGGACGTCGACGTCTCCGCGTGGTCCGAGGACACGCTCAACGAGCAGCTCGGTGAGCTCTCCGCCGCCCTGGTCGCCCTCGACTCGGTGCTCTCCCGCGTCGCCGGCGAGGTCCGCGCCCGGGGGTTGCGCATCGAGGAGCCCGTCTCCGCGTAGGACCTGTTTCACGAGGAGTGGCCGGCCTGGACGACGACCGGCGCGTTGCGTCTCGACCGGATACGACACCGGTATCCGCCCGGGACCGCGCCGTGCCGGATCGCCGCCCGGTCTCCACCTCGGCTCGACCGCCCTCAGGAGACAGGCACTGGCCGTCGTCCGCGTGGGCGGGCGGCACCCTGCCGACACCGCCCGGGCACGGCAATGCCCGGGCGGTGTCGGAGGTGACTGGCAGGATGAGTGGCGTGCGGTTCCTCGATCTGGCTGCCACCTCAGCCGCCGTCGCCGCCACCAGCGGCCGGCGGGCCAAGGTGGAGCTGCTCGCTGATGCGCTGCGCCGGCTCGACCCGGGCGAGGTGGAGCCCGGTGCCGGCTATCTCGCCGGTGAGCTGCGCCAACGGCAGACCGGGGTGGGCTACGCGAGCCTGCGTGACCTGCCGACGCCGGCCGCCGAGCCGACGTTGACAGTGGCCGGCGTGGACGCGGCGATCGAGCAGATCTCCGCCGTGCGGGGCGCCGGTTCACAGGCCCGACGGCGGGCGCTGCTGGGAGCCCTCTACGCGGCGGCGACCGCCGACGAGCAGCGGCTGCTCACCGGCCTGTTCAGCGGTGAGCTGCGCCAGGGCGCCCAGGCGGGGTTGCTCGCCGACGCGGTGGCGCGGGCCGCCGAGGTGCCGGTGGCGACCGTCCGTCGGGCCCTGCTGCTCGCCGGAGACCTGCGGGCCGTGGCGGTGGCCGCGCTGACCGGTGGAGCCGCCGAGTTGGCCGGGTTCGGCCTTCAGGTCGGCCGACCGCTGGCACCGATGCTCGCGCAGAGCGCCTCCTCGGTCGACGAGGCGCTCGCCGCTACCGGCACGCCGGCGGTGGTCGACGTGAAGCTCGACGGCATCCGCATCCAGGTGCACCGCTCCGGCGCCGACATCGCCGTGTTCACCCGCAGCCTCGACGAGATCACCGCCCGGGTGCCCGAGGTGGTCGCCGCGGTCCGTGCCCTGCCGGCCCGGGAGTTGGTGCTCGACGGCGAGGCGATCGGTCTGGACGCGACGGGCCGACCACTGCCGTTCCAGCAGACCTCCAGCCGGGCCGCCCGACGCACCACCCCCAGCACCACCGGGCGCACACCCGTCGCCCCGGCGGTGCTCGCGGCGGCCGCCAGCACCGGCGCGACGGTGCTCACCCCGTACTTCTTCGACCTGCTGCATCTCGACGGCCAGGATCTGATCGACCTGCCCGGTCGGGAGCGGTGGGCTTTCCTCGCGGGCGCGGTGGACTCGTCACTGCTGGTCGGTCGGATGGAGGTCGACGGCAGTGAGCAGGCCGCCGCCGCGTTCGCCGCCGCACTCGACGCCGGGCAGGAGGGTGTGGTGGTCAAAGCACCGGACGCCCCGTACGACGCCGGGCGGCGTGGTGCCGCCTGGGTCAAGGTCAAACCCCGGCACACCCTCGACCTGGTGGTGCTCGCCGTCGAGTGGGGCAGCGGCCGGCGTAAGGGTTGGCTGTCCAACCTGCACCTGGGCGCACGCGACCCGCACAGCGGCGGCTTCGTCATGCTCGGCAAGACGTTCAAGGGCCTCACCGACGAGGTGCTGCGCTGGCAGACCGAACGCTTCCTCGGCCTCGCGGTCGAGCGCGGCGACTGGGTGGTCCGGGTCCGACCCGAACAGGTCGTGGAGATCGCCTTCGACGGGGTGCAGACGAGCAGCCGCTACCCCGGTGGCATGGCCCTGCGCTTCGCCCGGGTGGTGCGTTACCGCGACGACAAGTCCGCCGCAGAGGCGGACACCATCGACGCGGTACGGGCCATCCACACCGGCCGTCCCACCGCTTGACCAGCGTTCCCGGCCCTGCTCATCCGACCGAGAGCGACCTCGCGTAGTTCACCTGGTTGTTCAGGTGCTGCACCTGGATCTGGTCGCTGACCGGGATGCGCGCCACGTACTGCTGCGCGCCGTTGGTGACCGTCACCTGCACCGTGCCGTGGTGCCGGGTCTCCTTCACCAACAGGAAGAGGAGGCTGAAGAAGGCCAGGCAGAAGAAGCCGACGATGGCGCAGACCAGTGCCCAGGTCGCCACCTTCTCCTCGCGCTGCCAGTAGTCGGCGACGTGCCAGGTGGCGCCCGCCAGCGGCAGCACCCCGGCCGGGGTACGGATGATCGGTGGACTCACCGCGATCTCGGCGATCTGCACCGCCACCACCTCCGGCCCGCCCGGGTAGCCGGCGACTGCCGGGTTCACGGCCGGCGGGGTCGGTGGGTACGGCCCGGTTGCCGGCCACGCCCCGGCCGGCTGCGCGGGTGGCCCGGAGAAGGGTGCGGGTGGCCCGGAAAAGGGTGCGGGTGGCCCGGACAGGGGTGCGGGTGGCCCGGAGAAGGGTGCGGGTGGCCCGGAGAACCGCGCGGGCGGCGGTGCGGCGGGGAACGGCTTGGTGGGCGGTGGGGTGGCGAACGGTGCCGTCGGCGGCTCGGCGGCCCACGGGTCGGTCGGCGGCTGCGTCTGGTGACCTGGAACCGGTTCGGGCAGCGGTGCCGTGGGATCCACGCTCATCGGGACCTCCAACGTGAGGTGAGCACCCGGCGGAGACTACCGGCTGCCGTGGTGTCCCGGGTGCCCCGGAGTGTCCGGTCGGGACGTCGGCGCGGACCCGCTCAGACGGACGCGCTGGGCGCGGGTTCGGCAGCCCGGTCCAGCGGGGCCTCGGGAGCGCCCAGGCCGGCGGCTCGGCGGGCCTCGCGACGGGCCACCCAGCCGTAGCCGAACAGGGCCATCACCGCGAACAGCCACCACTGCACGACGTAACCGAAGTTCTGCCAGTTGTTGGCGTGCCCGACCGGCACCGCCTTGAACGCCGGGTCGGCCGCCGGGGTCTGCTCGTCCAACAGCAGGTACGCGCCGTAGACCGGGTAGGGCAGCTCGTCGGCCAGCCGGGACACCCCGATCCGGCGGATCTCCAGCCGCCCGTCACGCCGTTCGGCGGCGCGGGCACCGCTCTCCGTCTCGTGCACCCGGCCGACCACCGTCACGTCGCCGGTCGGCACGGCCGGAACCTGCGGTTGGGCGGTCGCCGCCCCACCCGGTGCCGGGGGGATCCAGCCCTGGTCCACCAGCAGCGCCGTGCCGTCGGTGAGCACCAGCGGGGTGAGCACCTCGAAGCCGACCCGGCTGTCCACCGTCCGGCCACGGACCAGCACCGTGTTCGTCGGGTCGTACCGGCCGGTGACGGTGACCCGGGTCCAGACCTTCTCCTTGGCGGGGGCCGGGCCGATCGTCCCCGCGCCGCCGCTGGGGGCCGTCAGCGCGTCGGCCAGCGGCACCGGTGCCATCCGCCGGCCCGCGTCGATCCGCTCGTTGACCTCGGTACGCCCCCGGTAGCGGTCCAGCTGCCAGTTGCCGAGGAACACCATGACGGCGGCCGCGACCAGGGTCAGCGCGAGAGCGCCCAGCCAGCGTGGGCTCAGCAGGAACCGGTACACGGCACCGAGGCTACCCGTATGACCGGCGCCACTGACCTGGACCGGGTCGGCCTGACGCCGAGGTCGGGCCGGGGGCCCCGGTTGGCGGTGCTCGCGTCTGCGGGCGGGCGGGTATCGTCACGCCGACGGATCGGCCCCGGTCGTCCCGTCGCGTACCCGCCGCCGCTCGCGAGGAGTCGATGATGACCGTCGTGCCGCGCCTGGTGCTCAGCGCGCCGTCCTCCGGGCACGGTAAGAACGCGCTGGCGATCGGGCTGCTCGCCGCCCTGGCCGAGCGGGGGGTCGGCGTCGCCGGGTTCAAGCTCGGGCCGGACCACGTCGACGCCGCGTACCTCGGCCTCGCCGCCGGTCGCCCGGGTCGGGTGATCGACCCCCGGCTGGTCGGGATGGACCGGCTCGCCCCGCTGGTGGGGCACGGCACCGCCGGTGCCGGGCTCGCCGTGGTGCAGGGCAGCATGGGCCTGTACGACGCGGTCGGCGGTCGCCCCGAGCAGGAGTCCACGGCCGCTGCCGCCGCCGCGCTGCGCAGCCCGGTGGTGCTCGTCGTCGACGTGGCCGCGATGGGTCAGTCGGTGGCGGCCCTGGTGCACGGTTTCCGCTCGTACGACGAGCAGTTGTGGCTCGGCGGGGTGATCCTGAACCGGGTGGCGTCGTCGCGGCACGAGGCGATGCTGCGCGAGGCGCTGGACGACGTGGGTGTGCCGGTCTACGGGGCGTTGCGCCGCCAGGACCTGCCGGCGGTGTTGCCGTCGCGTCGGCACGGTGTGGCACCGGTGGTCGACGGGGCCGCCGACGCCGTCCGTGCGGTGCGCCGGCTGGGTGAGGCCGTCGCCGCCACGGTCGACCTGGAACGACTGCTTGCGCTGGCCCGCTCCGCCCCGCCACTGCCCGCTCCGGCCTGGTCTCCCGAGGAGGCCCTCGGCGCGTTCACCGCCCCGACGGACCGCCCGCTGGTGGCACTGGCCGGCGGACCGGGCGGCAGCTTCGGCCACCCGGAGACCGCCGAGCTGCTGCGGGCCGCCGGTGCCGAGATCGTCACCGTCGATCCGCTGCGCGACGAGGCGCTGCCGGTCGGCACCCGCGCGCTCGTCGTCGGCGGCGCGCTTCCCGAGGCGTACGCCGAGCAGTTGTCGGCCAACCGGCGGCTCTGCATCGCGGTGGCCGAGCTGGCGCGGACCGGGCGTCCGGTGATCGCCGAGGGCGCCGGGCTGCTCTGGCTGGCCCGGGAGCTGGACGGGTTGCCGATGTGCGGTGTCCTGGACGCGGTGGGCGTCAGCCGGGACGGCCTGGTGGCCGGCTACCGGGAGGCCACCGCGCAGACCGACAGTGTGGTCGCCGCCCAGGGCACGGTGCTGGTCGGTCACAAGTCGCACCGGGCGGTCCTCACCCCCCGCGCTGGTCAGCGTCCGGCGTGGAGTTGGGACGGCGGCACGCCGGAGGGGTTCGTCTGGCGCAACGTGCACGCCTCACAGCTCACCCTGCATTGGGCCGGTCACCCGGCGACGGCGGCCCGGTTGGTGGCCGCCGCGGCGGCCGAGCCGACGGCCGAGGCGGTGCCCGCGCAGCCCGGCGGGGTGCCGGTGTGATCGGTCAGGTGGCGGTACGCCGCTTCCCGGCGTTGACCGTCTCCACCCCGCGCACCGAGGTGCGTGGGCTCACCGCGGCGGACGCGGAGGCGGCCGGGGAGATCTTCGCCGACAAGCTGACCCGGCGTTGGCTGCCACTGCCCGACGACTCCGGCCCCATCGACGGGCACGCCTGGTGCACGGAGTTGGCCCGGCAGCGGCGGGACAGCGGCGAGGGCGACCACTACGCGGTGCTCCGCCGCGAGGACGACCAGATGGTGGGCTCGCTCTGGACGCGGCGTACCGACTGGGGTGCCCGTCTCACCGAGATCTCCTACGCGATGGCACCGCACGCGCGAGGGTTCGGTCTCGCCGCCGAGGCCGTCGACGCGGTGGCCATCGCGCTGATCCTGGAGCACGGATTCCAGCGGGTCGAGCTGCGGGTGGCGCCCGGCAACCTGGCCTCACGTCGGGTCGCGGAGAAGGCCGGGTTCAGCTACGAGGGCCTGCTGCGCAACGCCGGGCTGGTCAGCGGCAGCCGCGTGGACCTCGAACTCTGGTCGTTCGTCGCCGCCGACCTGCGCTGACTCGCCGCCGACCTGCGCTGACCCACCGCCGACCTGCGCTGACCCGCTCCGAGCTGCGGGCCGGCGCCGACCTGCGCGGGCTCAGCCGACTATCGTGTCCGATGGTGGGGTGAACTGGCGGGTCGGTGTGCCCTTCAAACCGTCGCGCAGGGTCTCGGCGACCGCCGCGATGGGGATCTGGGACTGCCCGTCACCGACCGCGTTGAACGGATTGTCCGGGTCGGAGATGAAGCTCGCCGCCGCCAATTCCGGGGTGTACCCGACGAACCAGGCGGACCGGGTGCTGTCCGTGGTACCGGTCTTGCCGGCGACCGGGCGTCCGACGGTGCCCCGCACGCTGTCGGCGGTGGACCAGCCGCCGCAGCTTCCGCGCGCCGGGGTGTCCCCGGTCGGGCAGCGGGCCGCGTCGGTGGCCGCCCGGGCGGCGTCCGCGCTGACCACCTGCCGGCAGCGTGGCTTGGCCACCTCACGGTGGATGCCGCCCGGGGTGGCGTACGTGGCCGGTGTGCCGTCCCGGTTCATGATCGCCTGCACCGGGATCGCCTCGCAGTAGCGGCCGTCGGCGGCGATGGCGGCGTAGGCGTTCGCCATCTCCAGCGGTGTGGCGTCGGAGACGCCCAGGGTGAACGCACCCCACTTCTTCGCCTTGTCCGGGGACGCGTGGTCCCGGTCGACGTCGGTACGCCAGCGCAGCCCGAGCTGCTCGGCCAACCGGACCGCCCGGTCCGCGCCGACCTTCTCCTCCAGCCACACGAAGTACGTGTTGACCGACTTGCCGAAGCCGGACCACATGGTCTGCTGGCCGCTCATCGCGCCGCTGGCGTTCGAGGGCGACCAGCCGTCGTAGACCTCGGACCGGTAGCGGTGCGGGGCGTTGAACGTGGTCGACAGCGGCATCCCCGCGTCGAGCGCGGCGAGCATCGGGAACATCTTGAACGTCGAGCCTGCCTGGTAGCCCGCCAGGTCACCGCCGCCGAGCAGCGGGGCCACCGTGTTCGGGTAGTTGGCCTTCATCTTCGGCCCGGCCTCGGGGTTGGAGCTGGGTGGGTTCTCGGCCAGGTCCAGCGAGTACGTCCGGTTCACCGCCATCGCCTTGACCCGTCCGGTGCCCGGTTCGGAGACCACGATCCCGTTGGCGAACGGGCTGCCGGTGGCCTCCTTTGCGCCGACGTTCTTCTCCGCCGCCTCCTGGATCTTCGGGTCGAGACTGAGCACGATCCGGTAGCCGCCCCGACGCAGCTTGTCCATCCGTTCCAGCCGGTTCGCCCCGAACGCGGGCTGCGCGCTCCACCAGTTCTTCAGGTAGTCGCAGGCGAAGCCCCAGCTGTTGTACTTCTCGGGGATCGCCGCGCAGTCGTGCGGCGGGGTCGTCAGCTTGAGCCGGATCGGCTCGGACTTGGCGGCGGCTGCCGAGTCGGGGGAGAGGTAGCCGAGTTGGCTCATCCGGTCCAGCACGTAGTTGCGTCGTCCGGTGGCCTCCTTCTGGTCGGAGTCCGCCGGGTCGTACTCGGAGGGGGACTTGACCAGGCCGGCGAGGGTGGCCGCCTCGACCGGGGTGAGGTCCTTCGGGGTCTTGGAGAAGAAGATCTCACTGGCCGCGTAGATGCCGTAGGCCCGGTGCCCGAAGTACGCCGAGTTCAGGTAGCGCTCCATAATCTGTTCCTTGCTCAGCTCCTTCTCCAGGTCCAGTGCCATCCGCATCTCCTTGACCTTGCGGATGCTCGTCTGCTGGGTCGCCTCCTGGACCTCCTTGGGCGTGGTCGCGCTGTCCCGCAGGGCCATCCGGACGTACTGCATGGTCAGCGTCGACGCGCCCTGGGAGCCGCCGGAGCGGGCGTTGGAGACGAAGGCCCGGGCCACGCCCTTCGGGTCGACGCCGTGGTGCTGGTAGAAGCGGGAGTCCTCGGCCGCCACGATCGCCTGCTGGATGTTCGGCGACATGTCGGACAGCTTGGTGTACTGCCGGTACTCCTCGTAGAACATGGTCAGCACGGTCTTGCCGTCGGGGGCGTAGAGGTAGGAGGTTTCGGCGGGCAGAGCGGTCTTCAGCACCCGGGTCTTCTGCTCCACGGCGTGCGCGGTGGCCTTCGCGCCGAGCCCGGTGAGAGCGACCAGTGGGTACGCGACGGCGGCGATCACGATTCCGGCGATCAGCCCGGCGCGCAGGAGAGGGACGAGTCGACCAGCGGCGGTAAGGGGTCGGTTACTCACATGGCCAAGTTATGACATTTCCGATTCGTACCTGAGAAGAACTCATAAACCGACGAGTGGTGACGTGGCTTACGCCGAGATCGTCTGTCCCACCGGCCGCCTTCCCGGCAGGATCGCGGACATGCCCGAGCCGATCGCCGCTTCCGAGCCCGACCTGACGCACCACGGTGACGTCGAGGTCGGCGACGGCCTGATCGACCTCGCCGTCAACGTCCGCCAGGCGGATCCGCCCTCCTGGTTGGCCGACCCGATCGCGGCCACCCTGGCCGACCTGGCCCACTACCCGGACCCGGCACCGGCCCGCGCGGCGGTCGCCGCCCGACACCGCCGTCACCCGAACGAGGTGCTGCTCACCGCCGGTGCCGCCGAGGGCTTCGTGCTGATCGCGCAGGCGCTCCGCGGCGTACGCCGCCCGGTGGTGGTGCACCCCCAGTTCACCGAGCCGGAGGCGGCACTACGGGCCGCCGGGCACGCGGTCGAGCGCGTCCTGCTGGACCCCACCGACGACTTCCGGCTCGACCCGTCCCGGGTGCCCGCCGACGCCGACCTCGTGATGATCGGCAACCCGACGAACCCGACCTCGGTGCTGCACCCCGCACGAACCCTCGCCGCGCTGGCCCGCCCCGGCCGGGTGCTGGTGGTCGACGAGGCGTTCGCCGACACCACGATCGCCCCCGGGCACCCCGGCGAACCGGAGTCGTTGGCCGAGCGGCGCGACCTGCCGGGGCTGCTGGTCCTGCGCAGCCTCACCAAGACGTGGGGCCTGGCCGGTCTCCGGATCGGCTACCTGCTCGGCGCTCCGGAGTTGCTGACCCGACTGGCCGCCGTACAGCCGCTCTGGGCCGTCTCCACACCGGCGTTGGCCGCCGCGTCGGCCTGCGCCACCACCGTCGCGGTCCAGGCCGAACGCGCGATCGCCGCCGACCTCGCCGCCGACCGCGACCACCTGGTCGCCCGCCTGCAAGACCTGCCCGGTGTACGCGTCGTCGGCCGCCCCGCCAGCGCGTTCGTCCTGCTGCACCTGCCCGGCGCGAGCGCGGTCCGCGCCGCCCTGCGCGAGCGCGGCTGGGCGGTCCGCCGAGGCGACACGTTTCCCGGCCTCGGGCCGGATTGGCTGCGGGTGGCGGTACGCGACCGAGAGACCACCGACGCTTTCATCGAGGTGCTGCGCGAGACCATGGAGGCATGATGTTGGAGACCACGATCGCGGCGATCCGCCCGGCCGACGAGGCGGCCATGGCCGCAGCCCGTGAACTGCACGGTCGACTGACCAAACCGGCGGGCTCGCTGGGCGCGTTGGAGGACCTCTCGGTACGCCTCGCCGGCCTGGCCGGGGCCTGCCCACCGCCGCTGCCCGAGCCGGCCGCGGTGGCGATCTTCGCCGGTGACCACGGCGTGCACGCCCAGGGGGTCAGCCCCTGGCCGCAGGAGGTCACCGCGCAGATGATCGGCAACTTCCTGGCGGGCGGGGCGGTCGTCAACGCGTTCGCCCGGCAGGCCGGCGCGTCGGTCACCGTCGTCGACGTCGGGGTGGCCACCCCGCTGCCCACCGGACCGGTGCCCGATCCGGCCGTGCTGGACGCCGCTGGGCCGACGACCGATCCGGCCGTGCTGG
This sequence comes from Micromonospora sp. WMMD1155, assembly GCF_029581275.1. Lineage (NCBI taxonomy): Bacteria > Bacillati > Actinomycetota > Actinomycetes > Micromonosporales > Micromonosporaceae > Micromonospora > Micromonospora sp. WMMD1155. Next base: position 4,038,113 of record NZ_CP120742.1, read on the forward strand.
ACGCCGCTGGGCCGGCTCCGGCCGTATCGGACCCGGCGGTGCCCCGGCTGGTCGTCGCGTCCGTCCGCCGGGGCACCCGCGACCTCGCGGTGACCGCCGCGCTGACCCGGGACGAGGCGCTGGCGGCGGTGCAGACCGGCATCCGGATCGCGGACGAGTTGATCGACGCCGGGGCCCGCATCCTGCTCACCGGTGACATGGGCATCGGCAACACCACCCCGGCCGCCGCTCTGATCGCCGCGTTCACCGGTGCCGACGCACTCGACGCCACCGGTCGCGGCACCGGGGTCGACGACCCGACGTACGCCCACAAGGTGGCGGTGGTGCGCGCGGCGCTGGTCCGACACGCACCCGACCCGGGCGATCCGCTCGGTGTCCTGGCCGCCGTCGGTGGTCTGGAGCACGCCGCCCTGGCCGGGTTGATCCTGGGCGCGGCGGCCCGCCGTACGCCGGTGCTGCTGGACGGTGTGATCGCGGTGTCCGCGGCGCTGGCCGCCGCCGCGTTCGCCCCGGACGCGGTCGGTGCCATGGTCGCCGGTCACCGGTCGGCCGAGCCGGGCGCGACAGTCGCACTGCGGCACCTGGGCCTCGACCCGCTCGTCGACCTGGGGCTGCGCCTCGGCGAGGGCACCGGTGCGCTGCTGGCGTTGCCGGTGGTCACCGGTGCCGTCCGGGTGCTGCACGAGGTCGCCACCTTCGACTCCGCCGGGGTGGCCGAGAAGTGACCACGCGCAGCGAACACGCCCTCCGGCTCGGTGGTGCGGCGTGACGTCCAACCCGTACCCCCTCGGTTTGCGGCTGCACGGGCGGCGGGTGGTCGTGGTGGGTGGTGGCGCGGTCGCCACCCGGCGCGTACCCGCGCTGCTGGACGCCGGTGCGGACGTCCTGCTGGTGGCCCCGGAGCTGACCCCGGCGCTGCGCGCCCGCGCCGACGCGGGTCGGCTGCACTGGGTGCCGCGCCGGTTCGCGCCGGAGGACCTGGACGGCGCCTGGTTGGTCCAGGTCGCCATCGACGACCCGATCGCGGCGGCCTCGGTGAGCGCCCTCGCCGCCGAGCGACGGATCTTCTGCGTCCGGGCCGACGACCGGTCGGCCGCCACCGCCTGGACCCCGGCGGTGACCCGCCACGGCCCGGTCACGGTGGCGGTGCTCGGCGGGGGCGACCCCCGACGGGCGATGACCGTCCGCGACGCGATCCGCGACCTGCTCGCCGCCCGCCTGTCGTCTGTCGCCGCGACCCCGACGCCCGACCGGTCCGCCACCTCGACGCCTGACGGGCCCGGCGCCGTCCTGACGCCTGACCGGCCCGGTGCCGCCGCCCTGAACCCCGACGGGGTCGGCGCCGGGGCGGCGACCGGCGGTGGGCGGATCGGGCGGGTGGCGCTGGTCGGGTCGGGGCCGGGTGATCCGGAGTTGATCACCGTGCGGGGCTGGCGGCTGCTCACCGAGGCTGACGTGGTGGTCGCCGACCGGCTGGTGCCCGGGTTGCTGCTGGACGAGCTGCGCCCCGATGTCGAGCTGGTGGACGCCTCGAAGATCCCCTATGGGCCGTCCCGGGCCCAGGAGGAGATCAACGAGATCCTGGTCGACCGCGCCCTGGCGGGCGCCTTCGTGGTGCGGCTCAAGGGTGGCGACCCGTACGTCTTCGGTCGCGGCGGCGAGGAGTTGCTGGCCTGCGCGGCGGCCGGTGTGCCGGTGACCGTGGTCCCGGGTGTGACCAGCTCGATCGCCGCACCCGCCGCGGCCGGGATCCCGGTCACGCATCGGGGGGTGGCGCACGAGTTCACTGTGGTCTCCGGGCACCTGGCACCCGACGCGCCCGCCTCGCTGGTGCGCTGGGACGCCCTGGCCGGCCTGAGGGGCACGTTGGTGATCCTGATGGGGTTGAAGAACCTCGCCGCCATCAGCCGGACCCTGATCGCCCACGGCCGGCCGCCGCAGACGCCGGCCGCCGTGGTTCAGGAGGCCACGACGGGCGCCCAGCGGGTGCTGCGGTCCACCCTCGACGCGGTGGCCGCCGATGTGCTCGCCGCCGACCTGCGCCCGCCCGCTGTCGTCGTGGTGGGCGACGTGGTGCACGCCCTCGACGGCTGATCTGCCCGCCGCGCGGCATGACCCACTCCCGGTCGGCGATGGTGGGGTGTCCGACCGGCGGGATAGCCCCGAATCGCCGATCTGGTGTGGATCACGTGGACATGGCGGAGGGGCTGGAGCGCGAGCGCTCCAGCCCCTCCGCCATGTCGACTACTGCTTGAGCATGTTGTCCAGCAGCAGGGCGCAGCGGATCAGCCCGAGGTGGCTGTACGCCTGCGGGTGGTTGCCCAGGCCGCGCTCGGCGAGCGGGTCGTACTGCTCGGGGAGCAGGCCGGTCGGACCGGCGGTGAGCACCATCTGCGCGAACAGCTCCTCGGCGTCGGTGCGGCGACCGGTGCGCAGGTACGCCTCGATCAGCCACGCCGTGCAGATGTGGAAGCCGCCCTCCCGGCCGGGCAGGCCGTCGTCCCAGTGGTAGCGGTAGACGACCGGGCCGCTGCGCAGATCGGCCTCGATCCGCAGGACCGTGGACAGGAAGCGCGGGTCGTCACCCGGGAGCAGGCCGGAGAGCCCGATCCAGAGCGACGAGGCGTCCATGTCCTCGTCCCCGTACGCGACGCTGTACGCCTCGACGTCGGAGTGCCAGCCGTGCTCCAGCACGTTGGCGCCGATGCGGTCGCGCAGGTCCTTCCACTCGGGCCGGTCCTCGCCGCCGTGCTCGCGCATCACGTGCAGCGCGCGGTCGACCGTCATCCAGCACATCACCTTGGAGAAGACGTGGTGCCGGGGTGGCAGCCGGGCCTCCCAGATGCCGTGGTCGGGCTCGTGCCAGCGGCGGCGGACCGCCTCGACCATGTTCTCCAGGACCCGCCACTCGTCGTCGCGGACCGAGCCGCGGGCGTCGGCGACGGCCGCGATCAGGTCGGCGATCGGGCCGAAGACGTCCAGTTGGAGCTGGTGGTTGGCGAGGTTGCCGACCCGGACCGGCCGGGACCCGGCGTACCCGGGCAGCGTGTCGATGACCGCCTCGGCGCCCAGCTCGTACCCGTCGATGGTGTAGAGCGGGTGCAGCCGTTCCGGGTGGCCGCCGGTGCGCTCGATGCAGCCGTCCACCCAGCGCAGGAACGCCTCGGCCTCCTCGATGGAGCCCAGGTCGACGAGCGATCGGGCGGTCAGCGCGGCGTCGCGCAGCCAGCAGTAGCGGTAGTCCCAGTTGCGGACGCCACCCAGCTCCTCCGGGAGCGAGGTGGTCGCCGCGGCCAGGATCGAGCCGGTGGCCTCGTGGCAGAGCCCGCGCAGGGTGAGGGCGCTGCGCGCGACCAGGTCGCGGGAGGTGGACGGCAGCCGCAGCGAGGCCACCCAGTCCTTCCACGGTTGCTCGGCGGCGGCCTGCCGCTCGTGGATCGGCACCCGGTGGTGTTCCAGGCTGTGCGTGCCGAAGCGCAGCTCCAGCACCACCTGCCCACCGGCTGCGGAGAGGTCGACGACCGCCTTGGCGGTCTCGTACCCACCGTCGTTGCGGACCTCCCACTCCAGGCCCGGAGCGTAGAGCGCGACCGGCTCGTTGGAGCCGAGCACCAGCAGACCGTCGCCGATCGGCTGCAACTGCACGGCGACCTGACCGAATTCGGGCCGGGGCGCGAACTCGACACGTGCCTTGCCGCTGCCGGTGAGCACCCGGACCAGGGTCGAGTCGCCGGTGATGACCGCCGGGCTGTCGTCCGGGGTGGTCTCCCGGGCCGGCTTGTCCAACCAGTCGGTGACGGTGAGCCCGGACCACCGGGTCTCCACCGTCATCGTGCCGGAGCGGTAGCGCTGGCCCAGCGGGATGCCGCCGCGTTCCGGGGCGATGCTGAAGTGACCGGCCGGACTGCCGCCGACCAGGTCGGCGAAGATCGCCGCCGAGTCCGGCTTGGGGTGGCAGAGCCAGCTCACCTTCGCCTCGGGGGTGAGCAGCGCGACGGTACGACCGTTGGACAGCATGGAGTGCCGTTCGATCGGCACCGCCCGCTCCCCGAACAGCCAGTGCCGTCGGGTCTCCAGCAGCAACGCCAACGCGCGCGCGGCCTCCAGCGGATCGGCGACCCGGTAGCCGGCCTGGGTGTCCCCGGGGCCGATCTTGATGCCGAGGTCGGGGCCGTGCAGGTGGCCGAACGCGTTCTCGTCGGTGATGTCGTCGCCGATGAAGAGCACCGCGCTGGCGGCGAGCTGGGTGCGTAGCTGGTCGACGGCGGTGCCCTTGTGGGTGGCCACGACGGAGAGTTCGATGACCTCCTTGCCCTGGGTCACCGTGACACCGTCGAAGGTGGCCGGGCCGTTGCGGACGGCCTCGATGGCGGCGGCGGCCACCTCCGGGTCGACCCCGCGGGTGTGCATCGCGACGCTCGCCGGCTTGCGTTCCAGCCGGATGCCCGGGTGCTCGGCGGCGATGTCGCGCAGCGCGTTGCGCACCTGGGTGCGCACCGCGACCAGCTCGGGGGAGAGCCGTTCGACGAAGCCGATGTCGAACTCGGAGCCGTGGCTGCCGACGAGGTGCACCTCGCTGGGCAGCCGGGAGAGCGCGGCCAGGTCGCGCAGCGCCCGGCCGGAGACCACCGCCACGGTGGTCTGCGGTAGCGCGGCGAGCGCGCGGACGGCGGCCACCGCCTCGGGCAGCGGGACGGCAGTGCTCGGGTCCTCCACGATCGGCGCGAGTGTGCCGTCGTAGTCGCAGGCGACCAGGAGTTGGGGGACCCGGGCGATCCGGCCGATGGCGGCGCGCAGCTCGGGGTCCATCACCCCGGTGGCGGTGGCCGCCCCATCGTTGACGGACGTGTTCACTCGGCCTCCGCCTCCGGAACTCCGAGTTCGGAGAGGAAGGACTTGGCCCAGTGGCCCACGTCGTGGGTACGCAGGTGACGTTGCATTGTCCGCATCCGGCGGCGTGCCTCGGTTTTCTCCACGTGCACTGCCCGGAGCAGGGCGTCTTTGACCGCGTCCGGGTCGTGCGGGTTGCACAAAAATGCCTGGCGAAGCTCGGTGGCGGCACCGGCGAACTCACTGAGCACGAGTGCGCCACCCTGGTCGGCACGTGATGCTACGTATTCCTTCGCCACGAGGTTCATCCCGTCTCGCAGCGGGGTCACCATCATGACGTCGGCGGCAACGTACATCGCGGCCAGTTCACTGCGACTGTACGACTGATGCAGATAATGCACCGCTGGCACGCCGACCCTGCCGAATTCGCCATTAATCCGACCGACCTCGCGCTCCACCTTGACGCGAAGTGCCTGGTAGTGCTCCACGCGCTCCCGGCTGGGGGTGGCCACCTGCACCATGACCGCGTCGGGGACTGTCAACTTTCCGTCAGCCAACAGCTCACGGAAGGCCTTGAGCCGCAACTCGATGCCCTTGGTGTAATCCAGCCGGTCCACGCCGAGGATGATCGTCTTCGGGTCGCCCAGCTCGGCGCGGATCTGCTTGGCCCGCGCCTGGATGGCCGGGTCGGCGGCCATCCGCTCCATCTCCTGGGTGTCGATCGAGATGGGGAAGGCGCCCGCCTTCACCTGCCGACCGTCGACCTGGATCATCTGCCCCTCGTAGCGCAGACCGAGCAGGTGCCGGGCCAGTCGGACGAAGTTCTGCGCGGCCAACCGCTGCTGAAAGCCGACCAGGTCGGCGCCGAGCAGACCGCGCAGGATCTCGGTGCGGAACGGCATCTGCATGAACAGCTCGATCGGCGGGAACGGGATGTGCAGGAAGAACCCGATCCGCAGGTCCGGACGCAGCTCACGCAGCATCGCCGGAACCAGTTGCAGTTGGTAGTCCTGCACCCAGACCGTGGCGCCCTCGGCCGCGACGTCCGCCGCGGCCTCCGCGAACCGGGCGTTGACCAGGCGGTACGCCTCCCGCCAGCGCCGCTTGTAGGCCGGTGTCTCCACCGCGTCGTGGTAGAGCGGCCAGATCGTCGCGTTGGACTGGCCCTCGTAGTAGCGCTCCAGCTCCTCCGCGCTGAGCGGGACCGGGTGCAGCCGGATCCCCTCCAGGTCGAACGGCTCGGGGGCGGGGCCGGTGCCGCCGGCCCAGCCGACCCAGGTGCCCTGGTGCTCGGCGAGTACGGGATGCAGGGCGGTGACCAGCCCACCAGGGCTACGCCGCCACTGCCGTCCCTCGGGTGTGCTCACCTCGTCGACAGGCAGTCGGTTCGCCACTACGACAAAGGAGCTACGGACGGTCACGATCGGCCACCTCCAGGTACTGACGGGTCCACCGCGATGAGCGTACTGAGCGTAGCTGCGGCGTCTGGTGCCTAGTGCCGGAGTCTCCTACCCGCCTCGGTCGGACCGAACCCTGAAGGTGATCTTCTCGACAGCCGTGCTGGTCAGAGGTCGATGATCGGCCATTCCTTGGGCAGTACCTCGCCCAGCAGCTCCCGCCGATCCGTCATGATCGGTACGAGGGGGTGGGCTGCGGCGTCCATGGCGAGCTGGGCCAGGTCCATCCGACCCTCCATGCGGCGTGACCAGCCCCCAAGGTAGCCGCACATGTTCGCCTCGACGGAGGTGACCTGCACGTGCGGCAGTGCGACGAGCAGTTCGAGCATCTCCCACTGAGCGGGTGCGACGCGCTCGTGTGCGTGCGCGAGACACAAGGCGGGCACGAGCACCTCTTGGCTGTAGTCGGCGGTCTCGGCGATTTTGTTGCCGACATTCTTGGTGCCGGAGGCGAAGGACAGCAGGGCGGCAGTGTCCAGCGCCAGACCGAAGGGGATCACCCGAGCACCCTGGCGCGTGTGACGCGCCCTCCTGCGCGTGCCGCCAGCACCTCGGCCTGCAGCCGGGCGGCCTGCTCACGCAGCTCCGGGGTGATCCGGGCCCTGAGTTGCTCCATCTCCGCGTGGGCCTCAGCGATGTCCTCATCGGTGATCACGAAGCCCGCGCTGGCGAGCATCTCCCGTGTCTTCTCGCCCGCCATCTGGCGCCGCACCGCCCGCGCCACGAATGCGGAGACGTTCGGCTCTAGCGACAGGCGGTCGGCGACGTCGTCCGGCAGGCTGACAGCGATCTTCTTGGTCATACGAAAACGCTATCGAGTTATACCGGCCTCGGCAATGCGGCTCGCCGACGTACTCCTGGGGCGGGGTGATGTGGGCGAAGCGCGCCGTACCTGTCAGGATTGACGATGGCGTGCGCGCGGCCGGCCCTCCGGCCGGCGGCGGCGGGCGGTCCTCGCAGCCCGCGCCGCGCCGCCGGTCAGGCGACAGTAATCCGACGGAGGTAGCCCGCACCGTGGCCCAGTTCATCTACGTCCTGGAAAAGGCGCGCAAGGCGCACGGCGACAAGGTCGTGCTCGACAACGTGACGCTGAACTTCCTGCCGGGGGCCAAGATCGGTGTGGTCGGCCCGAACGGCGCCGGTAAGTCCAGCCTGCTCAAGATCATGGCAGGGCTGGACAAGCCGAGCAACGGCGAGGCCCGGCTCATGCCCGGCTACACCGTCGGCATGCTCGCCCAGGAGCCCCCGCTCAACGAGGCCAAGACCGTGCTCGGCAACGTCGAGGAGGCGGTCGCCGAGACCAAGGCCAAGCTGGAGCGGTTCAACAAGATCGCCGAGCAGATGGCGACCGACTACTCCGACGAGCTGATGGAGGAGATGGGCAAGCTCCAGGAGGAGCTGGACCACCTCGACGCCTGGGACGTCGACTCCAAGCTCGAGTTGGCCATGGACGCGCTGCGCTGCCCGCCGCCGGACGCCGACGTGACCCAGCTCTCCGGTGGTGAGCGTCGCCGGGTCGCGCTCTGCAAGCTGCTGCTGGAGGCACCCGACCTGCTGCTGCTGGACGAGCCCACCAACCACCTGGACGCGGAGAGCGTCTCCTGGCTGGAGCAGCACCTGGCGAAGTACGCCGGCACGGTCATGGCGATCACCCACGACCGGTACTTCCTCGACAACGTCGCCAACTGGATCCTCGAGCTGGACCGTGGCCGGACCTACCCGTACGAGGGCAACTACTCCACCTACCTGGAGAAGAAGGCCGCCCGCCTGGCCGTCGAGGGTCGCCGCGACGCCAAGATGAAGAAGCGCCTCACCGAGGAGCTGGAGTGGGTCCGCTCCAACGCCAAGGCCCGGCAGACCAAGTCGAAGGCCCGCCTCGACCGGTACGACGAGATGGCGACCGAGGCGGAGAAGACCCGCAAGCTCGACTTCGAGGAGATCCAGATCCCGCCGGGCCCGCGCCTGGGCAGCACGGTGATCGAGGCGAACAACCTCAGCAAGGGCTTCGGCGACCGGCTGCTGATCGACGACCTGTCGTTCTCGCTGCCGCGCAACGGCATCGTCGGCATCATCGGCCCCAACGGCGTCGGTAAGACCACCCTGTTCAAGACCATCGTCGGGCTGGAGGAGCCGACCAGCGGCGAGGTCCGGGTCGGCCCCACCGTCTCGCTGTCGTACGTCGACCAGAACCGCGAGGGGCTCAACGGCGACAAGACCGTCTGGGAGGTCGTCTCCGACGGCCTGGACTACCTGATGGTGGGCAAGGTCGAGATGCCGTCGCGGGCGTACATCGCCGCGTTCGGCTTCAAGGGACCGGACCAGCAGAAGCCGACCAAGGTGCTCTCCGGTGGTGAGCGCAACCGGCTCAACCTGGCGCTGACCCTGAAGATCGGCGGCAACGTGATCCTGCTCGACGAGCCGACGAACGACCTGGACGTGGAGACGCTGTCCAGCCTGGAGAACGCCCTGCTGGAGTTCCCCGGCTGCGCCGTGGTCATCTCCCACGACCGGATGTTCCTGGACCGGGTCGCCACGCACATCCTGGCCTGGGAGGGCGACGACCAGAACCCGTCCAAGTGGTTCTGGTTCGAGGGCAACTTCGAGGCGTACGAGAAGAACAAGATCGACCGCCTCGGCGCGGAGGCCGCCCGGCCGCACCGGGTGACCTACCGCAAGCTGACCCGCGACTGACCGGCGGAGACGGTGTCCGACCGGTTCGTCTACCACTGCACGCTGCGCTGGTCCGACCTGGACGCGTACGGCCACGTCAACAACTCGCGCTTCCTCACCCTCTACGAGGAGGCGCGGGTGGCGTTGATGTTCGCCGGCGGCCGGGCCTGGGGGGTCGGCTCGTTCGCCGACGGGGTGGTGATCCGCCGGCACGAGGTCGACTACCTGCGCCCGGTCGACTACGCCCTGGGGCGGGCCACCGCTGAGGCGGCGCCCACCGTCCGGATCGAGCTGTGGGTGGAGGAGATCCGGGCCTCCCGGTTCACCGTCGCCTACGAGCTGTACGACGGTGAGGTGCTGGCCAGCCGCGCCCGCTCGGTGCTGGTGCCGTTCGACCTGACCCGTCAGGTGCCCCGGAGGATCACCTCCGAGGAGCGGGACTTCCTGCTCACGTACGCCCCGCAGGGCGGTGTGGGGTGACCGGGCCGTCGGGCCGGGCGGCGGCGACCCCGACGCACGGCCTCGGCGGGGTGGCGGACGCGGGAGCCTTCCTGGCCCGGCTGGTCCGGTTGGATCCGCTCGCTCCGGTCCGGCTGCGGCCGACCGGTGGCCCCGGCCGGGTCGCCCTGTGGGCCCGGCTGCCGTGGCAGGTTCTGGTGGTCCGCACGGTGGCCGGTGAGTCGGCCGAGGACGTCACGGTGGCCGCCGCCGACCTGCTGGGCGAGTTGGAGCGTGGCGGCGTGGCCCTGCCGACGCGTCGGGACGCGGCGTGGCGGTGGCCACTGCCGCCGGCGCGGAGCACGCAGGTCGAGGCGCTGCCCGTCGTCGAGCTGCGACGGATCGCGCAGGCGGCGGCGGGCACCCTGCGGACGGCGAGCGAGCAGGGGGTGGCCGGTCGTGCGGTCGGCCAGCGTGCCCTCCGCGACGCGTTGCTCGACCACGTGGCGGTGCTGGTCACCCCGGAGGAGACGCCCGCCGCGCCGGTGGAGGTGTCGCAGCGGCTGGTGCAGGGGGTGGTCCGGATGGGTTTCCTCGGTGCCGCTGACGGTCCGGCCGCCGGCCCCGACGTTCAGGTGCGGGTGGCGGGTCGTTGGGTCGGTCTGGTGGGACCATACGGAGCGGCCTGGTCGCAGAAGGCCACGGATCTTGCCGTGACACCCCTGGCGAGTCGTCCGAACGGATGAGCCCGGCTCATTCTTCTGGTCAGGGGCGGTCGTTGGGGGGGTGCTTCAACTCGGCTGTCCGGGTACCGTCCATGCTCGGATCCAACGCACCGTAGGCGGCTGGATCCGCTGGGGAGTGAGGTGCGCGAGCGATGCCGTGGTGGTCATGGCGCCCCGGTCCCGCCGACGGCGGCGATCCGGAAACCCGAAGCGGGATCACGATGGAGAGCGCGGTGCGAGTCGGGCCGCCAAGCCCTCGCCAGCCGGGGGACGACTGCCCGGGCAGTGAGCGGCCCGTGCTGACCGAGATGTCCGCCACCGTCGAGCCGGTGAGTCTGCGCCGGGTCTGCGACGCACTCGACCTGCTCGACGTGCGCTACCTGGCCGACGGCGACGGCAACCTGCTGGCCATGTGGGAGCGGCATGCGGTGCTGGTCACCCTCGAAGGGCCGGAGGACGAGATCCTGGTCATGCGGGCCCGCCCGCACGCCACGGTCCCGCCGGACTGGGCCGACCGGGCGTACCGGGTGGTGAACGAGTGGAACCACACCCGCCGGTTCTGCAAGGCGTACATCGGCGACCCGACCGAACGCGGGCAACTGCCGATCTACGCCGAGCTTCAGGTGCCGCTCGGCGCCGGCACCCACGACGCGCTGTTGGTCGAGATGCTCGACTGCGGCGCGGCGGTGGCCACCAGCTTCGTGGACTGGCTGCACGACGAGGGCGCGTTGCTCTGACGCGGCGCGCACGCCGGGTGGGTCAGGCGCCGGTGGCCGGGTCGTCCTCGACGTTGACCATGAAGTACGCGGCCCGCTCCAGGTAGTCCCAGAGCGTGGCGGCGACAGCCGGCTCCAGGTCGAGCCGGTCCACCGCGCGACGCATGTTGCGCAGCCAGGCGTCCCGCTCGGCAGCGCCGATCCGGAAGGGCGCGTGCCGCATCCGCAGCCGGGGGTGGCCGCGCTGCGCGGAATACGTGTTGGGGCCGCCCCAGTACTGCATCAGGAACAGGGTCATCCGGTCGGCGGCCGGCCCGAGGTCTTCCTCCGGGTACATGGGCCGCAGCAGGGGATCGGTGGCGATGCCTGCGTAGAACTCGTCGACCAGCCGGCGGAAGGTGGGCTCGCCGCCGACCGCTTCGAAGAGGGTCATCGACGCACCAGGACGGTCGGATTCGCCTGCGGGGTTCACCGTTCCATCCTGCCAGGTGCGCTCCGGCCCGACCTGACCCCCGTGGCGTGCGTCGGATCACGCCGGGTCGGCGGACCCGGATGCCGTGGGGTTGCCCGCCCGGCCCGCCCGCGTCGGTGAGTCGATCAGGTGACCGCGTGGCGGCGATGGCCGTCGCCGGTACGCGGCTCGGGAGCGCCGGCCGTGCCACCGTCTCCGGGGTGGCCGGTGCTGCGGGGCGCCTCGGCGTTGGCCGCCGAGGCGGCCCTGATCGCGTCGTCCATCGTCTGCCGGTCCGGCCAGCTCAGTGCGGCCACGGCCATGAGCACGACGCCGGCCGCACTCCAGAGCCCGACCACCGCCGGGATGGGGAACCGCTCGGCGAGCAGCCCGGTGACCAGCACCGCGAGGCCCTGGATGACCTGGACACCGGTGGCCATCACGCCGAAGGCGCGGGCGCGGAAACCGTCGGGCAGGGCCTGGACGAACAGCCCGTTGGCCATCGGCAGCATGCCGGCGACCGCGAACCCGCACAGGGCGGCCAGCAACGCCACCACCAGTGGCGGCGGGTCGAGCAACGACGGCACCAGCACCAGCGGGGCGAACACCGCAAGCGGCCGCATCAGCTTCATCCGGCGGGTCGGCCCGACCAGCCGGCTCACCAGTAACCCGCCGAGAATGAAGCCGATCGGGTTGGCCACCATGATCACGGCTTGGGCCGCACCGGTGCTCAAACCGCTCTTGGCGCCCTGATTGGCCCAGGCGGCGGCGAGACCTTCGGGCACGATCGAGAAGAGCATGGCGCTGAACACCAGCACCGCGATCGACCGCAACACCGGAGTGCCGAACACGATGGCGAACCCCTGGCGGGTCTCCCGCAGCAGGTGGCTGCGGTGTGCGAGGGCCAGCGACGCCGGCCGATCCCGTACGCCGAGGCGGACCAGCAGCGCCGAGAGGGCGAAGGTGGCCGCGTTGAACAGCAACGCGACCTCCGGGTCGATCGAGGCGACGGCCGCGCCGAACACGTACCCGACCACCTGGGCCGCCTGCCCGACGCTGCTGTTCAGCGACAACCCGAGCACCAACCGATCCCCGGTGAGCATCTGTGGCATCAGTGCGGACTTCGCCGCCTGGCTCGGTGGGTTGGCCAGCGTGGCGGCGAAGATCAGTGCCAACACCGCCTGGTACGGCAGGTTGGGGACGGCGATGAGCAGCATCAAGGCCATCCGGATGAGGTCACACGTCACCATCACCCGTCGGTACGGGTGGCGCTCCGCCAGTGCGGCGAGCACGGGACCGCCGAGCAGCCACGGCAGGAAGCTGACCGCGAAGGCGGCCGCGGAGAGCGCGACAGACCGGGTCTGCTGGTAGACCAGAAGGGTGACCGCGGCCTTCGCGACGTAGTCGCCGACCCAGGAGAGCGCACCAGCCACGAAGACAGCCCGGAACTCACGCTGGGCGAACACTTCGCGAAATGTGGCGGGGCCTTCCGCGGAAGGTCGCTCGTCGGGCACCGTCGCCTCCATCGGCCCCGGTTCGGCCGCTCGTGGCAGCCCGGCCGGAAGCACTCGTCAGATCTGCGGATCAGCGAGGATGTGATCACGCTCCGGCGGGAACGCGTGCCCCGGATTCTGCCCGATCGTCTGACAACTGGCTAGGGCGAACGGATCGATCGTCGCTTCCCCGACTGAACGAACGGACGATACCTGAGGGGCCGGGTGGCTGGCGACCCCTGCATCGGCGGACAGTGTTGCCTGGGTCAGGTGGCGCCGCCCTGACCAGTCTCGTTGTCCGACAACGGTCGGGTCGGAACCCCGGGGAAGATGCGGGCGGCGGCGATCTGCGCGGTGATCCCGGAGTTCTCCAGCGCCTCCGCGAGCCGCCGACGCAGCTCCCGGCCCACCGCGAACTGCCCGTCCGCGGTCGTCTTCACCACCGTCCGGATGACCGCGCCGTCGACGGTCACCTGCTCGACACCCAGCACCTCGGGCGCTTCGACGATCTCCGGTGACAGCTCCGGGTCCACAGCGACCGAGGCGGCGGCGGTCCGCAGGACGGCGGTGGCCTCCTCGGTGCTGTTGAACCCGATCGGCAGGTCCACCACCACCAGGGCCCAGCCCTGGCTCTTGTTGCCCACCCGGATGATCTCGCCGTTGCGGATGTACCAGAGCACCCCACGACCGTCGCGCACCGTGGTGACGCGCAGGCCGACCGCCTCGACCACGCCCATCGCCTCACCCAGGTCGACGTTGTCGCCCACGCCGTACTGGTCCTCGATCAGCATGAAGAGGCCGGCGATCAGGTCCTTGACCAGGCTCTGCGCGCCGAAGCCCAGCGCCACGCCGGCGATCCCCGCACTGGCCAGCAGTGGGGCCAGGTCGAAGCTGAACTCGCGCAGGATCATCAGCAGCGCGATGCCGAAGACGAACGCGGTGGTCAGACTGCGCAGCACCGAACCGATCGCCTCGGCCCGCTGCCGTCGCCGCTCGGGCACGAACTCGGCCGGGTCGACCGCCGCGCTGGGAACCCGCTCCCGCAGCGGTCGCAGCATCGTCGGCACCGCGCCGTCGGTGGTCGTGCGGACCAACCGGTTGATCGTCCGGTGCACGGCCCAGCGGGCCACCATCGCCAGCGCCAGGATCAGCAGCACCCGTAGCGGTTTCAGCAGGATCCAGTAACTGCCCTCGGCGAACCAGGCCGACCTGGTGATGCTGTAGATCCACTCACAGGAGGTGCTGCCCTGGCAGCTCACCGAAACGGCGTCGGGCAGGGCAAGGGGCGTCACGCTGGCGGCACTCACCCTGTCTTCGTACCGCAAGGGGTCAGCGGGCCCGTCGCCGGCCCACCGGCCGGGTGAGCCGCCGACACGTGTCCGGCAACGCCGGACTTCTCCCAGCTCGGTACGGCGATCGGACCGGACGCGGATGATCCTCATACCCCATGCGGGATTAGTACGTGCAATCCGGGGTCCGATCAGGGACTATTGGCGCAACGGACGTCGGTGATCGGCCCGGCGTCGCCCGGTTGGGCCGTCGTGCCCTGCCCCGGTCGGCGGCGGTTCGCAGCTGCCGCTGAACCGGGAGGGTGAGCGCGATGCCTGACATACGACCCACGGTGGGCTCCGGCGCGTTGGTCCTCAACGCCACCTACGAGCCGCTGTGTGTCGTGTCGGTGCGCCGCGCCGCGATCCTCGTCCTCTCCGCCAAGGCGGTCTGCGTCGCCGACGGCGACGGCATTCTGCACAGCGCGCGCGACGCGCTCCCGGTGCCGTCCGTGGTCCGGTTGACGCGCTTCGTCCGGGTGCCGTATCGGACGCACGTCGGGTTGTCCCGGCGTGCGATCTTCGCCAGGGACGGTTGGCGGTGCGCCTACTGCCGGGGTGCCGCCGAGACCATCGACCATGTCTTCCCGCGCAGCCGGGGCGGCCGGCACGCCTGGGAGAACGTGGTGGCCGCGTGCGCCCGCTGCAACCACACCAAGGGCGACAAGACCCCGGCCGAGATGGGGTGGCGGTTACACGCGCTGCCCGCCGCGCCGAAGGGCACCGCCTGGCGTGTCCTCGGGCACCGCGCTCCCGACCCCCGCTGGGCCGACTGGCTCGACCTGCGCGAGCCCGAAGCCGCCGCCTGATCCCTCGTCGCGGCCGGATCGACGCGAATACCGGCCGGCTCACTCCCGCTGGTCGGTCGTCCGGCGTGCCGCGCGCTCGTGCCGCTCCGTCGCGCGGGCGTGCGCGATGGCCAGCAGCCGGTCGATCTCGGGCAGCATCTGCGGGCCGGGCATGACGATGCTGCCGAAGGCGTACCGGGCGTAGGACGGGTGCGGCAGGAGGGTGTCCAGCCGGGCGAAGTCGAAGTCGCCCCGGTGCTCCTCGAATGCCTTGGGCGGGAAGCCGAACACCCGCTCGAACTCAGCTCGACCCAGGTCCAGGTTGAGGCGGAAGACCCCCGGTCGGTCCAGCTCGGATGCCTCGTCGAAGCCGGGCACGTCGTGCTCGACGATGGTGGCGAACGGTTGGCGTCGGTCCGGGCCGACGTAGAAGAAGCGGTCGCCCCAGGCGGCCTCGGGCGACCCGTTCTCCTTGCTCGCGAGCACCTGCTCGACGCCGGGCAGCGCCAGAATGCGAGCGGCGAGCACCGCCGCGTCGACGCCGGTCGGGATGTGCAGCACGGCGTCCGCGTGGTCGACGGTGACCTGATCCAGGGGGAAGTAGCGGTAGTCGTGCTCCCGCCGTCGCGCGGGGCCGATGTCGGATGCCCGGACATAACCGGGAAGGCCGAGCTTCTGCTGGAGTACGCCCTCGTAGGTGGACGCGGCGGGTGCCCCGATGCCGAGCGTGGGGCTCGCGCCGAGGCTGCCGACGATCACCGCGTACCGGTCACCCAGAAGCGATGCGACGATCGCGCCGGCTCCGACCCACGACACCTCGGTCGTGCCCATCGTCATCGTGCTCCCGTGACGCTGAAGGTGCGCGTTGTGCGCGGCCTCAACCCTGACGCGCCTCGACCAGCGACGCGAAGACCACCACGTTGTCCGAGTAGCCGGTCTCACCGCCGACCCACTGACCGCCGCAGGTGATCAGGCGCAGGCTCGGGCGGCTGAAGTCGCCGTACACCTCGTCCACCGGCAGTCGCCCCTTGTCGAATCGTTCCACCGAGTCCACCTCGAAGACCGCCACGCTCCGGTCGGTGCGGGTCACCTCGATCTGGTCACCGGCGCGCAGTTCGCGGAGTTGGTGGAAGACCGCCGGCCCGCTGGTGGTGTCGACGTGCCCGACGATCACCGCCGGACCGTACTGGCCGGGGGTCGGCCCCTGGTCGTACCAGCCGGCCTCCTGCGCGCGGCCCACGTCCGGCACGGCGATGGTGCCGTCCGGGGCGATGCCCACGTCGTGCACCGGGGCCCGTAGGTCGATCTTCTCGATGGCGAGGCTGGTCGGGCGGCTCGACGACAGCACCGGGAACTTCTTCGGCGGCGGTCGGAAACCGGCGCTCAGTCGATCCGGCAACAGGCTCATGCCGGTCACCTGCTCGACGCCGAGCATCGCCACGATCAGCACCATCAGGGTGGCGACGGCCAGCACCGGCAGCCCCGGGCCCGTACCGAAGCGGCGTCGAGTCGACGGCGACGCCACTGCGGCCGGACGCCTGGGTGGCAGCGGTCGGGTGGCCGGATCGGTGGTGGTGACGCTGGCCAACCCGGCCTGCCCGGCGACCCGGCGCAGCCGGCGGGACGCGCGGGCCACCAGCCGGCCGGACGCGCGCAGCGCCGGCCCGGCCCGGAGGCGGGCGCGGCGGTTCGGCCGCGCACGCGCGGATCTGCGGCTCATCTGTCGTCCGGCTCAGGAGCCGGCTCCGGTCCGACGCCGCCCGCCCGCCATGCCGAGCGCGATGGCGGTACCCACCAGCGCCACGCCGCCGAGCACCAGCAGCGACCCGGTGCCGCGACCACCGGCCGTCCCGCCGCCACCGGTCGCCGGTCCCTTGCTGGGTGAGGCCATGTTCAACACGGTCAGCGTGGTGGAGGCCGTCTGCCCGTTCTCGCAACGCAGGTCGACCGGGTAGTCACCGGCCTGCTTGTCCCGCGGGATGGAGGCCTGCGCGGTCAGGAACCCCCGGTCCGGCCTGAGCGTGACAGACCCGAACGCGTCGGAGTGCACGCTGGCCTGCCGGCTGTTGTTGTCGTTGTCGCAGTTCGCCCGGATGGTGACCCGGCTACCGGCCTGGGCGCTGTTCGGTGTCACCTCGACGAAGGTGTTCTCGCCGGCTCGCGCCGGGGCGGCCGACATCAGGACGAACGCCCCGATCAGCCCCACCAGTGCCAGTACGGACGAGATCGCACGGTTGACAGTGCGGATTCCCTGCATGATTACCCCCCAACCGGCGACGACCGCCGGAACCCTCCCCTGGGCACGCGCGCTGCTTTCCCGTTGGCGCGGAGGCAAACCCGCAGGCGGGCAGGGGTGGGGCGGGTGGCTCAGCGTTGCCGGGGGGTGGCCCGGGCGGAGGGGAGCGGGGTGATCGGCTGCCAGCCCAGCGGAGAGGAGAGGACCATCGTGCTCGACGGCTGGCCGTACGGGGCGAGCCGGTCGATGACCC
Source organism: Micromonospora sp. WMMD1155 (assembly GCF_029581275.1). NCBI lineage: Bacteria > Bacillati > Actinomycetota > Actinomycetes > Micromonosporales > Micromonosporaceae > Micromonospora > Micromonospora sp. WMMD1155. Next base: position 4,055,498 of record NZ_CP120742.1, read on the forward strand.
CCTCGAACGCGCCGATCGAGCCGGCGGCCACCTTCAACACGCTGCACGCGTCACCGGTGATCCGATGGATCTCCAGGATCTCCGGCCAGCCGGCGACCGACGCGTCGTGCAGGATGCAGCGCGCGCCGTAGCAGGACATCCGGATCAGCGCGACGACTGTGCGACCGGCCCGGCTCAGGTCGACGTGGGCGTGGTAGCCGGTGATGACCCCGGCCTCCTCCAGTCGGCGTACCCGCTCGGCCACCGCCGGTGGCGACAGGTGCACCCGTCGGGACAACTCGCTGAAGGAGAGCCGCGCGTCGGCCTGCAACTCGCGCAGCAGCGCCCAGTCCATGTCGTCCACGCTCAGACCTTACTTTCGTGAACCGGCTTCGCCTAGTTGGCTTTCGTTCGTCAGGAGAACGAGGCGAGCGCCGTTGATTCGGCATTCCATCGGCCGATCCAGCCGCGGGATCATGACGTCGGCCAGTCCGGGGGAGGGAGACGAGATGGTGGAGCAGACGGAGCGGCGGGCCCCGACCCGCCCCGCCGCGGTGCGACCGGTGACCCCGGGGCAGCGGGCCGCCCAGGCGGCGCGCACCGGTGGCGAGCCGACGTTGGAGTTCGCCGACATGGTGCCGTACGACGCGTACGTGCAGGCCAGCGCCCTGCACAAGATGCAGCACCCGCTGAGCAGCGACCCGGGCGAGATGTCCTTCCTGATGGTCAGTCAGATCATGGAGCTGTACTTCGGGTTGACCTGCCACGAGCTGCGGGAGACCCAGCGGCTGATCCGCGCCGACCAGGTCTGGGAGGCGCTGGCCCCGTTGCGTCGGGCCAAGCTGCACCTGGAGGGGCTCAACGCCGCCTGGCAGGGTCTGCGCTGGATGAGCCCGGCCGACTTCAACAGGTTCCGCAACCTGCTCGGCGAGGCGTCCGGCTTCCAGTCGGCCATGTACCGACAGTTGGAGTTCCTGCTCGGGCTGCGCGACCCGGCGCTGATCCGACCGTTCCGTCGGCAGACCGAGGTGTACGCCGAGTTGACCAGCGCACTGGCCGCCCCGAGCCTCTGGGACGACGTGCTGGCGCTGCTCGCCCGGCGCGGCTTCGACCTCCCCGCCGACCTGCTGAACCGGGACGTGTCCGTCGAGCACGATCCGCACCCGCTGGTCGAGGCGGCCTGGGTGCGCATCTACGACGACGCCGCCCCGGACAACCACCTGCGCATGCTCGGCGAGGCGTTGAGCGCGGTCGCCGAGGAGTTCGGTGACTGGCGCTGGAACCACGTGAAGGCGGTGCAGCGGACCATGGGCGCGAAGGTCGGCAGCGGCGGTTCCGCCGGCCTGGCATGGTTGCAGCGCAGCATGGCGCGGGTGGTCTTCCCCGAGCTGTGGTCGGCCCGTACCGCGATGTGACCGGAGAGCGAGACATGCACACCCCTGAACACGAGGCACACCGGCTGGACGAGGCCGACCCGGGCCACCGGCACCTGTTCCACGTGCCGCCGGCCGACGGCGGCGACCACCCCGAGGCGGCGTACCTCGCCGGTAACTCGCTCGGCCTGCAACCCCGGGCCACCCGCGACGAACTCCTCGCCGACCTGGACGCCTGGGGGCGGCTCGGCGTCGAGGGGCACCTCGAGGCGGAGCGCGCCTGGCTGCCGTACCACGAGCTGTTGACCGCACCGGCCGCCCGACTGGTCGGCGGCCGGCCCGCGGAGACCGTGGTGATGAACTCGCTCACCGTCAACCTGCACCTGCTGATGGTGAGTTTCTACCGCCCGGCCGGCGCCCGCACCCGCATCGTCATCGAGGACGCCGCGTTCCCCTCGGACAGCTACGCGGTGCGCAGCCAGGCCCGGTTCCACGGTCTGGACCCGGACGACACGGTGGTCCGGCTGCGCCCCCGCGACGGCGAGACATCGCTGCGCACCGAGGACGTGACCGACTACCTGGCCGCCGAGGGCGACCGGGTGGCCCTGGTGCTGCTCGGCGGGGTCAACTACCTCACCGGCGAGCTGCTGGACATCCCGGTGATCACCGCTGCCGGTCGGGCCGCGGGCGCGGTGGTCGGTTGGGACCTGGCCCACGCGGTGGGCAACGTGCCGCTGGCCCTGCACGACTGGGACGTCGACTTCGCCGCCTGGTGCTCCTACAAGTACCTGAACTCCGGCCCGGGTGCCCTCGCCGGCGTCTTCGTGCACGAGCGGCACCTCGGTGATCCGGACCTGCCCCGCTTCGAGGGGTGGTGGAGCACCGCGGCGGCCACCCGGTTCGAGATGACCCCGGTGTCCCGGCCACCGGCCACTGTGGAGGCATGGCAGATCTCCAACCCGCCGATCTTCGCGATGGGCCCGGTGCGTACCTCACTGGAGCTGTTCGACTCGGTCGGCATGCCCGCGTTGCGGGCCCGCAGCCTGCGGCTCACCGGCTGGTTGGAGTCGCTGCTCGACCAGGTCGTCGTCGACCGGCCGCTGCGCGTGGTCACCCCGCGCGACCCGGCCCGGCGTGGCTGCCAGCTCTCGGTGCGCATCGGGGCCGGCAGCGCCGCCGAGCTGACCAAACGCCTGCGGTACGAGCACGGCGTCATCGCCGACGCCCGGGAGCCGGACATCGTCCGGTTCGCCCCGGTGCCGCTCTACTCCACCTACCTCGACTGCTGGCGTGCGGCTGCCGCGTTGGCGGCGACGGTCGGGCAGGTGAACCCGTGACCGCGCGGCGCGACGAGATCGCGATCATCGGCGCCGGGCTGGCCGGCTGTCTGGCCGCCTGCTTCCTGGCCCGGCGGGGCTACCCGGTGGCCCTCTACGAGCGCCGGTCCGACCCGCGCGACGGCACGGCCGAGCGGGGCCGTTCGATCAACCTGGCGCTCTCCGAGCGGGGCCTGGACGCCCTGCGCCGGATCGGGCTCGCCGAGCAGGTGATGACCGACGCGTTGCCGATGCGGGGCCGGATGATCCACCCGGTCGAGGGGGAGCAGCAGTTCCAGTCGTACAGTGCCGCCGGTGACCGGGCGATCAACTCGATCAGCCGGGGCGCGCTGAACAACGCCCTGCTGGACGAGGCCGCCGCCCTGCCCGGCGTGCGGGTCGTCTTCGACCACCGCCTCGTCGGGCTGGACCCGACCGACGGCTCGCTCAGCTTCGACACCCCGCAGGGCACCGTCGCGGCCAAGGCGTCGGTCGTGCTGGGCGCCGACGGCGCCGGGTCCGCGGTGCGGGGGCAGTTGCTCGCGTACGGGCTGCTGGACGAGAGCGTGGACTTCCTCGACTACGGCTACAAGGAGTTGACGATCCCGCCGCTGGGCGGGGACTTCGCCCTGGACCCGGACGCCCTGCACATCTGGCCGCGCGGCACCTCCATGATGATCGCCCTGCCGAATCCGGACCGGTCCTTCACCTGCACGCTGTTCTGGCCCAACGACGGCGCCGGAAGCTTCGCCTCGCTGACCGGCCCGGCGGAGATCGAACGGCACTTCGCCGACCACTACCCGGACGTCGTCCCGCTGGCCCCGAACCTGGTCGACGACTACCAGCACAACCCGGTGGGCGTGCTCGGCACGGTCCGCTGCACCCCCTGGCAGGTCAACGGGACCGTCGGCCTGCTCGGTGACGCGGCGCACGCGATCGTGCCCTTCTACGGTCAGGGCGCCAACTGCGCGTTCGAGGACGTGGTCGAGCTGGACCGCTGCCTGGACGAGTGCGCCGACGACTGGGCGGCGGCGCTGCCGCTGTTCCAGCGACGCCGGCAGGAGAACGCCGAGGCCATCGCGACGATGGCGTTGACCAACTTCGTGGAGATGCGGGACAAGGTCGCCTCGCCCGTCTTCCAGGCCCGACGGCGGGTGGAGCACGCGTTGGAACGCGCCCTGCCCGGCCGGTACGTTTCGCAGTACGAGTTGGTGTCGTTCTCCACCACCCCGTACGCCGAGGTGCGCCGCCGGGTGCGCCGACAGCACCGGGTGCTCGGCGCGGTCGTCGGCGGAGCCGCGGTGCTGCTGGTCGGCGCGATCGGCGCGGCGCTGAGTCGAGGGAGGCGCGGATGACCGGCAACTGGGATCCACGACTGATGACCGGCCACGGGAACGGCGACCCGCAGCGGTTGCGTAACTTCGTCGCCGGCGAGTTCGTCGACGGTGGGTCGACGTTCACGAAGGTCAGCCCGGTGACCGGCGACCCGGTCTTCGCGGTGGACGAGGCGTCGAAGTCCACGGTGGACGACGCGGTGGCCGCCGCGCGGGCGGCGCTGCGCGGGCCGTGGGGCCGGATGGGGGAGCGGGAACGCGCCGAGGTGCTGCGCCGGGTCGCCGACGAGCTGGAGCGCCGCTTCGACGACCTGGTCACCGCCGAGGTCGCCGACACCGGCAAGTCCATCTCCCAGGCCCGCACACTGGACATCCCCCGTGGCGTGGCGAACTTCCGGGCGTTCGCGGAGATCGTGGCGACCGCGCCCACCGAGTCGTTCACGACCGTCACCCCGACCGGCGGTCGGGCGCTCAACTACGCGCTGCGGAAGCCGGTCGGCGTGGTCGCGGTCATCGTGCCGTGGAACCTGCCGCTGCTGCTGCTCACCTGGAAGGTCGCGCCCGCGTTGGCCTGTGGCAACGCGGTGGTGGTCAAACCCAGCGAGGAGACGCCCGCCTCGGCGACGCTGCTCGCCGAGGTGATGGCCGCGGCAGGCGTGCCGGAGGGCGTGTTCAACCTGGTGCACGGGTTCGGGCCGGACTCGGCGGGGGAGTTCCTCACCCGCCACCCGGGCGTGGACGCGATCACCTTCACCGGCGAGTCGGCCACCGGCGGCGCGATCATGCGGGCCGCCGCCGACGGTGTGAAGGCGGTCAGTTTCGAGTTGGGCGGCAAGAACGCCGGCCTGGTCTTCGCCGACGCCGACCTGGACGCCGCGGTGGCCGGCTCGGTGCGGTCCAGCTTCACCAACGGCGGCCAGGTGTGCCTGTGTACCGAACGCATCTACGTGCAGCGCCCGGTCTTCGAGGAGTTCACCGCCCGGCTGGCGAAGCGGGCCGGCGAGCTGGCGTACGGCTGGCCGACCGACGAGGCGACCGCCACCATGCCGTTGATCTCCCACCAGCACCGGGCGAAGGTGCTCGGCGCGTACGACCTGGCCCGCTCCGAGGGCGCCGAGGTGCTGACCGGCGGCGGCTCGCCCACCTTCGGCGACGCCCGGGACGGCGGGTCGTACGTCCAGCCGACGGTGCTCACCGGGCTCGGGCCGGACGCCCGCACCAACCGGGAGGAGATCTTCGGCCCGGTGGTGCACGTGGCGCCGTTCGACACCGAGGACGAGGCGTACGCGTTGGCCAACGGCACCGAGTACGGCCTGGCGGCGACGGTGTGGACCCGGGACGTGGGTGTCGCGCACCGGGCCGGCGTCCGGCTGGACGCCGGCATCGTCTGGGTCAACACCTGGTTCCTGCGTGACCTGCGGACCCCGTTCGGCGGGGTGAAGGCGTCCGGTATCGGTCGGGAGGGCGGCGTGCACTCGCTGAACTTCTACTCCGAACTCACCAACGTCTGCGTGGACCTGTCGTGAGCGAGGGAGCGAGCGTGGAAGCTGACATCGAGGCCGCCAACCGGGAGCTGGCCGACGCCCGCAGCACCGGCAAGCCGTGCCCGCCGCTGCGCGGGCGGCTGCTGCCGGAGGGGGACGTCGAGTCCGCGTACCGCGTGCAGCAACTCCAGGCGCGGGCCTGGCAGGGTCGCGGTGAACGCCGGGTCGGCGCGAAGATCGGGTTGACGTCCCGGGCGGTGCAGGAGACCTTCGGGGTGTTCCAACCGGACTTCGGCATGCTGACCGACGCCATGGCGGTCGGTGACGGGGTCGAGGTGCCCATCGACCGGCTGCTCCAACCTCGGGTCGAGGCGGAGATCGCGTTCGTGCTCGACAAGGAGCTGTCGGATCCGCAGATCACGACAGTCGACCTGATCCGGGCTGTCGACCACGTGCTGCCGGCGATCGAGATCGTCGATTCGCGCATCGCCGCCTGGGACATCTCCATCGTGGACACCGTGGCCGACAACGCCTCCAGCGGGCTCTTCGTGCTCGGCACCACGCCGCGTCGGCTCGCCGACGTCGACCTGCGACTGTGCGGGATGGTGCTGGAGCACGCCGGTGAGCCGGTCTCGGTCGGCGCGGGCGCGGCCTGCCTGGGCAACCCGCTGCACGCCCTGCACTGGCTGGCCGGCACCCTGGCCCGCGCCGGTGACCCGCTGCGCGCCGGGGACGTGGTGCTCTCCGGTGCACTCGGCCCGATGGTCCCGGTCACTCCCGGGGCCGCGTACGAGGCGCGGATCTCCGGGCTCGGCTCGGTGCGCACCTGCTTCAGCAAGGGAGGCGACAAGTGACCACCGGGGTGGCGGTGCTCGGTTCCGGAAACATCGGGACCGACCTGATGATCAAGGTTCTTCGGCTGAGTGACAGCCTGCGGATGGTGGCGATGGCCGGCATCGACCCGGCCTCCGACGGTCTGGCCCGGGCCCGCCGACTCGGCGTGGCCACCACCGCCGACGGCGTGGACGGGCTGGTCGCGATGCCCGAGTTCGCCGACGTCGAGCTGGTCTTCGACGCCACCTCGGCCGGGGCGCACCGACACCACGACGAGGTGCTGCGGGCACATGGCCGGACCGTCGTCGACCTGACCCCGGCCGCGCTCGGCCCGTACGTGGTGCCGCCGGTCAACCTGGACGAGCACCTGCACGAGCCGAACGTCAACATGGTGACCTGCGGCGGGCAGGCGACCGTGCCGATCGTCGCCGCGGTCCGCCGGGTCACCCCGGTCGCGTACGGGGAGATCGTCGCCTCGATCGCGTCGAAGTCCGCCGGTCCGGGCACCCGCGCCAACATCGACGAGTTCACCGAGACCACGGCCCGGGCCATCGAGGTGGTCGGCGGGGCCGAACGCGGCAAGGCGATCATCGTGCTGAACCCGGCCGACCCGCCGCTGCTCATGCGCGACACCGTCTACTGCCTCTGCCCGGACGCCGACGCCGACCGCAGCGCCATCGCCGCCTCGGTCACCGAGATGGTCGCCGCGGTGCAGGAGTACGTCCCCGGGTACCGGCTCAAGCAGGACGTGCAGTTCGACCGGGTCGAGGCGTACCTGCCGACGCTCGGGCGTCAGCTCACCGCCCTGCAGGTGTCGGTGTTCCTGGAGGTCTCCGGCGCCGGGCACTACCTGCCCGCGTACGCCGGGAACCTGGACATCATGACCTCCGCCGCGCTGCGTACCGCGGAGCGGCTGGTCGCCCTGCGCTCGACGGGAGCGGTGGCATGACCGACCTGTACATCCAGGACGTGACCCTGCGCGACGGCATGCACGCCATCGCCCACCGGTACACGGTCGACCAGGTGCGGACGATCGCCGCCGCGTTGGACGCCGCCGGGGTGGCCGCCATCGAGGTGGCGCACGGTGACGGGCTCGCCGGGTCCAGCGTCAACTACGGTCACGGCGCGGCGAGCGACGCCGACTGGATCTCCGCCGCGGCCGAGGTGCTGACCACGGCGAAGCTGACCACGCTGCTGCTGCCCGGCATCGGCACCATCGCCGACCTGAAGGCGGCGAAGGCGCTCGGGGTGACCAGCGTGCGCATCGCCACGCACTGCACCGAGGCGGACATCAGTGCCCAACACATCTCCTGGGCCCGGGAGAACGGCATGGACGTCGCCGGGTTCCTGATGATGTCGCACCTGAACGATCCGGCGGGGCTGGCCGGGCAGGCCAAGCTGATGGAGTCGTACGGGGCGCACTGCGTCTACGTCACCGACTCCGGTGGCCGCCTGCTGATGTCCGACGTGGCGCAGCGGGTCGACGCGTACCGGCAGGTCCTCGCGCCGGAGACGCAGATCGGCATCCACGCCCACCACAACCTGTCGCTCGGTGTCGCCAACAGCGTGCTCGCCGTCGAGCACGGCCGGGTCACCGGCTCCGGGCCGGCCGGCCCCGACGCCCCGAACGGCCGGACGGTCCGGGTCGACGCCTCCCTCGCCGGCATGGGCGCGGGCGCCGGCAACGCGCCGCTGGAGGTCTTCGTCGCGGTCGCCGAGCTGCACGGCTGGAAGCACGGCTGCGACGTGTTCGCGCTGATGGACGCGGCTGACGACATCGTCCGCCCGTTGCAGGACCGGCCGGTCCAGGTGGACCGGGAGACGCTCTCCCTGGGGTACGCGGGTGTCTACTCCAGCTTCCTGCGGCACGCCGAGCGGGCCTCGGCGAAGTACGGCGTGGACGTCCGGTCGATCCTGGTCGAGCTGGGCCGCCGCCGGATGGTCGGCGGCCAGGAGGACATGATCGTGGACGTGGCACTCGACCTGGCCGGCACGGAGCGTTCGCGTGACCCGCGGTCGCGGACGGAGGATGACGCAGCATGATCGGACCGGACATCGCGGGGATCGCCGAGAAGCTGGGGGCGGCGGCCGGAACGGCCACCGCGATCCCGCAACTCGCCGCCGAGACCGGCCTCGACGTGGACGCCGCGTACGCCGTGCAGGCCGCGCTGATCCAGCGCCGGGTCGACGCCGGTGAGCGGCTGGTCGGGCTGAAGATGGGGCTGACCAGCAGGGCGAAGATGGCCCAGGTCGGTGTGGACGAGGTGATCTGGGGGCGGATCACCAACGCGATGCGGGTGCCCGACGGTGGCGTGGTGGACCCGTCCGCGTACATCCATCCCCGGGTCGAGCCGGAGGTGGCGTTCCTGCTGGACCGGTTGCCCGAGCCGGGTGAGCCGATCGGCGACTTCGCCGACGCGGTCCGCGCGGTCGCCCCGGCCATCGAGCTGATCGACTCCCGGTACGCGGACTTCCGCTTCTCGCTGCCGGACGTGATCGCCGACAACACCTCGGCCGCCGCGTTCGTGATCGGGGCGTGGTCACCGGTGCCGGCGGGCCTGGACAATCTCGGTGTGCTGCTGGAGGTCGACGGCCGCGTGGCGCAGGTCGGCTCGACGGCCGCGATCCTCGGTGATCCGCGCCGGGCGCTCGACGAGGGCATCCGGCTGGCCGGGCGGCACGGTGTGCGGTTGGAGTCCGGGTGGGTCTTCCTGGCCGGGGCCGCCACCGCGGCCGTTCCGCTGCGTCCGGGTGCACACGTCCGGGCGGTGGTCGAGAAGCTCGGCACCGCGTCGCTGCGGGCGTCGTCGTGACCGCGCGGGTCGTCGCCGGGAAGGCGGTTCCTCGGGGGGCGTTTCCGCACGTCAAGGTCGCGGGCGGGTTCGTCTTCGTCTCGGGTACGTCGTCACGGCGGCCGGACAACAGCTTCGCCGGTGTCGAGGTGGACGAACTCGGCACGACCAACCTGGACATCCGGGTGCAGACGCGGGCCGTCATCGAGAACGTGCGGGACCTGCTGCGCTCGGTCGGCGCGGACCTCACCGACCTCGTCCAGGTGACGTCCTACCTGGTGAACATGAACGACTTCGGTGGTTACAACGAGGTGTGGGCGGAGTTCTTCGACGCGTCCGGGCCGACCCGTACGACGGTGGCGGTGCACCAGTTGCCGCACCCGCACCTGCTCATCGAGATCCAGGCCGTGGCCCTTCTTCCCTCGGGAGGTCAGTCGTGAGTGAGATCGCCGAACCCTTCAGCTTTCCGGGCTGGATCGCTGACAACCAGCACCTGTTGAAGCCGCCGGTGGGCAACAAGGAGATGTTCCCCGGCGGGGACGACTTCATCGTGATGGTGGTGGGCGGGCCCAACCAGCGCACCGACTTCCACGTGGACCCGTACGAGGAGTTCTTCTACCAGGTCAAGGGCAACATGCACATCAACCTGATGACCCCGGAAGGGCCGCGTACGGTGCACGTACGCGAGGGTCAGATGTGGATGTTGCCGCGCAACACCCCGCACTCCCCGCAGCGGCCGGAGGCCGGCTCGATCGGTGTGGTCGTCGAGCGGGTCCGTGAGGAGGGCACGCTGGAGACCTTCCAGTGGTACTGCCCCGAGTGCGGCAACAAGGTGCACGAGGTGGAGTTGCAGGTCCGCGACATCGCCGCCGATCTCCCGCCGGTGTTCCAGGCGTTCTACGCCGACGAGGCGGCGCGTACCTGCGCTGACTGCGGCACCCTGCACCCGGGCAAGGGCTGATGCCCGGAGGTGTGGTCGACGTGCACACCCACGTCGTACCGAAGGGGTGGCCGGACCTCGGCGCGGCGTGCGGTGGGTCCGGCTGGCCGTGGTTGCGGGTCGACTCCGAGCGGGCCGCCATGATCATGGTGGGGGAGACGGAGTTCCGCCCGGTCGGCGCGGAGTGCTGGGACGCGTCGACGCGACTGGCCGACATGGACGCCGACGGCGTGGACGTGCAGGTGGTCTCACCCACCCCGGTCTTCTTCGGCTACGACCGCCCGGCCGACCAGGCGGTGAAGGTCGCCCGGATCTTCAACGACCTGACCCTGGAGGTCACAGCCGCCGGTGGCGACCGGCTGGTGCCGTTCTGTCAGGTGCCGCTCCAGGACCCGGACGTCGCCTGCGCCGAGCTGGATCGCAGCCTGGCCGCCGGACACGTGGGCGTGGAGATCGGCAACCACGTCGGCGACCGGGATCTGGACGACGCCGGCGTGGTCACCTTCCTCCAGCACTGCGCCGAGGTGGGCGCGCCCGTCTTCGTCCACCCGTGGGACATGCCCGACGGTCCACGGCTGGACCGCTGGATGGCCCGTTGGCTCACCGGGATGCCCGCCGAGACGCACCTGTCGGTGCTGGCGATGATCCTGGGCGGTGTCTTCGACCGGGTGCCCGAGACGCTGCGGATCTGCTTCGCGCACGGCGGTGGCAGCTTCCCGTTCTGGCTCGGCCGCGCCGACAACGCCTGGCACCGCCGGGGCGACCTGGTGCGGGGCGCGTCCGTCGCCCCGCCCAGCAGCTACGTCGACCGGTTCCTCGTCGACTCAGTGGTCTTCGCGGCGCCCGCGCTGCGGCTGCTGGTCGACACGATGGGGGAGGACCGGGTGCTGGTCGGCAGCGACTACCCGTACCCGCTGGGTGAACGGCCGGCCGGCGCGGTGGTTCGCGACGCGGACTTCCTCAGCGACGACCAGCGCGCGAAGCTCCTGTCCGCCAACGCCCTGCGCTTCCTCGGCGAGTCGGGTATATAAAGACGACCCCTCGTGGATATACTGCGCGCATGAAGACCGTTATCGATCTTGACGATGAGCTGCTCGACCGAGCCCGCCGCGAGTTGGGCACCAAAAGCAAGAAGGACACCATCCATGCCGCGCTACGTCTGGTCGCCGAGCGGAGTGAGCGTGCGCAGGCCATCCGCGAACTGCTCTCGGTCGACCAGGACTGGACCGGCCTGCTCGAGGACGACAAGACACCGCGCGGCGAGCAGGGCGCTGCATGATCCTGCCGTCCGGGCTCTACCTCATCGACACGTCAGCCTGGAGTCGTCGACGCCAGCCGATCGCAGGCAAGCGAATAACGACGATCCTCGAGGAGGGGCTCGCCGCGACCTGCTTACCGCTCGATCTCGAGAACGGTCGAAGCGCCCGCAATTTCCGGGACGCCATGACGATGCGCGCACGACGAGCAGAGCTGATGGTCGACCTTCCGATCACCCCGGCCGTCGCCACCCGGGCCCGTGACCTGCAATTGGCGCTGACAGCCCGCGGCCATCATCGCGCGGCCGGCCCTGTCGATGTCCTGGTCGCGGCGGCGGCTGCCGAATACTCCGCGACCGTCCTGCACTACGACCGCGACTTCGATCTGATCAGTGACATCGGTGGACCGCGCACCGAGTGGATAGCGCCCGCCGGCACGCTGGACTGATGGTCGCCGTCGTGTCGGCCCGGCGACCGCCGGCCCCGGCGGGCAGTATGGGGGAATGGCCGAGCCGCACGACCTGACCGCGTTGGAGCAGGCCGCCGCCGTCGCGCGCGGTGAGCTGTCCAGCGTCGAGCTGGTCGAGCACCACCTGCGGCGGGTGGCCGCGCTCGGCGACACGGTGGGCGCGTTCGTCACCGTCACACCGGAGTCGGCCCGAGAGGCCGCCCGTGCCGCCGACGCCACCCCCACCGACCGGCGCGGTCCGCTGCACGGCATACCGACCGCGATCAAGGACCTGACCCTCACCGCCGGGGTCCGCACCACCTTCGGATCGGCTGCCTTCCTCGACTTCGTCCCGCCGGTCGACGCCGACGTGGTCCGGTTCATCAAGGCCGCCGGCCTGGTCAGCCTGGGTAAGACGACCACCTCCGAGTTGGGTTGCTCGCTCTACTCGGAGGGCCGGGTCGCGCCGCCCGCCCGCAACCCGTGGCAGTTGGCGTACACCGCCGGGGGCTCCAGCGGCGGCGCGGCGGCGGCGGTGGCCGCCGGGCTCGTCCCGGTCGCCCAGGGCTCCGACGGCGGCGGTTCGCTGCGCATCCCGGCGTCGCTGTGCGGCCTGGTCGGCTACAAGCCCAGCCGTGGCCTGGTCTCCGGCGGGCCGGTCGGCTCCGGCGCGTTCGGGCTGCCCACCGGCGGCCCGCTCGGGCGGACCGTCACCGACGTCGCCGCGCTGCTCGACGTCATGGCCGTGCCGGTGCCCGGCGAGCCCTACCTGCCACCGCCCACGCCGCCCGAGGGCTACCTGGCCGTGGCGCGCCGGGCCGAGCCCGGCCCACTGCGGATCGGCCGGTTCACCACGCCGATGCTCGCCGACGAGCCGGTGCACCCCGACTGCGTGGCCGCCGTGGACTCCGCCGCCGCGCTGCTCACCGCGGCCGGGCACGAGGTGGTCGAGGTGCCGCCGCCGCTCACGCCCGCGGTGTGGCCGCTGTTCGAGATCCTCTGGTACGTGTTGGCGCTCGCCCCGGTGCCGCCGCAACGGGAGGCGGAGCTGCTGCCGTTGACCCGGCTGATGCGCGCCCGTGGTGCCGAGATCAGCGCCGGCACGCTCGCCGCCACCCTCGGGGAGTTGCAGGCGCAGGTCCGCCTCGGCACCCGGCGCACCGCCGGATTCGATCTGCTGCTCTGTCCCACCCTGGCCGCCCCGCAGGCGCCGGTGGGCTGGTTCACCGCCGATGGCGACCCGGCGGCCGACTTCGACAGGCAACGCCGCTTCTCGCCCTACTGCGCCGTCTTCAACGTCACCGGCGATCCCTCCGTCTCCCTGCCGGTGGGCAGCACGACCGACGGGTTGCCCGTCGGGGTGCTGCTCACGGGCCGGTACGGTGACGACGCGCGGCTGATCGCGACCGCTGCGCAACTGGAGAACTCCAGTGACGGATGGGATCGGCACCCCGCAATCTGGCGGGCCGTCGACTCCGCTAACGTGAATGGTGACGGCGTCGGGTGGCCGGCATCATGATCGTCCATTCGACCCGGCTGTTCGAGGTCGTCCTTCTTCCGCCTGGGGGCGTTGGGATTGTCTGTTACCGAGACGTTGCTGGTCTTCGTCGGCATCCCGGTGGCCGCGGTGCTGGTCATCACCGGTCTCACCTTCGCCGGCAGCCGTGGTGGTGCCACCACCGGCGGCGGTGGCCACAAGCGCTACCGTCCGGGCCGGCCCTTCGACTTCACTCCGGTCTGGTTCCTGGGCCGCCCGGAGCAGCTGGCCGACTCGGCCGGCACCGCGCTGACGGCGGGGGCGCAGGCGCCCGCGCTGACCAGCCACAAGCTTGAGCAGGCCGGCGTCGAGGCGCCGGCCGGTGGAACCGGAGGCGCAAGTGACCGTTGGTGAGAAGCAGACCGGGTCGGAGAATCCGCCCGAGGTGCTGGACGGGCCCTTCTCGACCCGCCAGCTGCTGCGCATCGACGAGGCGTTGCGCCTCGCCGACCAGGGCACCGGCCTGGTCTTCTCGGTCTTCGTCGGTGGTCTCGACGAGCCCGTCCGGGAGCACGCCCAGCGGCTGCACCGCCAGCTCGCCGACCCCGACAAGTCGGTGCTGATCGCGGTGTCGCCCAACCAGCGTCAGCTGGAGATCATCACCGGTCGGTACGCCCGCAAGCGCATCCCCGACACGTACGCGAAGCTGGCCGCGCTCTCCATGGCCGGTGCCTTCAGTGGGGGCGACCTGGCCGGCGGCATCATCAACGGCCTCGACCAGCTCGCCAGCCACGCCGGCAAGGGCTGAGCCCTTCCTTCCACGACGAAGCCCGGCCCGCTGCTAGTGGGCCGGGCTTTCGCGTTCAGCGGGGCCAGGCTGAGGGGTCCAGCTTCATCGGCCACGGCTCGTCCACGTTGACCGGGTCGTCCGGGCCCAGGGTGCCCAACAAATCGTAGTGCTCGCCCTCGCCAAGCCGATACCGGTAGATCACCGGGCCGAATTTGCCCCGTTCCACCCGCCAGTAGTGCGCGATGCCCGCCTCGGCGTAGAGGGCGGGCTTGGTGAACCGATCGTGGCGACGACTTCCCGTCGACTCGACCTCCAGGACGAGCGCGATGTCCGCCGGTTCGGCCCACATCCGCCCGCGCGGCGCGCCTGGGCGCAGCGCCGTCAGATCGGGGATGAGATTGCCGCCGGGGACATGCACCCCGATCTCCCGGATCACCCGCCACCCGGCGGGAGCCGCCAGGGAGAGCGCCATACGGATCTCGTCCGCCAGCTCATGGTGCTCGGGACCGGCTGGAGGGGTCACGTGCAGGCTCCCGTCGATGATCTCGTAGCGGTTCCCGTCCTCAGGCAGGTCGAACAGGTCCTGCTCGCGCCAGCCCCGCTCCGGGGGGCGCCACTCGTAGGTCGGCTGCGCCATCACGTCCACCTCCTCCTGTCACGATAATGCCCGAGGCCGGCGCGGGGATCACACCCACGCCGGCCCCGGGCCGCGTATTCGGTGCTCAGGCGGTCTGGGCGTCCTTCGCGCGGGCCTTCAACGCCCGCACCACACCGTCGCGGCCCTCGGCGACCAGCCGACGCAGCGGGCCGGGGTGCCCGTCACCTTCCAGCCACGCGTCGGTGGCCGCCACCGTGTCGTCCTCCACCAGGTAGGTCGGGTACGCCAACTGCGCGAACTCCTGCGCCGGCTCGCTGTCCCGGGTGGCCCACACCTGCGCGACGGTGGCGAAGTACCGCTCCCGGTACGGGGCGACCAGCTCCACCTGGGTCGGGTGTGCGAAGCCCTGCAACAGCGCCCGGTGCCGCCAGTTGGGCAGCGCGTCGGGGCCGGTCAGCAGGTCCCACAGGGCGGCCTTGTTCTCCGCCGTCGGCACCAGCGCCCTGGCGTACGCGGCTTCCCGCTCACCGCTCGCGGTGCGGTCACCGGCCAGTTCCGCGTCGATCTCGGCGGCACCGGCCGCACCGTTCGCCACCAGGGACGCGAGGACGGACCACCGCAACTCGGTGTCCACGGTCAGCCCGGCCGGGATGCCGGTGCCGTCCAGCCAACCGCGCAGCGTCGCCAGATCCTCCTCGGAGCGCGCCGCCGAGGTGAACGCGCGGGCCCAGGCGATCTGGAAACCGCTGCCCGGCTCGGCGGCGGCGAGCGCGTCCCGGGCCGTCCGGGCCAGGTCGGCCCAGCCGGTCGGCGCCCACGCGGGGTCGGCGTACAGGGTGAGCGTGGTGGTCGCCTGCCGCAGGGTGGCGGTGACCAGGTTGATGTCGGTCTCGGCGGGCAGCCCGCTCAGCGTCAGCGCCACGTAGTCGCGGGCGGACAGCTCCGCGTCGCGGGTCATGTCCCACGCGGCGGTCCAGCACAGCGCCCGGGCCAGCGACGACTCGAAGCCGCCGATGTGCTGCACCACTGTCGCCATCGAACGCTCGTCGAGGCGCAGCTTGGTGTAGCTCAGGTCGTCGTCGTTGAGCAGCAGCACGTCGGCGGCCCGCACACCGCGCAGCTCGGCGAGGTCGGTCCGCTCGCCGGTCACGTCCACCTCGTACCGCTCGCGGCGGACCAGCCGCCCGTCGGTCAGGTCGTAGAGGCCCACACCGATCCGGTGCGTCCGCAGCGTCGGGTACGCGGTCGGCGCCTCCTGCCGGACCGCCACCTGCTCGTAGGTGCCGTCCGCGCCGATGGTCACCTCCGGGCGCAACGTGTTGACCTGCGCGGTCTCCAGCCACTGCGCCGCGAACTTGCGCAGCTCCCGGCCGGAGGCCGCCTCCAACTCGGTGAGCAGGTCGTCGAAGGTGGCGTTGCCCCAGGCGTGCTTGCCGAAGTAGGCCCGCAGCCCGGCGACGAACGGCTCCTCACCCACGTACGCGACGAGCTGCTTGAGCACGCTCGCGCCCTTGGCGTACGTGATGCCGTCGAAGTTGACCTCGACCGCCTCCATGTCCGGCATCTCGGTGTAGACCGGGTGCGTGGAGGAGAGCTGGTCCTGCCGGTAGCCCCAGTTCTTGCGGATGGACAGGAAGGTCGTCCACGCCTCGGTGAACCGGGTGGCGTTGGTGTTGCACCAGTGGCTGGCCCACTCGGCGAACGACTCGTTGAGCCACAGGTCGTTCCACCAGCGCATGGTGACCAGGTCACCGAACCACATGTGGGCCAGCTCGTGCAGGATCGTGTTGGCCCGCTGCTCGTACTCGAAGTCGGTGACCTGCGAGCGGAACAGGTAGTGCGACTCGGCGTGCGTGACGCAGCCGAAGTTCTCCATCGCGCCGGCGTTGAAGTCGGGCACCCAGAGCTGGTCGTACTTCGGCAGCGGGTAGCGCACGTCGAACTTCTCGTGGAAGAAGTCGAAGCCCTGCTTGGTGATCAGGAACAGGTCGTCGGAGTCCAGGTAGCGCGCCATCGACGCGCGGCAGAACACGCCCAGGTCGATGCCGTCGTGGCTGTCCCGAACCTCGTGGTACGGCCCGGCGCACATCGCCGTGATGTAGGTGCTCATCCGGGGCGACTCGGCGAAGTGCAGCGTCTTGAGCCCGTCACCGGCCGGCTCCTCCCGCTGCACCGGCATGTTGGACACCGCCCGCCAGTGCGCGGGCACGGTGGCGTGCCAGGTGTAGACGCTCTTCAGGTCGGGCTGGTCGAAGCAGGCGAACACCCGCTGCGCGTCGGCGGTCTCGAACTGGCTGTAGAGGTACGTCTCGCCGTCCACCGGGTCGACGGTGCGGTGCAGCCCCTGACCGCTGTTCGAGTAGGCGAAGTCGGCGTCGACGACGAGCGTGTTGTCGCTGTCCAATCCGGACAGCACCAGGCCCTTCTCGGCCGACCAGTCGGAGAGGTCGACCGGTGTGCCGTTCAGCGTCGCGGACCGCACCGACTCGGCGGCCAACTCGATGAACGTGCTCGCACCCGGCTCCGAGCAGCGGAAACGGACCTCGGTCGTGGACCGGAACGTGCGGCCGTCGGCCGCCAGCACCGCTGTCGACAGGTCCAGACTGATGTCGTACCCCGTCACGTTGAGCAGGCGGGCCCGCTCGGTCGCCTCGACCTGCGTCAGGTTGCGCACTCCCGGCACGTTCGTCTCCATCCCACATCACGCCGACGCCCGGCGGCGTCCGTCTCCCCGCCACTCGTGACGGCTGGCCCGATTCGAGTCTTCCACGTACGGGCAGCCCGCGGTGGCCGAGGTCACGCTCTCATTCGGGTGCCGCTCGATGCGCCGTGGGGTGAGGATTCGGGTGAGACGCCGGAGCGCCGGCGCCCCTGTTGAGAAGGGACCTCACCGTGACCGAACGCGTCACCGCCGACATGTGGTTCGACCCGGCCTGCCCCTGGGCGTGGATCACGTCCCGCTGGCTGCTCGAGGTCGAGCAGGTCCGGGACGTGGACATCCGTTTCCACGTGATGAGCCTCGCTGTGCTCAACGACGGCCGGGACGAGCTGCCCGAGGACTACAAGACCTTCCTCCGCACCGCCTGGGGCCCGGTGCGGGTCTGCATCGCCGCCGAGCAGCGCTACGGCAACGACGTCCTGCGCCCGCTCTACACCGCACTCGGCACCCGGATCCACCTCGGCAAGGAGGAGCGGCGGCACGAGCTCTACGTCGCCGCGCTGACCGACGCCGGCCTGGACCCGGCGTTGGCCGACGCCGCCGACAGCACCGACTTCGACGAGGCGTTGCGGGCCAGCCACGAGGCCGGCATGCGCCCGGTCGGTCAGGACGTCGGCACTCCGGTCGTGCACGCCCCCGGCCCGGACGGCAGCCCGGTCGCGTTCTTCGGCCCGGTGATCACTCCGGCCCCGAAGGGGGAGGCCGCCGGTCGGCTCTGGGACGGCGTCCTGCTGGTCGCCGGCACGCCGGGCTTCTACGAGCTGAAGCGCACCCGCGAGCAGGACCCGATCTTCGACTGAGCGGTACGGAAGGGCCCCGGTCAGCGCCGGGGTCCTTCCGCGTACGCCCCACGGCGTGTCGGGTCGCCGCCCTGCCCGTCCCGTCACCGGGAGACCGCCGCGCTCGTTGGCCTGCATGTCCGCCGCAGCGACCCACGGGGTCGCAAGCCGCAGTCCGTGGAGGCGATCCCGATGGCCAAGCACCGTGCGTCCGGTGACGATCAGTTGACCCGACCGGGGGTGATCGACGATTCCGGAGCGGCCTACTGGTCCGTCGACGACTCCCGCTGGCCGGTGGTCCGTCCCGATCTGCCCGCCCACCTGGTCGATCTGCTCGCGCCCCCCATCGTGGTGGGCGTCGCCCGGGTGCCGGTGACCTCCCGGCTCACCCCGCCCGCGCCGGCCATCCCGCTGCCGACGGCCACCGACCCCGCGCCGACGGCCACCGACCCCGCACCGACGGATCTGCCGGCCCTTGCCGCACCGGCGGAACCCGCGCCTCCACCGCCGGCTCCGGCCGCCCCGCGCCCGGTGCCGACGCCGCCGCTGAACCCGCGACCCGTTCCGTCGCCGCCCCCGGAGCGCCCGGTGCCGGGACCGCCCGCGTCGCCTCGTCGCAGCGTGAACAGCGGACCGGTCGGGACCGTCCGGCGGGGCGCCAACGGCCCGGTGAGCGTCGGTCGGCACCGCCGGGGCGTTTCCGACCGCACCGGCTGACCGCCGCGCCGGGCCTGGCGCTTTCATCTGATGGACGCCCTGCGGGTCCCCGTCGGCGGCGACGCCGTCGCCGGTAGCGTCACGGGTATGACGGTCGTGCATCCGATCACCCGAGCGTGGGTCACCACTGGTGGCACCGGCGCGCAGAACTACGACGAGTTCGCCGACGACGCGGAGATCACCGCGATCATCGAGGCGAACCCGCACAGTGCCCTCGGCATCGAGATGCCGCACCGCGCCCCGCAGAGCCTGGGCAGGTCCTTCCTCGACGCGCTGCCGGACGCGGTCTCCCGCCTCGCCGAGGCCAAGGCCGACGGGAGCTACACCCCCGCCGAGCAGGTCGTGGTGCTCTACCGGATCACCGCAGCCGGTGAGGAGCCCGCGTACGGGCTGTTCGCGATGGTGGACACCGACCAGATCTCCACCCGGGCCGACGAGCCGGGCCTGGTCATCCGCAACGAGGACGTGTTCATCGCCAAGGTGCGGGAGCGGGTGGCCCTGGCCGAGGCGCTGGGTCACCTGCTCTCACCCGTACTCCTGCTGCAGACCGGGCGTGGCGACGAGCTGCACGCCGCCCTCGCGACGGCGACCGAGACGGCCGGCGCGCCCGCCGCGACGGACACCGACCAGGCGGGGCGCACGCACGCGATCTGGCTGCTCGGCCCCGGCCCGGAGCAGACCGCGCTGACCGCTCTCGCCGGTGGCGGGGAGCTGGTCGTCGCGGACGGCAACCACCGCAGCCTGGCCGCCCAGACCGGTGGGTTGTCCCGGTTCCTGGCCGTGGTCACCACCCCCGCGTCGGTGGCCATCCAGCCGTACAACCGCTTGGTCAGCGAGCTGACCACCACGCCGGACGAGCTGCTCGACCGGCTGCGGGCCGCCGGCGCCGAGGTCGAGCCGATCGACGGCCCGGTCGAGGTCCCGGCGGCCGGCGGCACCGTGCACCTGCGCCTCGACGGCCAGGGGTACGCGGTACGCCTGCCGGCCACGGCCAGCGCCCGGCTGGAGAACCTGGACCACGCCCTGGTCGAGCGGTTGCTGCTGCGCGACGCGCTCGGTCTCGACCCGGGCGACAAGCGGATCACCTACGTGGGTGGTGACTACCCGGCGAGTTGGCTCACCGGTGAGGTCGACGCCGGCCGGGCCGAGCTGGCCATCCTGATCGCCCCGGTGACCGTGGCGGACTTCGTCGCGGTGAATCTGGCCCGGGAGAAGATGCCCCGAAAGAGCACCTGGTTCACCCCGAAGGCGCGCGGCGGTCTGGTCGTCGCCGAGCTGCCGCGCTGAGCGGCACACCGCTCTACCGTGTGACGAACCCGGCTCTCCGACGCCGCCGCTGCGACGTCGGAGAGCGCGGCCTGACAGACTGCCCGGTATGCGCGTCTACCTGGGATCCGATCACGCCGGTTTCGAGTTGAAGGTGCACCTGGCCAATCACTTGGCCATGCAGGGGTACGAGGTGGTCGACGTCGGCCCGCACGCCTATGACCCGGACGACGACTACCCGACGTTCTGCCTGCACACCGGCACGCAGGTGGTGGCCGACGAGACGGGTCTCGGCGTGGTCATCGGCGGGTCCGGCAACGGTGAGCAGATCGCCGCGAACAAGGTCGCCGGGGTCCGGGCCGCGCTGGCCTGGAGCGTGGAGACCGCTCAGCTGGCCCGCCAGCACAACGACGCCAACGTGGTCGCGGTCGGCGCCCGGCAGCACACGCTGGACGAGGCCACCGGCATCGTCGAGGCGTTCCTGAACACGCCGTTCTCCGGCAACGAGCGGCACGCCCGTCGGATCGCCCAGGTGGCCGAGTACGAGCAGACCCGGAAGCTGCCCGACCTGCCCTGAGCCAGGACGTCAGCGCGGCGAGCGGGGCAACTCCTCGCGGGGCACCCAGTTGCGTCGGACGACGACCACCCGGGCCTCGGCCTCGGCCAGGTCGTCCTCGGTCGGTCGGGCCGCGTCCCGGGCTCGTAGGGCGGCGCTCAGCCCCACCTGGGACGAGCCGGAACCGACCAGCCCGCGTAGCCCCCGCTCGCCGTCGCGCTCGTCGCCTCCCGGGCCTCTGCGGCGCGGCGGCGGCGGGTCGTCCCCGTCGTGCACCCCGGCGGTGCTGGCCGTCGGGGTGTCGACGCCGCGCCCGGCCGGGTCGGAGTCGTGGTGGTGGCGTAGCCGTCGCCGTCGTCGGTCCGGGTCACCCATCAGCCGACCGTACCCTGCCCGCGGTGGGATCCGGCACCGTCGGGCCGGTGTGCGTCTCGGGCGGGGTCGGCGACCGATTTGCCGGGTGGCTACCCTCGGATTCAGGCGGCGGTGATGCCGTCGGTCAGGGGGAGGACGAGATGGCAGACCAGACGCAGCCGTGGGCGGAGCGGACCGTGGAGGTGCCGCCGCAGGCCGGCGTCGAGGTGCCGCCGCAGCGCGACGGGTTCCGCCGGGGCGTGGCGCCGGTCGGTCAGCCGCGCAACCCGCGGACCGAGCCGTTCCCGACCGTCGAGCAGGAGCCGACCGGCACCGGTTGGCCCGGCGGGCCGGTCCCGCGCCGGTCGCTGAGTTCACGGATGGCGCAGCTGCGTCGCGGCGGTGAGTGGAGTGCGGCGGCCGGGCTCTTCGCGTTCGTCTGCTGGGGGATCTGGGCGCTGTCCGGTCAGGGCGACCTGAGCGGCCCACTGCTGGTGCTGGTGCTCAGCCTGCTGGTGGCGGTCGGCCTGTTCGCCCTGGCCCGGTTGGTCGGCCGGGTGGTGCTGGAACGGCAGTTGGGGCGGGTCCGGCGCAGTGCCCGAGGTGCTCACCTGGCGACTGCGGTGTTCCTCGCCGGCCTCGGTGTGGCCTGGCTCCAGCAGACCGAGTGGGTCGTCTCCGCCTGGAACTGGATCTCCTCGAACTGATCCGAGCGCGTACGGGCGGGTCGGCTCAGGGCCGCCCGCCCGTACGCCCGGTCGCGGCACACCGCGACACCGGTCGTCTCCCCACCAGGCACTGTCGCTGCTTACCCGGCCGGCCACGGTTCATCCGTGGCCGGCCGGTCCCCGTTCGAGGGCGCCTCAGCCGGCGGGCTGGGCGGCGGCGTAGTCGCGGGCCACCCGCACCAACTCGACCAGCCCGCCCGCGTACTCCTGGGACTCGCCGTGCGCCTCGTCGAACGGCGGCTGGAAGCCGACGCCCTCCCACTGGCCGGTGGCCGGGTTCCACCTGTCGTTGCCGACCTCGAAGTCCCAGGCGAAGATGCCCAGCTCGTAGTAGAGCTGGTCGGCCGAGTTGCCGGCGGCGGAGTAGAGCACGTCGGCGACCGGCCCGGTCTGCGACGGCCAGGTGACCGTGCCGCGTTCCTGTGCGATGGCGCCGACGATCCGCCGGGCGCTGTCGAGGAACAGCGTGGACTCGTCGATCGACGGTCGCGGCAGGGTGACCCTGCCGTCGGCCCGGTACGCCCCCGGCGGCCACATGAAGTACCCGCCGTAGGAGTGCACGTTCATCGCGAACTTGATGTTCGGGTGGTCCTCGGCGAGCGCGATGACGTTGCGGCTCTCCGCCTCGGACAGCTCGGCCGTGCCCGCGTAGTTGCCGGAGAGGCAGTTGGCGCTGGCGCCCACGTAACCGTCGAAGTACGAACCGACCGTGTAGTTGCGGTTGATGTCGACGCCCCACGAGGTGCGGTTCTTCGGGTCGCGGGCCGCCCCGGTGCAGTGGTTGACCAGGTTCTTGCGCTGGAAGTTGAAGTCGTTGAACGAGTAGTTCGCGCCGTCGGGGTTGACCGTCGGGATGACGAAGACGTCGACCTGCTCCAGCAGCTCCCGGGTGGCCGCGTCGGTCCGGGCGTTGGCCAGCATCCGCTCGGCGAACTCCAGCGTCACCAACGGCGTGGCCCACTCCCGGGCGTGCTCCTGGGAGTACGCGAGCACACCGACCCGGGAGCCGTCCCGGTGGACGCCGAGGCGCAGCGCCTGCACCGTCCACGGCCGGGCCGGCACCTCGGTGCCCTGCAGACCGTCGTCGAGTCGGACCGGACCGGCGACGGGCATCGGCAGCCCGGCCGAGCCGTCCTCGACGGTGGCCCGGAACCGGTCCGGTTGACGGGCGTTGATCGCCGCGGCGACCTCATCGGTGGTGCTCACCGTCTTGCCCCCGGCGTCGGTGGCCAGTGACACGGTCAGCACGCGGTCGCGGTAGCCCACGGTCAGCGGCCGGTTCGGTCGACCCGGGTCGACGGTGCGCACCTGCACGCCGTTCATCCCCTGATCGCCGAAGCGCACCGACTCGACCACCACGGCCGCGACCGCCGGGTCACCCAGGTACGCGACGGCGGTGCGCCGGTATCCCTGCGTCTTGTTCGGCAGGTCGATGACGTCGACCAGGTCCCGGTACTGGCGGGCCAGCCGCTTGATGCGGGCCTGGATGTCGGTCGGCGTCAGGTACGCGTCGATGAAGTCCTTCTGGTAGCCGGCCGGCAACGGTGGCGGGGCGGCGTTGGGCCAGAGCGTCGGCGTGATCGCCCGGCTGACCCCGCCGAGGCTGGAGGTGGCGGTCAACTGGACCGGTCGGCTCGGCACCGGCTGGGGGAGGTTGTAGTGGTACTGGTACTCGCCGGAGTCCTCGAACCGGTACAGCGGGAACGACCCGGTGGCGCCGTCGGCCGTACGCCAGCTGACGGTGATCTCCACATCCGGGTCGTCGGTGGCGGTGGTGGCCACCTGGGCCTGCAGGAACGTCTGGCCGGTCGTGGTCCACCAGTACGCCTGCTGGACCTGGAGGGTGTCGGTGTTCGCGGCGGTGCGTTGGCCGGCCGGAGCGCGTAGCCCGGCGGCGGTGCGGGCCTGGGCCGCGCGGACGCTCTCGGCGTAGTTCCGGCTGCCGTCCTCGGCGCGCTGCACGATCTGCACCGCCCGGGCGCCCTGCGCGGTCAGCTCGGCGAGCTGCGCGCCGGTCAGCACGAGATCGGCGAGGATCTGCCCGTCCCGGGTGCGGGGTCGGTTGGCCAGGTCCGCGCCTGCGGCGACCAGCCGGTCGAGCTGCGCCTGATCGCGTAGCCGCACCCGGACCAGTGCGGTTTCGGCGGTGTTCAGGGTGATCTGCGGGGCGGGGTCGGCTGGTGCGGCGGTTCCGGGCGCGGGGTGTGACAGCACTGCGCCGAACAGGATCGCTGTGGTGGCGGCAGCTGTCCACCGTCGTCGGACGATCATGTGCCCTCCTGACGGGTGTCGATGTCTTTCTGGTCCTTACACCAGTGCACAGATCGATACATGTCAAGGTGCCGTCGCGCGCTCCCCCGGTTCCGCGTTGATCCCGGTGAGATCCGCGCGAGTTCCGGAGCAACCCCCTGCCCCCGACCCCGCGTGACTACCTCGAATCGGGGATCGGAGGCCTGAATGAGCGATCGCGACACGGCGTTCTCCGAGTACTTCGCGGCACGGTCCGGTGCCATGCGCGGCACGGCGTACCTGCTGTGCGGCGACTGGCACCGTGCCGAAGACCTGGTCCAGACCGCGTTCGTCAAGCTTTACCGGGTCTGGAACCGGGTCTCCCGGCACGAGGTGCTCGACAGCTACGTACGCCAGATCCTGATCCGCACATTCCTGGACGAGCGACGGCGTGGCTGGTGGCGACGCGAACGGGTGGGAGGCGAGGACGCCGAGCAGGTGGCCCCGCCGGACTCACCGGAGAGCCGGTTGCTGCTGCTCCAGGCGTTGGCGCGGGTGGCACCGCGCCAACGCGCCGTGCTGGTCCTCCGCTACTGGGAGGACCTGTCGGTCGAGGATGTCGCGGCGCTGCTGGAGTGCTCTCCAGGGACGGTGAAGAGCCAGGCGGCACGCGGGCTCGACACGTTGCGTGGCCTCCTGGCACCCACCTACAGCGAGATCGGTATGGGGGAGCGATGAACGAAGACGAGTTGCGCGCGGGGTTGCGCGGCGAGATGGCGCGCCTCACCCCGCCACCACCATCGAGCGCGGCGGCCACACTCGGGGTGGCCCGGCGGGCGTACCTGCGCCACCGCGCGCTGTGGGCCTCGGTCGGGACTGCGGCCGTCGTGTTGGCGGTCACGGGCTTCGCGGCCGTCGCCACTCCGGACGGTCGTGTCTACCAACCCGCGGGTCACGGTCCGCCGGTCGCGCCGGATGCGTCGGGCGACACCGCGAAGCCGTGGCCGACCGGGCCCGACGGTCGCCCGCAGGAGGACCGGACAGCGCGGGCCGGCACCAGGTACGACCAGGGGGCCAAACTGCTCCAAAATGTCGTCGCGATCGTGCCCACCGGCTACACCGCGCCGGACGACCCGCCGAACCCGCCGGACGGCCAGATGACCCTGCGGACCCACCAGGCGCAGTTCGAGGCCACAGTGGACGGAGCCGACAAGTGGAGTTACTCGACCTCCGTCGCCGTGGCGCAGGGCGAGGGCACCGGGCGCGTCATCGTCGAGGTGCACGAGGCGGGCGCCCGCGAACTGCCCACCGAACCGTGTGCCCTGGCCCAGACGTTCTGGGGGATGGAGGGCGAATGTCAGGTCGAGAACGTGGGAGCGGCGCAGGTCGGCGTGGTGGTTCGACCCGGCAGGGACGACCGGCTGGACCAGTGGTCGGCGTACCGGCACCCCGATGGCGTGGTGGTGTACGTGGCGCAGGGCAAGAAGCTCGACGATCTTCGGCCGGAGCTGACGACGCTGCCGTTCTCCGTGCCGCAACTGGCGGCCCTCGCGATCGACGAACGGTTCCACCTGAAGTGACACGGTGACCCGGCCGCCCCCGGGGTGGGCCCAGGTGCCGCGACCCCACGGTGCACTGGGCCCTGGCTCGGGGCGGTCAGGATCGCGCCGCACCGGTCACCCCTGAACACCAGCGCCGATCGCGGCTGGAACACCACTGCGACGGATCGGCGACGAGCCCTGTCTTTCCCCGGGTGCTGCGTCGGGCTTCGCCAGTACCCTCGTCCGCATGGCTGACGCTGTCGTGATTCCCGGCGGTAAGTTCGGCCCGGGCGCGCCCCTGCTGATGTACGCCGGCGATGTGGCGGAGCAGCGGGGCGCAACCGTGCACCGGCACTCGTGGTCGCAGGAGTTTCCAGAGTTCGATCAGCCGGGGATCCAGAGCTGGGTCAGCGGCGAGATCGCTCCCCTTGTCGACACCGTCGGCGGTCGCCCACTGTTGATCGGCAAGTCGCTCGGCACGAACGCGGCAGTGATCGCCGCCGAGAGATCCCTCCCCGCCGTGTGGCTCACGCCCTTACTGACGATGCCGTGGGTGGTTGCTGCTCTGGACCGCGCAACCGCGCCGATCCTCCTCGTGGGCGGCACCGCCGACACGTTCTGGGACGGTGACATCGCCCGACGCCTCTCACCCCATGTGCTGGAGGTGGAAGGCGCGGACCACGGCATGTACGTACCTGGTCCGCTCACCGAGTCGATCGCGGTGCTCGGCCGCGTCGTGGTCGCCGTGGAGGAGTTCCTCGACGCCGTCGACTGGCCCGACCGGGCGCGTTGACACGGGCGCGCCCGATCGGAGACGGAGTGGCGCCGCGGCCGAGGTGCCGCGATCATGCGGTGTACCTGGGCCTTCTTCGTTCCCGTTGACGGGCACCCGTTCGCGGACCACGGGGGCTACGCTCGCGCCACTGCTGTGGCCGCTGTCGCTCGCGACTGTGCTGACTGTGTTGATCATTCGGCTGCGGAGACGTAACCGGACGGACGCCGCCGAGTCGACAGTTGCCAGCATCGCCGGCTAGGGGAGCGGCCGACCGGCCCGGACCGAGCGATGGAGCCTCTGACCTGGGCCTTCGTGTGTGGAGCGGGCGACGGGAATCGAACCCGCGTAGTCAGTTTGGAAGACTGAAGCTCTACCATTGAGCTACGCCCGCGTGCACCTCACCTGAGCGGGGTGCGTCGACAGCGTACCCAATGCTTGTGCCCGGCGTGCAGCCGCGCCACCGCCTGGCGGCGTCGCGTCGCCGCGTCGCCGCGCGGCACGCTCTGAAGATCAACGCAGGCTCGGCGATGTGGCGGCTTCCCGGCCGGTGGACACCGCCACCTCGCCGACGTTGCGTCGATCATGGCGGCCCGCCGGCCCGCCAGCCCGCCAGCTCGGCGGTCCGGCCGCCGGGAGTTGGGGTTAACGATGACTTTCGGGGGACTTGTCCGGGTGGCGGATGCCCCGGCACCGCCTGGGGCGTGGCGACGGCATAGACTGCTCGTCGCCACGGGGTGTGGCGCAGCTTGGTAGCGCACTCGCTTTGGGAGCGAGGGGCCGTGGGTTCAAATCCCGCCACCCCGACTGTCGTCCGCGGCCGGGCCGACCCGGGTGCCGCCCAGTGCGGTCCCCGGGCGATGCCGGAGCGTCCGGCCGGCTCGCCTACACTCGATGGGCTGAATCACGCCCAGACTCAACTGAGATCCGTCAAGGAGTACGCCTGTGAAGAGCACCGTCGAGACTCTGAGCCCGACGCGCGTGCGGCTCGCCATCGAGGTGCCGTTCGTCGAGCTCGAGCCGAGCCTCAAGAAGGCGTACCGGGAGATCGGTTCGCAGGTCCAGGTTCCGGGCTTCCGCCGGGGCAAGGTGCCGACCGCCGTGATCGACCAGCGGGTCGGCCGGGGCACCGTCCTCAACGAGGCGGTCCAGGAGGCCATCCCGGAGAACATCCTCGCCGCGGTGCGCGAGCACGACCTGAAGACGCTGGGGCGCCCCGAGGTCGAGATCACCGAGTTCAACGACGGTGACTCGCTGAACTTCACCGCCGAGGTCGACGTCCGCCCGGAGATCACCATCCCGGACGCCTCCACCATCGAGGTGGTCGTGGACGAGCTGCAGATCGACGAGAGCGAGATCGACGAGCAGGTGAAGAACCTGCGGGAGCGTTTCGCGACCCTCAAGACCGTGGAGCGGGCCGCCGCCGAGGGTGACTTCGTCCAGATCGACCTCAACGCCACCGTCGACGGCGAGGACGTGCCGGGCGGCCAGGCCAGCAACATCTCCCACGAGGTGGGCAGCAAGCAGCTCCTGCCGGGCCTCGACGAGGCCGTCGTCGGTCTCGCCGCCGGCGACGACACCACCTTCACCACCCAGCTGGTCGGCGGCGACTTCGCCGGTCGCGACGCCGAGGTGGCGGTGACCGTGCGCACGGTCAAGGAGAAGGAGCTGCCCGAGCTGAACGACGAGTTCGCGCAGATGGCGAGCGAGTTCGACACGATCGAGGAGCTGCGCGGCGACCTGCGTTCGCGGGTCACCCAGGGCAAGCAGGTCGAGCAGATCTACGCCGCTCGGGACAAGGCCCTGGCGCAGCTGGTCGAGGCCGCCGAGATCCCGGCCCCGGAGGGTGTCGTCCGCGAGGAGGTCGAGAGCCGCAAGCAGGCGATGGTCGACCAGCTGGAGCGGATCGGCGCCTCCATGGAGGAGTACCTCGCCGCCGAGGACAAGACCGAGGAGCAGATCGACGCCGAGCTGACCGAGGCGGCGACCGAGGGCGTCAAGGTCCAGCTCCTGCTGGACACGCTGGCCGACGCCGAGGACGTGCAGGTCTCCGACGACGAGTTCGGTCACGAGATCGTGCACCGGGCGCAGCGCGCCGGGATGGCCCCGCAGCAGTACTACGACCAGCTGGTGCGCTCCGGCGCGGCTGCGGCCGTCTTCGGGGACGTGCGGCGGGGCAAGGCGCTCGCGGCCGTCATGGAGCGGATCACGATCAAGGACTCGGCCGGCAATGGCATCACCCTTGACGCGCTGCGCGCCGCCAACGAGGCCGAGCACAACCACCAGCACTGATCGTCGGGTGCGGCCGCCGTCCGCCGCTGTGCGGTGGACGGCGGCCGAATCCTTTCCCCGGGTACGCCGGGAGCCCGCGCCGCGGGTGTGCCCGACACAGCTGCGCTGAGAGCGAACAGTGCCCCGACCGGGACTCTGCCGCCCCGCACACCGGTTAGTGTCGGGAAAGACGGTACGGAGAGCGAAGGGCTGCCATGACCGACATGCACATCCCCAAGAAGTCGCTCCGGGCGATTGACGCGCGCGGTGGCGACTCCATTGGCAACCTCGACGACTCGGTCTACAACCGGTTGCTCAAGGAACGCATCATCTTCCTGGGCAGTGAGGTGACCGACCAGGTCGCCAACCGCATCTGCGCGCAGCTGCTGCTGCTCGCCGCGGAGGACCCGGACCGCGACATCAACCTGTGGATCAACTCGCCGGGTGGCTCGGTCTACTCCGGCATGGCGATCTACGACACCATGCAGTTCATCGACAACGACGTGTCGACCGTGGCGATGGGCATGGCGGCCTCGATGGGCCAGCTGCTGCTCTGCGCGGGCACCAAGGGCAAGCGTTACGCCCTGCCGCACGCCCGGATCATGATGCACCAGCCGTCCGGCGGCCTGGGCGGCACGGCGTCCGACATCGCCATCCAGGCGGAGCAGATGCTCTACACGAAGCGGATGTTCCAGGAGCGGGTCGCGCACCACACCGGCCAAGACCAGTCGCAGATCGAGGCGGACTCGGACCGGGACCGTTGGTTCACCGCCCAGGAGGCCATGGACTACGGCTTCATCGACAAGGTGATCATCGGGGCCGCTCAGGTTCCGGATGGCGCCGGGACCCTGAGCTGAGGAGCTGACGATGACTGATCTGAGCCTGCCGCCCCAGTTCGCGGCCGTGCACAACCGTTACGTGTTGCCGTCGTTCGTGGAGCGCACGTCGTACGGGGTGAAGGAGTCCAACCCGTACAACAAGCTCTTCGAGGACCGGATCATCTTCCTCGGCGTCCAGGTGGACGACGCGTCGGCCAACGACGTGATGGCCCAGCTGCTGACGCTCGAGGGCACCGACCCGGACCGCGACATCATCATGTACATCAACTCGCCGGGTGGTTCGTTCACCGCGATGACGGCGATCTACGACACCATGCAGTACGTCCGTCCGGACATCCAGACGGTCTGCCTCGGGCAGGCCGCCAGTGCGGCGGCTGTGCTGCTCTCGGCGGGCACTCCGGGTAAGCGGATGGCTCTTCCGAACTCGCGGATCATCATCCACCAGCCGGCCACCGAGGGCGGCTACGGGCAGGGCTCGGACATCGAGATCCAGGCCCGGGAGATCCTGCGGATGCGGACGCAGCTGGAGGACATGCTGTCCCGCCACTGCAACCGCCCGATCGAGCAGGTTCGCAAGGACATCGACCGTGACAAGATCATGACGGCCGAGGAGTCCAAGGAGTACGGGCTGGTCGACACGATCCTGACCAGCCGCAAGAAGGGCTTGCTGGCCGCTCAGGCCGCCAGCTGAGCTGTACCGGGTCAGAGGTTGGCCGGGGCGTGAAGTTCCCGGCCGACCTCTGACACACCCGTTTTGGGGGTCGGAGATTGCCCCGCCAGCGGGTAACGTCGGGTCCGTACCGCTTCGCCGGTCGGCCCGGCGGGGTGAACTAGCCGGGCGGCGCGCAGCGTCCGCAGGTCAGGGCCGGGGCTCCGGCCGATGAGTGCAGGGAGAACGTAGGTGGCACGGATCGGTGACGGCGGCGACCTACTGAAATGCTCCTTCTGCGGCAAGTCGCAGAAGCAGGTCAAGAAGCTCATCGCGGGCCCAGGGGTCTACATCTGCGACGAGTGCATCGATCTCTGCAACGAGATCATCGAAGAGGAGCTGGCCGAGTCCGGCGAGGTGAAGTGGGAAGAGCTTCCCAAGCCGATGGAGATCTGCCAGTTCCTCGACAACTACGTCGTGGGGCAGGACCAGGCCAAGAAGGCCCTCGCGGTGGCGGTCTACAACCACTACAAGCGGATCCAGGCCGAGGCGGCCAACGCGCCCGGCTCCGGCAGTGATGCCGTCGAGCTGGCCAAGTCCAACATCCTGCTGCTCGGTCCGACCGGCTGCGGTAAGACCCACCTGGCGCAGACCCTGGCCCGGATGCTGAACGTCCCGTTCGCGATCGCCGACGCCACGGCGCTGACCGAGGCGGGCTACGTCGGCGAGGATGTGGAGAACATCCTCCTCAAGCTGATCCAGGCCGCGGACTACGACATCAAGCGTGCCGAGACCGGGATCATCTACATCGACGAGGTCGACAAGATCGCTCGTAAGTCGGAGAACCCGTCGATCACGCGCGACGTCTCCGGTGAGGGCGTGCAGCAGGCGCTGCTCAAGATGCTCGAAGGCACAGTGGCGAACGTGCCGCCGCAGGGTGGGCGCAAGCACCCACACCAGGAGTTCATCCAGATCGACACCACCAACGTGCTGTTCATCTGCGGTGGTGCGTTCGCCGGTCTGGATCAGATCATCGAGTCCCGCACCGGGCAGGGCGGCACCGGCTTCGGTGCCCGGCTCCGGTCGGTGTCCGAGCGGTCGACCGATGACATCTTCAGTCAGGTCATGCCGGAGGACATGCTCAAGTTCGGGTTGATCCCGGAGTTCGTCGGCCGGCTGCCGGTGATCACCAACGTGCGCAGCCTGGACCGCAGTGCCCTGGTGCGCATCCTCACCGAGCCGCGCAACGCGCTGGTCCGGCAGTATCAGCGCCTGTTCGAGCTGGACGGGGTCGAGCTGGAGTTCGACGAGCCGGCGCTGGAGGCGATCGCCGACCAGGCCATGCTGCGGGGCACCGGTGCCCGTGGTCTGCGGGCCATCATCGAGGAGGTCCTGCTCTCCGCGATGTACGAGGTGCCGAGCAACCCCGACGCCGCCCGGGTGCTGATCACCCGCGAGGTCGTCCTGGAGAACGTCAACCCGACGATCGTGCCGCGCGAGTTCACCGGGCGGCGGGCCCGGCGCGAGCGCGAGGAGAAGTCGGCCTGATCCTCCCCGCAGCACGCCGGCCGCTCACTCCTGACGCGGCCGGCGTGATCGCGTTCGGCGGTCCCACTCGCCCGACGGGGTGACTGTCACCATCATCAGCCGGGCCGGCTCGGCGGTGTCGTTGCGGTAGCCGTGTTCTCGGTCGGCGTGGAACTCGATGGTCTCGCCGGCCCGCACACGGTGGTCCTGCCCGTCGACCCGGACGACCACGGTGCCGGTGAGGACGTGCAGCACCTCCCGAGTGCCGCGCGGGTGGTCGGCGGAGCGGTGGTCCTCGTCCGGTGCCAGCTGCCAGTCCCACAGTTCGACGAGGTCTGGCTCGCCCAGGCCGCTCAGCAGGCGAGCCGTGCCGCCGTGCTCACCCTGCCAGAGCACCGGCGCCTGGGCCGCCGAGGTGATTTTCACGGTCCCTACCTCGGCCGGCTCCAGGAGCTGGGCGATGTTGACGCCGAACGCGTCGGCGACCCGGCAGAGCGTGCCGACGCTCGGGTTGGTGCGCGCGCCCTCGATCTGCACGAGCATCCCTTTGCTCACCCCGGACCGGCCGGCCAACTCGTCGAAGGACCACCCTCGGGCGGCCCGAAGGTCGCGTACCTGCCGGGCCACCGCGGCGGTCACCGCGCTCACCCGATCCGATCCGGCTTCGGTCATTAAACTATCCTTCACGGTCACTATTGTGATACGACAGGGGCATGCTCCCCATTGTCCTGGCAACCGTGTCCGCCGTCGCCTTCGGCATCGCCGACTTCTCCGGCGGAAAGGCGTCCCGTCGCGCCGACCCGATCGCCGTGACCGTCGTCTCCCAACTCCTCAGCGTCCCGCTGCTCGTCGTCCTGGTGCTGGCGGTGCCGGGCGCCCCGACCGTCGCGGACATCTGCTGGGGTCTGCTCGCCGGGGTGGCGGGCGCCGGCGGGGTCATGCTGCTCTACCGGGCCCTCGCCGGCGGGATGATGGCCGTCGTGGCACCCGTCACCGCGATCACCGCCGCAGTGGTGCCGATCATCGCCGGCCTGTTCACCGCGTCCTTCCCAGGTGCCCTGGCACTCACCGGCGCCGGTCTCGCGGTGCTCGCGATCGCACTGGTCAGCCTGGGGGAGGGCGGCGAACGACGGGGCGTCCCGGCCCGGCTCGTCGGGCTGGCTCTCGCCGCCGGAGCGCTCTTCGGTGTCTTCTTCACCCTCCTCGGCCAGGCCGACCAGAGCGCCGGGATGTGGCCGGTGGCGGCGGTGCGGGTCAGCTCGATCGCGGTCGGCCTCGCACTGGCCGCCGGCACCGGCGTGCGGTTGCGACTCGGACGGCGGGTGCTGGGCTGGGCGGCTGTCGCCGGTCTCCTCGACAGCGCCGCCAACGGGCTCTTCCTGGCCGCCGCCGCCCGTGGTCACCTGAGCATCATCGCGGCGATCACGGCGCTCTATCCGGCCAGCACCGTGCTGCTGGCGTTGGGCGTCGACCGGGAACGGCTGCGCCCGATCCAGGTCGCCGGGCTCGGGTTCGCCGCCGGGGCTCTGGTGTTGGCCAGCATCTGACGCTGTCCACGCCGGCTCCTCCGGCCGTACCCTGTGCTCATGCGTGTCGCCGTCTGCCAGCTGAACGCCCGGGACGACCGCAAGGCCAACCTGGCCGCCGCCGAGGTCCTGCTGGAACGCGCGGCGGCGGGTGGCGCGGACCTGGCCGTCCTACCGGAGTACGTCGACTACCTCGGTCCGGCCGCCGGGCTGCCCGAGCCGGAGCCGGTGGACGGTGAGGTCGGCAGCTTCTTCGCCGGGATCGCCCGGAGGCTCGGGATCTGGGTGGTGGCCGGCTCGTTCCACGAGGCCGGGCCGGACCCGGAGCACACCTGGAACACGTCGCTGGTCTTCGACCGCAGCGGCAGCCTCGCCGCGAGCTACCGAAAGATCCATCTGTACGACGTCGAGATCCCCGGTCGGGTCTCCTATCTGGAGTCCGCGACGGTCGCGCCCGGGGTCCAAACCGTCGTGGTGGACGTCGAGGGCCTGCGCGTCGGTCTGTCGATCTGCTACGACCTGCGCTTCCCGGAGCTGTACCGGTTGCTCGCCACCGACGGGGGAGCGCACCTGCTGGTGGTGCCGGCGGCATTCATGATGCACACCGGGCGGGACCACTGGGAGGTCCTGCTGCGGGCCCGGGCCATCGAGAACCAGTGCTTCGTCGCGGCGGCGGGCCAGACCGGCGACCACGAGCCAGGTCGTACCTGCTTCGGACGCAGCATGGTGGTCGACCCGTGGGGGACCGTCCTCACCCAGTTGCCGGACGGCCCAGGTGTGTCGGTCGTCGACCTGGACCTCGATCGCCTCGCCGCGATCCGGGCCGAGCTGCCCAGCCTGGCCAACCGCCGGCTGTAGAGCCCTCACCCCTCCAACAGGACACCGATCACCGCGAACCCGGCGATGGCCGCGGCGGTGACCAGCAGCGCGGTGGTCATCCGGGACCTGCCCCGTCGGGCGAGACGCCCCACCGAGAGCACCAGGACGACAAGCACGACCGCGCCGATCACCACCTGCCAGAACGGCAGGAGGAGGCCGAGTAGCGCCTCCTCGGCGAACACCCTGCCCTCGATCCCGGACTCATCCATGCCTGACACTCTGGCACGTCGAGGCAGCCCGCGTCCCGGGCTGCGCCGGGACTGTCGCCTGGTCGGACGCCGCGTCCGGCCGACAGCCACCGCGGGCCGGATTGCCGGGCCGTGCGGCGGTTGTTACGTGGGGGTTCTCGGGCGGGCCGACGGTCGTCGGGTGCTGGCTCGGGGGCCGTGTGGGCGGTCGTTACCGGCGGTTCCCGGCTGTGCGGGTGGCCGTCGCTTGCCGGTTTCCGGGCCATGGAAGCTGTCATTGCCTGCGGTTTCCGGGCCGTGCCGACCGTCATCGGGTGCCGCTCCGGGCCGTACCGGCGGCAG